>JBGVQR010000081.1:0-29174 GCA_045127605.1 Candidatus Limimorpha sp. | reverse complement strand
AAAGACGCTATACATTATTAATATAGCGTCTTACTGTATAAATAACAAATGTTTTTATTATTTAACGAAACGTTTTATTATTTCACATTTGTTTGTGTTCATTCTGATGAAATAAACTCCGCTGTTAAGCTTTGTCACATCGATGACTGTTGGAATTTGGTTTTTAGCTGTTGACATTTGTCTTCCAAAGACATCTAAAATCTCAACTTCATCAACGATAGCTTCTGTTTTTATAAAGAGTCTGTCATTGACAGGATTAGGATATATTTCAAAAGATGATTCTAATGATGTAGAGATGTTTGTAGTATCTATTTCACAAGCCAACTCATATTCGAAGAACATAGGTTTTTTCTTGAATGTAGTATCTATGTCGCCGATGTTAACTCTGTATAATTCTTCATCTTGGAAATATATTGCGAAGCCTATTTCTTCGTCCCAGTTGCCAGGAACCCATGTGAATTGGTAAGTATCTGAGCATAATTCAAATGGAATTATCACAGGTTTGCTTGGGTCGCCGAGGTCTGATAATTCAGCTTTATATTCTAAATCGCTCAATGAGCCTTTAATGCTTATATAACCGAAGTCCCAACCGTCATTGTACATATCTGTTGCAGCGATTGTAAGTTCGCATTTATCTTTTTCAGCGCAAGGGTATACTGTTGGTCTAACAACATTTGAGATTTCCGAAAGGCATTCGCCATTGTTATAGTTGGCTCTAACTAAGAATAGGTATTCGCCAGATTCCATGTTGTCGAAGGTGAAAGTTGTTTCAGTGATGCCTTCTGCAAAAGGAGCACCAGTGTAGTTAATGTAAATGTTATAAGTTACATTTTCTGCATTTTCAGGAGCTTCCCAGTTGAGGATAATATCGTCATGGTTAGGCTGTTCGATGGTGTAAGTCAAGTTTTTAGGAGCTTCACATGCATTGTCTTCTAAAGTTAATAAGAAAGAGCATTCCTGACCGTCGATAACACCGCCGCCAATGAAAGTGTTGCCGTCAGCAGTGACGTTTGTTATGCTGTATATTGTCCAGTTTTCAGCATTTTCAATACCTTTTAATGTTAAGTATTTTGTAAAATACATCAATTCGCCACCGATATAGGCGAAAGCATTTCTTTCTATAGGAGAGCCAGCATCTGAGTGACCGAATATGATACCATTGTCTGTTACGCAAGTTGCTGATAATGAATTTCCAGGTTCGAGGGTATTTGGTACTTCAACAAGTTTGTCATTAGGAATGTCATAAATGAAACATCTGTTGTTTAACAAATAACCGCATACGTAATTGCCATTATGAGATACATTGAGGGCTTCTCCGAAGAGGTGAGGGAATCTGTAGATTTCTCCGTCAATCCAGTAGCAAGGTGTCCATTCGCCTTTTGTTTCGTGAGCAGCGAATCCTGCGACTACTTTGCCATTGTCGCTGATAGCGTTAGGTCTTGTTTGTTGAGAAACGCCGTTAGACATTTTTTTGTAACCATCTTCTTTTGTCCAGAGATATGATGATGTTGACCAGTCAGGATAAACTTGCATAACGCCGACGATGCTTCCGTCGTTTGTCATGGACCATGCGCCATTATATTCAGTGTCACCTTCTACAGTTGAATATTCTGGCATGTCAGGGTTCATTCCCAGGAATTCCCATTTTTTTGTCTCAGCAGACCATAATCCGCCAACATTCATGCCGACACCATTAGTATAAGTACCAGCAACGATACCTTTGTCAGATACTGCGTAAGGGTATCCTGTCAATGCAACAACACCAGTTTCTTCTGACCAGTAGTAACCATCAACGGCACCGAAACCTTGGATAACGACATGTTGCTTGTTGTTGGAGATGTCGTAAGGCCAGTTGTAGCTATCGAGGACTTTAACAACTGTAAAGTTTTCACCTCTGTCGACGCTTACGTTAGGTGTGGTTGCGTCTTGAGCATTTAAGTTTAGACCGCAAAATAGTAGTGCAAAAAATAACACCGATTGTAAAGATTTTCTCATAAATAAAGAATGTTTAAAAATAATTAATGATTGTTGAATCATCATGTGCTCGTTTACAAATTGTTGAACGATAATTCAATACAATTGGCAAAGGTAATATTTTTTTCGAAAGAAGAAAGATATTTTTTTGTTAATTGAAAATTAATTTGAAACGAGAAGATTATTTTTAAACATTCAAAATTATTACATGTTTTTCTCGACAAACTGCCAGTTTATGATTTGCCAGAATTCGTTAAGATAAGCTAGTCGTAGATTTTGTTGGTCGAGATAATAGGCATGTTCCCAGACGTCGCAGGTTAGAAGAGGTTTTAAGCCTTCGTGAGTGAGTGGAGTTTCAGCATTGTTTGTCTGCATGAGTGACAATCTGCCGTTATTGTCTTCTACGAGCCAGAGCCAGCCAGATCCGAATAAAGTGGCTGCTTGTTTTATGAATAACTGTTTGAAGTTTTCGAAGCTTCCGAAGTCGCGTTCGATAGCGTTGAGGAGTTTGACTTGGGGTTTAGTGTTGGGTTCAGGTGTCATGCAGTGCCAATAGAAAGTGTGATTCCATACCTGAGCAGCATTATTGAAAATGGAGCCTTCGCTTTTCTTGATGATTTCTTCAAGGCTCATAGTTTCAAATTGTGAACCTTCGATTAGATTGTTGAGGTTTTTAACATAACCAGCATGATGCTGACCATAATGAAAGTCGATGGTTCTCTGAGAGATGTGTGGTTCTAAAGCATCTCTTTTGTACGGTAATTTAGGTAATTCTATCATAATTGTTGTTGTTTTTTTGCTTAACAAGAGAATGTTAATAATTGTTCGAATGATATTATTATTTGATAGTCAAAAAGCATATCTTTGCAATATGAAAATCTATATTGTCAACGGCATTGATTCTTTCGATGAAACTCTTATCGAGAATTGTTTGTCTTTCTTTCCTCAATGGAGAAAGGACAAAATGTTGAATTATAGGTTTTTAAAAGGAAGGATACAATGCGCTTTGGCATATCTTTTATTGATACATGCATTGCGTGAGGAAGGCGTTTTTGATGAGATGCCTGAATTTTTTTATGGAGAACACCAGAAGCCATTTTTGAAAAATTACCCTGGATGGCATTTTAATTTAAGTCATTGTAAAAATGCAGTGTGTTGCGTTTTGTCTCGTAAAGAAGTCGGCATTGACATTGAAGAAATAAAGGAATATAAAGAGTCTCTGGCAGAATATATATGTAATGAACAAGAGTTGAATCTATTACATTGTAGTGACAATCAAGCCGATGAATTTTATAAGTTATGGACGAGGAAAGAGGCTGTGTTTAAGAAATTTGGCAGCGGCATAACCAAAGATATCAAAAATGTCCTTAATAACAATGTTGTAATAGACTCATATAGATTGGGTGACATATGGCTTTCAGTATCTTATGATAAGTAAGTTGCTGATATACATTGGCTTTAATATGAATGTTAAAATTTAATAAGATTTTGTATAATAGACTTCTACTTGTAAGTGTTTAATATGTAGGAGGTTGCGCTTAATATTTAAATTATCCGTTTTTCATACGACTAAATTTTAGTACCCATAATATCTTTGCATTGTGAAACCGATAAATTAAAAGATATGGGAACTTTAAAAAATTCAGTACAATTGATTGGGCGTCCAGGTATGGATCCAGAGACTAAGACTTTTGGGACAAAGAAAATCGTTAAATTCAGTATGGCAACGAATGATTATTTCTATAATGATAATCATGTGTTGGAACAAGAGACGTCATGGCATAACATAGTGGCATGGGGAAAAACGGCAGAGCAGGCTGAGAAGTATATTAGAAAAGGTAAGAAAATTGCCATAGAAGGTCGATTAAAGACTAGGGTTTACGAGAAAGATGGTAAGAAGAATTATATTACGGAGATAATAATGAATGAATTTTTATTGATAGATCGTTCAAGTAATGATGAACAAGAGCAGTCGGGAGATTCGTGATATTTCGTATTTCATAATATTTCATAAAATTTGGTTTTTTGTGGTATAAAGCCTCTTTATCATAGATATTTTTTTGAATGTTTATTTTTAAAGAGGCATCTTATACCGATAGTAAAAAACATTACCTTTGTACATTGAAATAAAATTTACAATTATGAAGATAGTGTTTTTGGAACCACTAGGACTTTCTGTTGAAAAGATAGAAAGAGAATGTGAGAAATTAAGAAGACAAGGACATGAGGTTGTTATATATAGCGATAGATGTCCTGAGAAAAATATAGAGAGAGCTAAGGATGCTGATATTGTCGTAGAAAGTAATATGCCATTACGTAAAGACTTTTTTGACGCATGTCCTAATGTGAAAATGTTGTCAATAGCATTTACAGGTTTAGATCATATAGATTTGGAAGAGTGTGAAAGGAAGGGGATATTAGTTAATAATGCTGCAGGATATTCAACAGAGGCAGTTGCAGAAGAAGCGATATGCATGATGATAGGATTGTATCGTCATGTTATAGAAAATGACAAGATAACAAGAAGTTGTGAAGGACTGCCATTGTCACCAGGTAGAGAAATTTCTGGTAAAACAGTTGGAGTTGTTGGACTTGGAGCTATAGGTCAGAGAACAGCAAAGTTGGCACAGGCATTTGGCTGTAAGGTGATAGCATGGAACAGAACTCCAAAGGAAGTGGAAGGAGTCACTTTGGTTGATAAAGAGACTTTATTTAAAGAGTCGGATATAATAACATTGCATATTGCGCTTAACAATGAGACACGCAATTTCGTATCCGCTGAGGAAATAAATTTGATGAAGGAATCAGCTGTAATAATAAATGCAGCGAGAGGTCCGGTTGTAAATACGAATAATCTAGCAGAAGCATTGAAAAATGGACGAATAGCAGGTGCAGCTATAGATGTCTATGACACAGAACATCCTATTTCAAAAGACAACCCTTTGTTGTCGGCTCCAAACACTATGTTGTTGCCTCATATAGGTTTTGCAACGGAAGAGGCGTTTGAACTTAGATTAGGAATAGTCGTCAAAAATGTAGAGAAATATTTGTCTATATAGTGATGAGAATGTATAAAAGGAAGCGTTAACTATACTGATATAATGAGGATAAGAAGCAGAAGAAAATAATATGATGTAAAAAAGTAATTTTTTTATTTGATTATCAAAAACTAATCGTATTTTTGCACTCATAAAACACCCCGAATGATTTTATATTGAAGTTACTTCAATTTGGATGCTTAATGGTTTCTAATAGAAGTAGGATTTACTTCTCCTTGAGCGAAAAGTGGTATTTTCAGAATTTAAACGAGGAAAAAGATATAAGGTCATCACTTGAATCTCGGTTCAAGTGAGGGGTTTTTTGTAACATATCTAAAAGTTTCTTCCACATTTCTGTCATAGAAGATAATTCTACCAATATTTTAAACAATTGTAAAAAATGTTATTTTTGTCTTTTGTTTAAAATTTAACCATCGTATATTCGTTTATGCTAGACGCAATGAAATTGTATAACAAATAATATGTTCAGGATGAAAAGGAAAGTTTGTTTCATTATTTTATTTATGTTTATGGCGGCAAATATGGTTCAAGCTAAACAGCCGGCTCCATATTTTCAGAAAGATTATCGCAATTCTTTTAAGATAACATTTCTGTCATGGATATCAGGTAGTACAAAGCTATCATATGAAAGGTCTTTCCCTAATATTCGTCAAAGTGGAGAATGGTGTGCTAGTGTCATAGGCGCTGGTCACGATAAATATCAAAATAATCCTAAAGGATATACGATGCGTTATGGTCATAAATTTTTCTTAAATGAGAACCAAAAACAGTCCTTGATGGGATTTTATCTTAGACCAGAAGTGGTTTATTCTCATTATTCATACAATAGCAAGATTGATGGAACACGTACGCTTGCTAATAATACAGCTTTCCTTGGAACTATTGGATATCAGTATGTGTATAAACGTTTTCTTGCCGACTTTTGGGTTGGTGGCGGTTATGCTTCTGGTACTCCTGCTGATACATATTACCATCATGGCTTTGAGTTATGGCATTTTTTCAATACTGAAAATACTAAGGTCGCCATGAGTTTTAGCATACGTTTGGGTATTTGTTTTTAATATTAACAACAAATAGTAATTTTGATGATACCACAAGACACTATAATGAGCATCATTGACACTGTTCGTATAGAAGAAGTTGTCTCTGATTTTGTCAGCCTTAAGAAAAGAGGAGCTAACCTTATTGGCGTTTGTCCTTTTCATAAGGAGAAGACACCATCGTTCATTGTGTCGCCGGCTAAAGGTATCTTCAAATGTTTCGGCTGCGGTAAAGCCGGCGACTCGGTGCGCTTTATCATGGAGCATGAACATTACTCTTATCCAGAGGCTTTACGTTATCTTGCCAATAAATATGGTATCATAATAGAAGAAAAAGAACAGTCGCCAGAGGAACTGATGGCTCAGAATGAGCGTGAGAAAATGTTTAACATCAACACTTTCGCTCAACAGTATTTTTCAAATACAATGAAAAATGACGAAGAAGGTCTGGCCGTTGGTATGTCTTATTTCAGAGAACGTGGTTTCCGTGATGCTATTATAGATAAATTTCAGCTTGGCTATTGCCTCAACCAACGTGATGCTTTCATACAATATGCTGTCAAAAATGGCTACTCTAAAGATTTGCTTCTGAAGATAGGACTCGCTTCAGGTAATGAAGAGAGAATGTATGACAAATATCAAGGTCGTGTCATATTTCCGATACATAACCTGACAGGAAAAGTCATCGGTTTCGGAGCTCGTATCTTGAGCGGCGACAAGACAAAAGCTAAATATCTTAACTCACCAGAGTCGGAGATATATAACAAAAGCCAGACTCTTTATGGAATCTATTTCGCTAAAAATGAGATAAGCCGTCTTGATGAATGTATACTTGTAGAAGGTTATGCCGATGTGTTGAGCATGCATCAGGCTGGTATAGAAAATACTGTGGCAAGTTCTGGAACATCATTGACTACAGAACAGATTCGTCTCATAAGTCGTTATACAAAGAATATCACAATACTATATGATGGCGACAATGCTGGCATTCATGCAGCTTTGCGTGGAACAGATATGATTCTAGAAGAAGGGATGAATGTCAGAATAGTGCTTTTGCCACCTGATGAAGACCCGGATTCTTTTGTACAGCATCATCCGATAGAGGAGGTTAGGGCTTATATAGAAAATAATGCTAAAGACTTCATAAGCTTCAAGACACAGCTGCTTCTTAAAGATGCCGCTAATAATCCTATCAAAAAGGCTGAAGTTGTAAAGGATATTGTCAATACAATTTCTGTTGTTCCAGACGCTATATTCCGTGCTACATATATTAAAGAATGTAGTCGTTTGATGGATATGCCAGAACAGTCGTTGATGAACGAGCTGAATAAGCAGCTTCGAGCAAAGATAAGAAAGAATAATCCACAACAAGGACATCAAGATATTATTGTAGAAGAAGTTAAGACAGAACCTCAGAATCTGAATGTGAATGCTGTTCCAACTGGTTTTTATCAAGAACAGGAATTGGTGAAGCTTCTTCTGATGTATGGCGATACTGAAATAGATATCGATGGCATAGATGAGAATAATAATCCTATCATATATAAGGTTAGCGTAGCATCCTTGATTGTCGATGACTTGAAAAATGATGATTTATTGTTTAAGGATGAGACGCATAGAATCATATTCGATATTTTTGACAGAGCACTGGATGAAGGTCCGCTGCCTAAGGAACAATATTTTGTGTCGCATGAAAATTCTAAGATATCGGAATTGGCAGCCACTCTGTTGAGCTCTCCGTATAAACTTGACGACTGGAATAGGAAAGAGATAAAGGTGAAGACAGAAGAAGACGTTTTGTCTAAATTGGTCGTTACTTCAGTATTGAGATTTAAGGATATGGTCCTTGATGAAAAGAGGAACGAGCTGACGCGACAGATTATGGAAACTCAAGATGCAGAAGATCAATTTGCACTTCTTGTCAAGAAGAAAAAACTTGACGATTTGAGAATTAAAATAAATCAGGAGTTAGGGATAGTTATTGCGAAATGATTTTGAGACTTTTGACTCTGATTTTTGATACTGACAAGACTGCTAAAAAAAACTTTTATAGTCAAAGTTCATCAGTCAAAGGTTAAAAAATAATTCGTATCTTTGCCGACTCAAAAAAGTAATTTTTCACATTAACATGAACAACGAAGGTAACAAAGGCAAACGTACTCGTATTGCCACAAGAAAGACTGCCGGTGTACGCAGATTCAGTGAAGAAAGATTAGAGCAGTTTGAAAGAGAACAGGCATCTCGCCGCGATGGCGATAGTGAAAGACCAAGAAAGAGCTTCAGACCAAGAAGAGATGACGACAGAAGAGAGTCAGGCTTCGGCGGCAGAGGCAAAATGTTTGGTGACAGACCTGTAAGAGAAAGAAGAGATGAACGCGATGAGAATCGCAACTTCAGAAGTCAAGACGAACGTCGTCCAAAAAAAGGATTCGGTGAAGACCGTCCTAAGAGAGGATTCGACGAAGGTCGTGACAATGAAAATCAATACGGCAATCGTCGTAATGCTAGAGGCGCTGCTCGTAACGAGCGTAGCTTCGAAAACAAAGGTCGTCGCGATGACAGACCAGAACGTAAAGGTTTTGAACATAAAGGTACCGAACGCCGTGGCGGTGGTGGCTTCAAAAGAAGAGAAAAAGACCCACTCTACGACAGACCAAGAGCTACTGGACAAATCCGTCTTAACAAATACCTCGCCGACTCTGGCATCTGCTCACGCCGTGAAGCTGATGACCTCATCCTCGCTGGCGCAGTATCAGTGAACGGAGTCGTAGTAACAGAATTAGGTACTAAAGTCAATACAACTGACAAAGTGGTTTATGGCGGCGAAACTCTTAACCGCGAAAAACTTCGCTATGTACTTCTTAACAAACCTAAAGGAGTTATCACAACATCTGACGACCCATATGAACGTCACACTGTTATGGAACTCGTAGAAGGCGCTTGCCAAGAACGTATCTACCCTGTCGGTCGTTTGGATAGAAATACAATAGGTCTCCTCCTCCTTACTAACGACGGCGACCTCGCTAAAACTCTCACTCATCCAAGCCACGAAGTGAAGAAACTTTATCATGCAACACTCGATAAACCTCTCACTAAAAACGACTTGATGAAGATAAGAGAAGGCCTTATCCTCGAAGATGGTCCTATCGAAGTAGATGCTATCGACTGGGTCGTTGATGATCCAACAAAACGTGAAGTGGGAATCGAAATACACTCAGGCCGTAACCATATCGTCCGTCGTATCTTCGAAAGCCTCGGATATGAAGTGGTGAAACTCGACAGAGTGATGTTCGCAGGTCTCACAAAACAAAACCTCCCACGTGGTCACTGGAGATTCCTCACACCATCAGAAATCAGCATTCTTAAAAGAATAAAATAATATAAGGGCGTCAAATGACGCCTTTTTTTGTCCACGAATTGACACTAAAGTTTCTAAGTTTCTGAGATTTTGAGTTTCTGAGATTTTGAGTTTCTGAGATTTTGAGTTTCTGAGATTTTGATTTATACATCAAGTAGCGTCCTTAAAATCTCATACGACTTGATGTCTCTCACATTATCAGCGTGAAGTTTATAATATGTCACAATGGCTTCCAATAAGCTACGTCTTGTAGCATTGTTAATAGTTAAATTGTCATTGTTAGACCTACATAGTTCATAAAAGCATTTGCTTAATTCGCTGTCGATTTGATAGATGTCGTTGTGGTATGTTTTGAAATTTCCATCTAATAAATCAAAACTTGATTCTTCGGAATAGGTGTCGATATTTGGATAAAAACCTAGATATCTGCTTAGTCTCAACGCGAATATTATAGGGAAGTTGGCATAATCTGAAGTGGCATCATCGAGCCATAACATAGAGCTATGGACGTAGTTGAAAAGCTCTGTATCGCTTTCACTTTCGCTGATAGACTTAGATAATAGTTCACTGACAAATATTACGATAGTCGATTTTTTAATGTCAGTACAAAGGGTTTTATAATAATGAGACAAAGAAATCTCTTTGATGAATCCGAGGCTGTTGGTGCTAGTATCGGCTACAATATCAAGCAGCGTCATGTTTTGAAAAAGAGCTGCTTTCATCTTTGATTTTTTACCAAAGACGCCTTTTACCATAAACGACTGCAGACCTTCTTCTTCGGTGAACATCTTTACGACGAGGCTACTGTCACCATATTTAATAGATTGTAACACAATAGCTCGTGTCTTGATAGTAATTTTCGCCATTACATTATAAGTATTTTCGTTGCGAATGTTTCTGCGCCGTTTTTGTCAGTGACAAAAATGAGATAAACGCCAGGAGTTACTTTCTCACCATTGATATTTGTGCAATCCCAAATGGCTTGTCCTCCTTCTGAATAGAGATGTGTCACAAAAGAACCATCGACAGTGGTGATTTTTACCAAAGAATTTGCCACAAGGTTTTTGATGCCAACTAAACCGGTATATCCCTTTCTGACAGGATTTGGATATACTACCACATCAGAATTTGTCTTCTTGCCTTCTGTCGCTCTGCCTCTTAATGAAATGATGCCTTTGTCGGTGCCAAAGAAAATATCACCATATTTATTGATTGCAATATTATTTATAGTGTTTGATAACAAAGGACTATTATCTTGTGTAAAATGATGATATTCTGTTAGACCATTGTTGGAAATATAGAAAGCTCCATTCTTTGTTCCTACCCATAAATTGTTAGCATCATCAACGCAGATGGAAAGGACCGACTCTCCAGAGAGAAGGTAATCGGCTTGACCAGAACCATCGTTTCTTGGAACTAATATTCTTGATGCATCGTAGTTTGCTCCATCCTTGAAAATTTTTGATGTAGAATAGAATTGAGCGAGACCATTGTTGGTTCCAATCCAAACGGTTCCATCTTTATCAACTGCCATACAATTCGCTACATCAGGAAGTCCTCCTTGTCCTTGTCTGGTGCTGATAACCTTGTATTTATCATCGTATGGGTTGGAAATTGTATTGTTGTCGTTGAAGACGATGAATTGGCCATCGCGTGTTAAAATCCATTTATAATTGTTTTTGTCAACTAAAATCTTGCTGATATTTGTTGATCCGATGTTGAATGAATACCATTCGTCTTTGTTCGTCTTTACTGACAGCATATTTTCCGTGTGGCTATTTGCAATCCACATGTTATTTTTGCTGTCGAAGTCCATGCCTGTGACATAAACATAGCCAAGTTCTTCCAACTTGCCGAGGCTGCTATTGCTTGCGTCATAAATATTTTTTAACTTGAAGTTTTCAAATTCAAGAATTCCTCTATGGAAAGAGCCTACATATACTTTAGAGTTGTTGATTGGGTCGATGGCAATAGACACTATGTCTGATATGGTATCAAAAGCCTCTGTGTTAGTGCTGTTTATATTGTGCCATTCGTCGTTGACATAGTAAAAGACGCCATGTTTTGTCCAGTTTTTTGCCCAAATGCTAGAGTAGCCTCCAGGAGCGACCCACAATTGTTCGCCGCGTGTTTTCAATTCAAAAACAAAATTGCTATAGGGACCATTGAAAATGATAGGGTCGCATGACTTGCCAGGTATGAGTTTGAAGATGCTGTTATTATTGTCGGCAATCCAGTAGACTTTTTCCGTTCTGTCGTAAATGCAATCAAAAGGTTCTAATTTTTTGCTGTATGATTGAATGATGTTATTGTTGGTATCCAAAGCAACTACAGAGTAATTGTTGGCTATTACAAGTCTGTCGTCGTAAGCTCTGATGCTTCTTTTGATTGAATGTGTCTCATAATCGTGATAGTTCCATTCGTTGCCATCATATACAAATAAGGTGTCTGTGTCATACTTGTTTATTGAATAGTTCGCAATCAGCTGCTTGTTAAATGTCTCAATCTCGGAGTAGTTTAAATCGTCGTGAATCAATGTGGTGTCGTGTGTCCATTGAGAGAAGTCAACGAGGTTTTTATTGTCGTAATCAGCGTAATAGATGCCATTGTTTGTGGCAGCGTACAATTTGTTGTCATATAAGGTAATATCGTTGATATTCAAATAAGAGCCATTATCTCCCATCATATAAGTCTCTCTAATTTCCATCTTCTTAAGGTCGATGACAACGATGCCGAAACCGCAACATAAATATGCCTTGTCTTCAATGAAATAGACTTCGTTGATATTTTTATCTCCTAAGATACTTTTGTTTTTGATGTCGCTGATGTTGATGATATTGTTATTGTTATCGATGATGTCGATGTTCGAGTTGGAGTATCCGATTAAAATCATATCAGCATGAGGATAGTAGCGCATTACATTGATTTCGAAATCGGATAAGCCATTGACTTTGGTCAATTTATTTATTGAATTGTCGCCAGTGTTGTAATAGAATATTTCGTAAGGCGTCGCAGCGTAGATTATCTCGCCTCTCTTTTCAACATTGATGACTTTCAAACCTGGAACGTGTGTTGTCCATTCGTGAATGACTTTCTGTGCGAACAATGATGTTATGCTAAAAAATATTAAGCAAAATAAAATTATATGTCTCTTGATATTCATAGTCTTAATTTTAAATATATAACTGATTTATGAGCTGTTTTATTTTATCATTTGTTTGAAATAGTCCATCGGGAGAAATCTACTTCAGACTCGACTTTGTTTTCAATTTTATTTGGCAGAGAAGGGAAGAAGTCTATCTTTGTCAGTTTCTCCACTTCATCTACTGTCATAGCGTATGTCGACATTGGTTTTCTGCCACTTACGTTTTCATAAACGAATCCTATAGTATGTATCTTGCCGTTTTCTTCTTGCAATAAGACTTTGTAAAACGCTTGAGGAACAACGACTTTATTCTCTCCAATAGTGTTTGAAATATCATTTACAATAGGGCCGCACACCACGAATATCTTTCCTTTTTGTGATGCGAGGTCACGTACTTGTTCTTCTAGGTCTTTCCATACACCTCCGTTGAGGTTAGGGTTTTGAGGACAAATGTTTGAAAGATAGAACGATTCTTTCATGACCTGCTCATCCCATTTCATGTCGGCTGCTGGAGCCATGTGACCTCTGTCGTAACCGGAATGTTTGTAGTCGTTGGTAGTTGCAGTCATGCCTTGTGGCACCATAGGGTCTGGCTTGAATCTGTCGTAACGTGGCACTTCGCCCTGAACCTCCAAATATGTAAGCTCATAAGCTACCCAATTAGGAATTTTCCAGTCGTAATTATATGAGACTGTGTAGCCTTTATGTGTTATGACTCTGTCACTTCTTTCTTCTGTAATGTTAGGAATCTCAATGCCTTCAAGATTTATGTCTTGAGAAAAACATAGTGAGTTGATTAAGAAAAAATATAATAGAAACAAAGAAATTCTCTTCATAACTTTTTTTTACAAAGTTAAAAAGAAATGTTAAAAAAAATTAAGATTAAAGGAGATAATTGTTAACAAAAAATAACTAGGTAATAAAGATAAAAATCATTATTTTTGCAATGCGAAAATTTTAAGAACTTAAATAAATACTAAGATGAAAAAACTTATTTTAATTCGTCACGGAGAAAGTGAATGGAATAAATTGAACCTCTTCACAGGTTGGACAGATGTTGACTTAAGCCCTAAAGGTTTGGAAGAAGCTTTTGAAGCTGGCAAACTCTTGAAACAAGAAAACTATAAACCAGAATTATGTTTCACATCATATTTAAAAAGAGCTGTCAAGACTTTAAATAACGTTCTCGATGCTATGGATATGGACTGGCTTCCTGTTCAAAAGAGCTGGAGATTAAATGAAAAGAGCTACGGCGCAATCCAAGGCTTGAACAAAGCTGACACAGCTGCTAAATATGGCGACGAACAAGTTTTAGTATGGCGTCGTTCTTTCGACGTTCAACCTCCAGCATTGGAAATGAACGACCCAAAAAGCCCAAGAATGGATGCTCGTTACGCAGAACTCACAGACGAACAAATCCCTTTGACAGAGTCATTGAAAGATACTATCGAACGTCTTATGCCTTACTATAACGACGTTATCCTCAAAGCTTTCGAAAACCACGACCAAGTTATGGTTGTTGCTCACGGCAACTCATTGAGAGGCATCGTTAAGGAACTTCGCGGCATGACAAACGAAGAAATCATCAAGTTCAACATCCCAACAGCTGTTCCTTACGTATTCGAATTCGATGACAATATGAATTTACAAAACCATTTCTTCCTCGGCGACCAAGAAGAAATTAAACGTAAAATGGAAAGCGTTGCTAACCAAGGTAAAGCTAAATAAATGAAAAATCGTTGGGTCATACCTGATGTTCATGGTTATTCTAAAACCTTGAAGTCTTTGATAGAGAATGTCATTTCTCTGTCGAAGGAAGACTCTGTCTATTTCCTCGGTGATTATATCGACCGTGGACCCGACAGCAAGGGCGTCATTGATTATATCATCAGTCTGCAAGATGCAGGTTTTGACGTCAATTGCCTTAGAGGTAATCATGAAGATTATTGTATTAGAACCTGGGAAGACGACCAGAAAAGATTTCTGTTCCGCAGTAAATTAGAAAAGGACTGGAGAAGAAACGGTGGTGACAAAACATTGCTGAGTTTCAACGCTAAACGTCCTCGCGAGATAAATAAGTTCTATATCGACTGGATGAAAAATGCCAAATATTACATAGAACTCAACGACTGCATCCTCGTCCATGCTGGACTTAACTTCAAGATAGATAATCCTTTCGAAGATGTATTCAGCATGATGTGGACTAAAGATTTTAAAGTCGATAAAAACAAGACTGGCGGTAAGAAAGTCATTCATGGTCATGTCCCTGTCGAGATGTCAATGATAGATTTGTTCAAAAATAACAACTACGATTTCTTGCCTCTCGATAACGGCATCTATTACAAAAACAAAGACGGATTCGGTAATCTGTTGGCTTATAATATCGATACTAACGAGGTGCTTGCTCAACATAATATCGATTCTGAATATAATCAGAGATGAACCCTTACGTTAATATTCATACTCATTATAATAATCATATTGGTGATAATGAGTTCGTGGAGATACAAAACATCGATGTTGACAATATCGTCAATGTCGATGTTTCTCATTTCTATAGCATAGGAATACATCCGTGGAATCTAAAATCTCAGAATCCTAAAATCTCAGAAACTCAAAAACTTGGTGACTTGGAGTCTCAGTGTCTAGGTGACTTAAATATCAAAGCAATAGGCGAGTGCGGACTCGACAGGGCTTGTGATGTGGATTTTGAAATACAGAAAGAAGTCTTCATGAGACAGATAGAACTCTCAGAACAAATTGATAAGCCTCTGATAATTCACGCTGTAAGAACGTATCCTGACATTATCTCTATAAGAAAAGAAAATAAAGCAAAGCAGCCTTGGATAATTCATGGTTTCCAAGGTGGTGTGCAGTCTGCCGAACAACTGCTACGTCACGATGGAATTTATCTCTCACTAGGTGATGTCTTGTTTAGAAATGAAAGACGTGCGTCAGAACTTTTGAACGTAATTCCTTTAGACAGATTGTTCCTTGAGACCGACGTCGCTGAGAGGGACATCGTAGAAGTTTATGAGAAAGCAGCTTCTTTGTCGGGCATTGAAATGGACAAGCTCCGCAACAATATTTTTAATAACTTTGTAAAAATTTTTGGACAGATATGAATTGGAACTCAAGAACACAGTTGTTAGTTGGAGAAGAAGGCGTTAAGAAATTAGCTGAAAGTCATGTCCTCGTGGTAGGACTCGGCGGCGTAGGAGCTTATGCTGCAGAGCAGCTGGCACGTGCCGGGATAGGAAAACTCACCATAGTGGATTGCGATATCGTTAACGTGACTAACAAAAACAGACAGCTGCTCGCTCTTGATAGTACACTCGGTCGTCCGAAGGTAGAGGTGATGGCAGAACGTATCCGCGACATCAACCCTGATGTGGAAGTCGTGGCTATAAACCAATATCTCAAAGACCAGCCTATCATCGACTTGATGGAGCAGAAGTTCGACTTCGTCGTCGACGCCATCGACACTCTGGCTCCTAAAGTGTTCCTTTTATATTATGCTGTTCAAAACAAACAGAACATAGTCAGCTGCATGGGTGCTGGTGGTAAGTTCGACCCTACTAAGATAGAAATCGACGACATCTCAAAATCACATAACTGCCGTCTGGCTTTTTACATAAGGAAAAGACTGCATCGTCTAGGAATACGCGAAGGCATCACAGTGGTGTTCTCGCCTGAGAAAGTAGCTGAAAGCGCAGTATCGATAGAAGAAGCTACAGAAAATAAAATCGCTACAGTAGGAACAATATCATATATGCCCGCAATATTCGGATGCTTTTGCGCATCGCATGTGATAAATTCTATATTAAGACACTAAGTTGCTGAGTTACTAAGTTTCTAAGACCTGTCTCACCAACTTAGCAACTCAGTAACTTAGCAACTCAGCAACTCAGTAACTTAGTAACTCAACAACTCAACCTCACCCTGAAACCACAAACACTAAGTCGTCTCTTTCTTCAACTTTTTTCTCTATGGTGGAGATGAAGTGTGTTCGGCGTGTGTTCTGTTCTAACAGACGTTGTGCGTTCTCGAAGTCGCCGAGCTGACGATATATCTCTATAATCTCCAGATTCACTGACTCATATTCCTCGTCATCGGGAGTGTAGCGTAACTTATATAAGTCTATCAAGACTTTGAGATTCTCGTTGAAATGCTCGCGGCATTTGTCGAACAGCTCTATACCTTCCATGATTTTCTTTCTGTTTCTATACCACACCTTGAAACTCATCTCTTTCGAGGTATATGACTCTATGTTAATCTGATGTCTGTTTCTCACGAAATCGTTGAAAGCCCACCACATCAGACGACGGAAATATATCTCTTGGTCTATATTATAATTACCGTTGTTGAGGAAATTTCTATAATGGTTTACGAGAGCCATCTTGCCCTTATTACTTACGGAATGAGCTCCGTAGAAACGCCAGCTGTTCCATGTGTAGAAGGTCTCTTGGGGTCTTGTCTTACTGATATATGGCTCTTCGTATTTCTCCACCCATGACCAGTGGCTGCAAGCTGGGCATACTATCATTTTCTGGTTCTCAGTGATGTAGCCGTCGTTCAAGATTTTGCCGTCAGAATATAAAATCGACTGGTTGACCATAGAAGAGATAAGGAGGTGTCCTTCCATCCAGCTTTTACATCTTGGGCATTGAATATAGAATGTGTCGAATTTTATCATGGGTGTTCTTTTTTGCAAATATATTATTTTCTTCCGAAGTCGGCAGGTATTTCTCCCCAAATCTCTGTCCTCCATTTATATATAGGGACTCTGAAGCTGTTAGTCTGTAGCCATTTCTCTGCCCATCGGATTACTTCGAAGAGAGGCTTGTTCTTCTCGTTTTCAACAATCTTTGTCTTGCACACTCCTTCTCTGACCCATTTCTGCGCGTTGACAGAATCGGAGTAGATTGGGAAGTTAATCTTGTTTTTCT
The DNA here is from genome assembly GCA_045127605.1 of Candidatus Limimorpha sp. Lineage (GTDB taxonomy): Bacteria > Bacteroidota > Bacteroidia > Bacteroidales > F082 > Limimorpha. The sequence continues at coordinate 11,649 of JBGVQR010000081.1, read as the reverse complement.
TCTGCCATGCAAGACAATATACTATGGCAAGAAACTCACCTATGTTGTTAGTGCCTTGTTCGTAAACTGGACTTTTGAAGAGATGTGAACCAGTCTCTACAAAGACACCTTGGAACTCCATCTTGCCTGGGTTGCCAGAACAAGCGGCGTCGACGGCGATGCTCTGTCCAATAGGTCTTTGTCCTTCAGGAAGACTCTCGTAAGACTTTACCGCTGACTGTTGTCCGTTGTTCGTTGTCTGTTGACATGATGCGGCATATCCGTCCTTGAAAGCTTGTTCAGCACTAGCTCTGTCGGGGAATGACTTATATTGAGCTCCCTTGAAACCTTCAATCTGCAGTTTGCATGAGTCCCAGTTGCTGTAAATGCCTATCTGTCTGCCGTTCCAGACTACGTAATACTTGTTCTTTGCCATAGTGCAAAAGTAACAAAGAAAAGTGTATCTTTTTTTGAAAAATGAAATAAAAAATAATTGAAAGATATTGTTTTTTTTCGTAGAATTGCATTTCAACAGTAATTGAAAAAATAATGATACAGAACATGTCGTTTGCGAGTAAATATTTATGCAAAATAGCAGCTTATTTGTTCATAATAAGTTTCCTATTCTTAACACCAGTTAAGACATTCGCAAGCGATGGCGGTCATGAAACAGAAGAGAAATTAGATGCAGGAGAACTTATCTTCGATCACATCCTGGACTCTTACGACTGGCATATATGCACTTGGAAAGGCAAGCATATCAGTGTTTATCTCCCGATAATAGTCCGTAGCGAAGGTGAGTTTTACGTATTCTCATCAAAGCATTTTCATCACGAGCATCAATATCATACTAATAGCAAACATGGCGATGATGTCGTTTTTGCAATTCCTGAAGAAGGAAAATATGCTGGCAAGGTGGTGAGAGTGATGGACGACGGGTCGTATGTGAGACCTTTTGATATATCCATAACGAAGACTGTATGTGGCTTGTTTATCTCATGCACTCTTCTCGTCGTGGTGTTCTTGCTTGTTGCTAAAGGTTATCGAGAGAGAGGCGAGAAAGCACCTAAAGGGCTGCAGGCATTAGTAGAACCAATCATACTTTATGTGCGTGACGACATCGCAAAACCTAATATAGGCAAACATTACGAGAAATATTTCCCTTATCTGCTGACGGTGTTCTTCTTCATATTTTTCAATAACCTCTTGGGATTGATACCATTTTTCCCATTTGGAGCAAATATCACGGGAAACATCGCGGTGACGGCAGTACTTGCTTTGTTTACTTTCGTCATCACGAATTTCACTGGAACGAAACATTATTACGAAGATATCTTCAATACTCCTGGCGTGCCTTGGTGGCTGAAGTTTCCATTGCCATTGATGCCACTCATCGAGGTGGTGGGCTGTTTCATCAAGCCTTTTGTCTTGGCGGTACGTCTCTTCGCTAACATCACAGCAGGTCATATCGTGGTGCTGGGATTTATATGTATGATATTTATCCTTGGAGAGATGAGCGCAGCAGCAGGTGCTGGCATGTCGGTGCTGTCACTTCTCCTCGCAGTCTTTGCCGACTGTCTAGAGGTGCTGGTGGCATTCATACAAGCATACGTGTTTACCTTGCTGTCGTCAATATATTTTGGAATGGCAGCGAAGCATGGGTAATTAGGAGTTAGGAGTTAGGAGTTGGGAGTGTTGTTTGTTGATATAGAAAAATATAAACTTTATAAAATTATAAGTTATGACATTATTGGTTTTATTACAGGAAGTAGTTCAAGCAGTTGTTGACTTGGCTCCATTGGCACAGTTGGGTGCAGCTTTAGCAGCAAGTATCGTTACAATCGGTGCAGCATTGGGTATCAGTAGAATCGGTAGCTCAGCATTGGAAGCCACAGCTCGTCAACCAGAGATAGCTGGCAATGCACAAACCAGCATGATTATCTCAGCAGCTTTGGTAGAAGGTGTTTCATTCTTCGCTTTGGTTGTCTGCTTGTTGATAGCTCTTTAAGAGTTTATAGTGGAAAGTTTAGAGTGTAGAGTAGTTGGAAGTTAAAAATCTACACTCTCAACTCTAAACTTATACACTTCGAACTACTTTAAACTTTAAACACTACACTTTAAACTTTAAAATATGGAACTCATTACTCCTGATTTTGGTCTGTTGTTCTGGATGACATTGGCATTCGGAATAGTGTTTTTTATTCTTGCCAAGTTTGCGTTTCCTGTCATCAATGGCATGTTGAAAAAACGCGAGGAAGAGATAAACAACGCCCTCGAACTAGCTGAGCGTACTCATAAAGAGATGGAGCAGCTGCAAGCAAATAACGAGGCTCTTCTCCAACAGGCTCGCGAAGAACGCGATAAGATGTTCAACGAGGCAAAACAGATTTCCGACAGAATGATAGAAGATGCCAAGTCTAAAGCCAATGAGGAAAAAGACCGTATCATCGAAAGCGCGAAAGAGTTAATAGAACATGAGAAAATGGCTGCAGCGACAGAGGTCAAAAACCAGATTGCAGACATATCTATAAAAGTGGCAGAGAAGATAATAGGCAAAGCCCTTGAGTCTGACAAAGAACAATTGGATTATATCAATAGACTTCTCCAAGAGATAGACGACAGAAATCAAAAACATTAAGCCATGAAACCTAACATCTTAATACATAGATACGCAAAGGCTTTCCTGGAACTGGCAATACAGAATGATGTTGTCGATAAGGTTCTTGATGACCTTCTTCTGCTTAATACTGTCTTGAAGGGAAACAAGGAACTGGAGATTTTGCTGCATCAGCCTTTTGTCTCGAAGACTCATAAGAAAAACATCATGAATAAAATCCTCAACGACAAAGTTGAGTCTATAACATTGAATCTTGTCAATCTTCTCATAGATAAAAATCGTGATGAGATAATTGATGATATCTATGAAAAATATTATGAGTTATATCTCGATTATAAGAATATTGCCGTCGTGACAGTGACTTCTGCTGTTGCCATAGATGAGCAAACAACCAATAGAATCGTCGATATTTTGAGACATAAGATTGTTGGAAAAGATACTATTCAAATCAAGAAAGTGATAGATAAAAATATCATAGGAGGTTTTAAGGTTGCTTATATGGATTATGAATATGACGCCAGTGTGGCAAGCACTTTAAAACGTCTGCATTCGTCCTTTGAGGAGAATTTATTTGTTAAAGGATATTAAGTAAAGAAATAAATTACATACGATGGAAAATATAAATCCTGCTGAGATATCAGCAATTTTGCTTCAGGAACTGACTGGTTTTGACACCCAAGGTGAGTTGGATACTAAGGGCAGTGTCCTCCAGATTGGCGACGGCGTTGCTCGTGTTTATGGCATGAGAGACGCAGAGTCGGGAGAATTGGTTGAGTTTGAAAAGACAGGTGCCATGGGTATAGTCCTGAACCTTGAACAAGACAATGTAGGTGTCGTTCTCTTGAACGATGCTTCAGATATTAAGGAAGGCGACGTGGTGAAATGTACTCATCGTATCGCTTCTATACAAGTAGGTGAAGGTATGTTAGGCCGTGTTGTCAACACCCTCGGTAATCCTATCGACGGCAAGGGTGCTATCAAAGGCGAGACCTTGGAGATGCCGCTGGAACGTAAGGCTCCTGGTGTTATCTTCCGTCAGCCCGTGAGCGAGCCTTTGCAGACTGGCATCAAAGCCATCGACGCCATGATTCCTATCGGACGTGGTCAGCGTGAGCTTATCATCGGCGACCGTCAGACTGGCAAGACAGCTATCGCCATCGATGCTATCTTAAACCAAAAAGAATTCTACGACAGGGGAGAACCTGTCTATTGTATATATGTAGCCGTTGGACAGAAAGGCTCTACTATCGCTAACATAGTGCAGACTCTCGAAGACAAAGGCGCATTGCCTTATACCATCGTCGTCGCTGCTACTGCATCCGACACCGCTGCTATGCAATATTACGCTCCTTTCGCTGGAGCTGCCATAGGCGAATATTTCCGCGACACCGGACGTCCTGCTCTCGTGGTGTATGACGACTTGTCGAAACAGGCTGTAGCTTATCGTGAGGTGTCGTTGCTTCTCCGTCGTCCTCCAGGACGCGAGGCATATCCTGGCGACGTGTTCTATCTCCACTCACGTCTGCTTGAACGCGCAGCAAAGATAGTCGCTAATGACGATATCGCTAAGAACATGAACGACCTCCCAGAATGTCTTAAAGATAAGGTGAAAGGCGGTGGCTCTCTCACAGCTCTTCCTATCATCGAGACACAGGCTGGCGACGTCTCCGCATATATCCCAACCAACGTGATTTCCATCACCGATGGTCAGATATTCCTTGAGACCAACCTCTTCAACGCGGGTATACGCCCTGCTATCAACGTGGGTATCTCAGTGTCGCGTGTGGGTGGCAAGGCTCAGATAAAATCTATGAAGAAGGTGTCTGGTACTTTGAAGATAGACCAGGCTCAGTTCCGCGAACTCGAGGCTTTCTCTAAGTTCGGCTCCGACCTCGACGCTGCAACACAGGCTATCTTGGAGAAAGGACGTCGTAACGTGCAGATGCTCATCCAGCCACAGTCATCACCGATGAAGGTGGAAGAAGAAGTGGCTATGATATTCTGTGGCGTCAACAATCTTATGAGAAACCTGCCTTTAGATAAGATAGCGGAGTTCGAAAAAAATTATATCTCTACTCTTAACTATAGCCATGCCGATGTGATGGCTAAGATAAAGCAAGGTCAGCTCGATGATGAGATAGTAGCTACATTGAAAAAAGTAGCTGCTGAGGTATGCGATAGCGTAATGAAGAAATCTTGATACTGATATTATGGCAAATTTAAAGGAAGTAAGAACGAGGATAGAGTCGGTCAACTCGACGAAGCAGATTACTAGTGCTATGAAGATGGTGGCTGCTTCTAAACTGCGTAAAGCCCAGAACTCCATCATGGCATTACGTCCGTATGCTGATAAATTTAGCGAGATTCTCGAAAGAATTATGGCTGACAGCCAACAGCCAATGGCCAACAGCCAACAGCCAACAGCCAGCAACATCCTCATCATTCCGCTTTCTTCTAACAAAGGACTATGTGGAACATTCAACGCCAATGTCATACGTGAGACTATGAATCTCATCAAAAATGAATATCAAGAACTTTTTGATAATGGCAAGGTAGATATCTTATGTGTAGGTTCTAAGGTTGAAGAAGCTCTTAGGTTCAAGAAATATCCTGTCGTAGGTAACGAGAATATTTTGTTAGATGACATCACTTATGACAATGCAGCTGCTTTTGCTGAGCGTCTGATGAAGGATTTTGATGATAAGAAATATGATAAGATAGTCTTTGTATATAATCAGTTCAAGAATGCCGCTACACAGGTCCTTGTGACAGAACAATTCCTTCCGGTAATAAGTCAACAGACAACAGCCATGAGCCAAGAGCCAACTGATTATATTTTTATGCCGAATAAAGAAGATATCTTCAAGGAGATGCTTCCTAAGTCGTTGAAGCTACAGGTGTATAAGATTTTGCTCGACAGCTATGCTTCAGAACAAGGAGCTCGTATGATATCAATGACACAGGCGACGGACAACGCGACAGAGCTACTCAAAGAGTTGAATATATCTTACAACAAAGCTCGTCAGTCGGCTATCACTAACGAATTGGTCGAGATTATCAGCGGAGCGAACGCTTTGAATAATTCATAATTCATAATGCATAATTCATAATTAGAATAAAAATAAAAAATCAGGACATCGGAATATGTATTTTTGATGTCCTGATTTTTTTGATATTTTGAGGTTCTGAATTTCTGAGATTTTGAAATTTTGAGATTTAAGATTTCAACACCTCCACTGCTTTCTGCAAAATCTCATCCATCGGTTCGTAGAGAACATAAAAAGCTTCATCGCCGAAGACGTCTCTTGCCACGTATGCCTTGAACAATGGCTCTGCGAGTTCTCTTGCTTTTGCCTTATCAGCATCATTACCGATGATTTTCTTCTCTTCAGTACGACGCATCAACTCATCGAACATCTCTTTCGTGAAGACAAAGTTTTCGTTGAAGTTTTTAGCATCACCATAACCTAAGAGTTCTTTTCGATGTGAGTCGGCATAGTCGAAAGCATATTGGAACAAGATTCCGTTGTTTGCCATCTTGTTGAAGAAATAATGTGTGCTGTCGTTTTCTAGAGGCACATAGATGTCAGGCATGATGCCACCGCCGCCGTAGACCACTTTACCTTTTGGTGTTATGTATTTCAAAGAGTCGGCGAAGTGAATGCTGTCGATATTAAACATCTCGCCTGTTGCATAACGAGTGTATTCTTCGAGCATATATTCTTCTTTATTACCAGAGAAAGGCTTTTGGATGCAGCGTCCTGTTGGGGTGTAATAACGTGCCACGGTGAGACGTAAGGCTCCGTTTCCACTGAGGTCGAACTGTTCCTGCACGAGACCTTTGCCGAAGGAACGGCGTCCGATGATGGTGCCTCTGTCGTTGTCTTGAAGCGCGCCTGCCACTATCTCGCTGGCACTGGCAGAGCTTTCGTTGATGAGTACGACTACATCATTGTTTTCCCACATGCCTCTATGACGTGAGAAGATATATGACCTGTCGCGATGTTCTCCTTCGGTATATACTATCAGATTGTTGTCGGCAAGCATCTCGTCGACTACGCCAACGGCTTCTCCTAGGTAGCCTCCTGTGTTATCTCTTAAGTCGAGGATGAGCTGTGTCATGCCTTCGGCTTTGAGTTTCTTGACAGCCTCAACGAATTCCTTATGTGTAGTGGCTGAGAACTTTGTCATCTTGATGAAGCCGATATTGTCGTCAATCATATAAGCTACGTCGATGCTGTGTGTAGGGATGACATCTCTCACTATGGTGAAGTCGAGCAGTTCTTCCACGCCGCGACGTTTTATCTTGACATCTACTTTAGTCTTCTTAGGGCCTTTGAGGAGACGCATCGCGTCTTTGTTTGTGACTTTCGTTCCAGCCACGAGGGTGTCGCCAACATATATTATCCTGTCGCCAGCGAGTATTCCCACTTTCTCTGAAGGACCGCCTTTGATAGTATTGATGATGGCGATGGTGTCTTTCTCTATTCGGAAAGAAACTCCTATGCCATGAAAACTGCCATGAAGGTTGTCGTTGACATCGTCGAGAACATCAGGCTTGATATATTCGCTGTGAGGGTCCATCGTCTCAAGGATATGAGTGACGGCTTTGTTCTGAAGTTCGTTGATGTTAATGGTATCGACGTATTCTTTATCTATCAAAGAGAAAATGTCGTTGATATAAAAATTGTCGCTGTTTTTTGGAGTAGTTGCAATTCTATTTGACTTGGCGATATGAATGCCAAATAATATTCCTGTTGCGAGAATAGCGGAATATATTAAAGGCATCAGATGTTGTTTTTTCATGGCTTAATGCTTAAAAATAAAAGATAATGAAAAGAGACGTATCAATGATGCTATTTATATTATGTATCACGGACACGCCTCTATATAATAATTGAACATTATTAATTGTTCATTCTACATTTTACATTCATCATTCCACATTTGCACTCGACAATTGGAGTTCTGCACCTGCTTTTTTGAAGAGTCCTTGTAACACTGTTCCTGGTCCTACCTCTACTACTTCTGTCAGACCATTAGCAATCATGTTACCCATTGTCTGTGTCCAGCGTACTGGAGCTGTGAGTTGAGAGATGAGGTTAGCCTTTATGATGTCAGGAGAAGTGACAGCCTGACCTGTGACGTTTTGGTAGATAGGGCAGATGCCTTGGCTGAATTTAGTGTTTTGGATAGCTTCTGCGAGTTTGACGCGAGCTGGTTCCATGAGAGGGCTGTGGAATGCGCCGCCTACTTGAAGAGGGAGAGCACGTTTAGCACCAGCTTCTTTAAGAAGTTCGCATGCTTTCTCAACACCTTTTAGGCTACCTGAAACCACAACTTGTCCGTTGCAGTTGTAGTTAGCTGCTATGACTATTTCGTCTTTTATTGAAGCACATACTGATTCTATTATCTCGTTGTCTAGACCGAGAACGGCTGCCATTGTACCTGGGTTTTCTTCGCAAGCAGCTTGCATAGCGTTGGCGCGAGCAGCAACCAGACGCAAGCCGTCTTCAAATTGAATAGTGTTGTTTGCAACCAATGCAGAGAACTCACCCAAAGAATGACCTGCAACCATGTCAGGTTTGAAAGTGTCGCCTAACATCTTGGCTAAGATAACAGAGTGAAGGAAGATAGCAGGCTGTGTGACTTTTGTCTGTTTCAAGTCTTCTGCTGTTCCTTCGAACATAATATCAGTGATAGAAAATCCGAGGATGTCGTTTGCTTTTTTAAACATATCCTTCGCCTTAGGGAATTTGTCATAAAGATCTTTTCCCATTCCAACAAATTGGGCACCCTGTCCCGGAAAAACGTAAGCTTTCATCTATAGTTTATTTTAGTTAATATTTATTCAATGCATAATGTATAATTGATTATGCATTATGAATTATGCATTATGAATTATGAATTGAATTAATCTCTCGAGTTACCGAAAAATCTTAAAAGATATAAGAAGAGGTTCAAGAAGTCGAGGTATAATGTCAATGCTGCGTGGATGGTTATTTTTGCCATTACGTCGCCGTCGTTGATACCTGCGTTTCCTATTTGTTTTATCTTTTGTACGTCGAATGCTGTGAGACCTGTGAAGATAAGCACGCCGACGATGCTGATGATATAGTCTAATCTTGCGCTATGCATGAAGAAGTTGACTAATGTAGCTATGATGATTCCTATCAAAGCCATGAAGAGGAAAGAACCGAATTTTGTCAAGTCGGTGCTTGTGGTGTAGCCGAGCACTGCCATCACGCCGAACATGCCAGCAGCGATGAGGAAAGTCTTGAAGATTGATGCTGAAGTGTAAGCCCAGAAAATGAAGCTGAGGCTCATACCCATCAGGATGGAATAGACTACATATAACAATACGGTCTTTTGTACTGATAATCTGTTGATACCTGCAGACATAGTGAACACTATGATTAAAGGGGCGAATGTCACTATCCAGCCGAATGCTGATGTCTTAGCATAGCCTTCTGGCGATACTGTTATTAACATGCTCATTAGGCTTTCGCTTGTGCCGAATAAGAAAGCTGTAGCTGCTGTCAAGCCAAGAGCTGCAAACATCCATAAAAACACATTAGAAACAAATGACCTTGTCATCTCCTGTGACATCACTTGTTGGTTGTAGTTGTCATTGAATTGATACATATTTTTTAGTTTAAAGTTTAAAGTTTAAAGTTTAGAGGTGCCCGAGCTTGTCGAAGGCAAAGTTCGGTGCTTCGACAAGCTCAGCAACCGAAAAGCTCAAAGTTCATTAGTGTAAATTTGAGCCAATAAGTTGCAGGAACTCTGCTCTTGTCTCGCTTCTTTCGAAGGCACCAGTGAAATCTGATGTCGTAGTGACAGAGCTTTGTTTTTGCACACCGCGCATGCTCATACACAAATGGCGTGCCTCTATCACGACTGCCACTCCCAGTGGATGCAAGGCGTCGTTGATGGCTTCCTTGATTTGCGTGGTGAGACGTTCTTGCACCTGAAAACGACGTGAATAAGCTTCCACGACGCGTGCTATCTTGCTTAATCCTGTGATGTAACCGTTTGGAATATAAGCGACGTGAGCCTTGCCGATGAATGGTATCATGTGATGCTCACACAGTGAGAATAATTCAATGTCTTTAACTACAACCATCTGGCGATAGTCTTCCTTGAACTTTGCAGAGAGTAGAATCTCTTTAGGGTCCATGGTGTAGCCTTGTGTTAAAAACTGCATTGATTTGGCGACACGCAAAGGGGTCTTCTCAAGACCTTCTCGTGTAATGTCTTCGCCAAGCAATTCCAAAATCGCTGCGTAATGTTCTTGCAGCTTCTCTAATTTCTCAGGATTGAATTTGTCAATCCTTTCATAACCAATAATCTCGTTATTCATCACTAATTATTAATTTTTATCTTCACAAAGGTTTCGAAAACTGTAAAACACAAATAATATACTAAGAATGAAACGACAAAAGCCTTGGCACTTGCAGGAATCATTATCGCGTAAATCGCTATGATGGCGAGGCATACGATAAGTCTTGTTATTGTCGTAAGCATGTGGAAATTAGTCATCTTGTGGATATCATTCTTGCTTTTTACCTTAATTGTCATGAAATACATAATGACATTTTCTAAGGTGAAGAACAATATTATGAATGGCCACAATGATGTGATTATTTGTGGTATAAATTGTTTGAGTGCAAAAGTCAGTGCTGTCGCCAAAGCAACTACACATAACAAAGAGACAAAGAATATTGAATGTTTAGATTTCATTATTTCTTAATCTCTACTTTTGGAGCTTCTGTATTGCCCATTTCGCATTTACCTATAAACTTAGCACCTATTTCTATGTAGAGTTGTTTTGTGTTAAGTTCGCCTTCGAAATATGATGTCGACTTCATCGATGTCAACTCATCGACCATAAGTTTTCCTTTAACGTGTCCTGACAAGTCAGCTTGTTTGCAGAAGATGTCACCTTCGATGATGCCATTTTGTCCTAAGACAATCTTGCCTGTTGATTTTAAAGTTCCCAATACTTTACCATCAATTCTGATGTCGCCATTAGATTCTATTTCACCTTTTATTATAGTTCCGTTACCTATAATGTTTCTGGCTGGACTTTCGTTGTTCATACTATTGTTTTTTATCATTGTTATTGATTTAAGAATTCTATGTATTCATCGACGTTCTTACTATTAAAGAATATCGGGTAATTTGTCTTTGATATCAGAAGCACCTTATAATGTTCTTTGCTCAAGCCTCCGAAGAGATAGTCGGTCAAGAACATAGCTGTCATATAATCGTTGGCTTTAGATTCGTTTTCAAACTCTTCTATGGTGATGATAGCCTCTTGTTTTCCCATCATGACATTTTTGATTTCAAGCTGCATCATTCTGAAGCTGTCTTTGTTGAAGTCGCTGAGACGAACCTTCAACGGATTGATTCTAACGTTTTTGGTGTTACATACAATCATGACATAATACTTGTCGTTAGGATTGTCTATGTAAGGATATTCTTTTGCAGCTTCTTTTTCTTTCTGGCGAGCGCTTTCGATAGGAAGACCTAACTTATACTTCTCATTTGCTTTCAAAAGGACTTCCACAGCCTGAGGCTTGATGCTGCTGGTAGGATATTTCTGCACGAGACGATATAAAGAATATGCCATAGAGTCGACGACATAGATTTTGCCTGCAGCGATGGCGCCGAGATATTCGAAACGTGGCATTAACAAAGTGTCGTCAGGACATAATGTACGGGCTTTCTTTACGTTAGACCTTACTTTCTTGTATTTGCCTTTCTTGTATGCTTCAAATGTCTCGTTATAAAGATTTGATGCATCTTGACCTTTATCTTGTTCTTTTATGAAATATTCAGGGTCGACGATAATCTTAGCCTGGTTAGAATCAGGATATTTTTTAAGGATGTTGTTTTTGTACACATCAGCTTCGCTATTGTTGTTTTGAGCTTTATGCATTTTATAGAGGTAATACCAAGAAGGCAACTCGTGTTCGTTTCCTGGGTAGCGTTCGTTTAGCTCTGTAAATGACTCGATAGAGTTTTTATAATCTTCAAGATTATCGTAA
>JBGVQR010000080.1:0-32051 GCA_045127605.1 Candidatus Limimorpha sp. | reverse complement strand
ATGCCGATGCCAGTGATGATACCAGCTGATGGGAAGTCGTTGTTATATGTGTCGTAAGCAGCCATTGGCGACAGCTCTAAGAACGGAGTGTTCTTATCTATGAGCTGGTCGATGCGTTCACGTGCGAGAAGCTTATGACGTTTCTTATGCTTCTCTATGGCAGCAGCGCCACCGCCTTGCATACTGAGAGCCATGCCCTCGCGATAGCGCGACATCAGCTCCATATAAGCCTTCTTATTATCTTGAAACTCCTGGCTGTTAGGATTTATCTGTGACTTTAACGTTTGCACGATATTGTTTTTTAGAATTCACGCAAAGATAAGAAAAAAGTCGACAAGAGCACAAGACTACAAGACTACAAGACTACAAGTTTTTTTTAAGTTAGGAGTTAGGAATTAGGAGTTAGGAGTTATTTTTTTTAAACTCAGAAACTTGGCGTCTCGGTGACTCGGCGACTTGTTGTCTTAAAAAAATCCTCAGTTCCTCAATTCCTCATACCCTTAATTCCTAACTAAAGAAAAGGTGTTCCACCAAGATTTTACATCCTAATAATATGAGGATAACGCCTCCTGTTATCTCTGCCACCTTGCTGTAGCGTGAGCCGAATATATTTCCTATCCTCACACCTGCAAAAGAAAACAGGAATGTGGTGATGCCAATAATCATTACCGAGAACCAGATATTCACTTTAAGGAATGCGAATGTAACACCCACTGCCAAAGCATCAATGCTTGTTGCCATCGCAAGCATCAACATCGTCTTGAAACCGGTGCATCCACAAGCACACTCAGCCGTTGTCTGTTGTCCGTTATCCGTCGATTCTTCTTCCGACAATGCCTCGCGTATCATATTGACACCAATGAGAAGTAGCAAGCCGAAGGCAATCCAATGGTCTATATTTGTTATGAAATGTTCAAACTGAGCTCCGAGGAGATATCCTATCAAGGGCATCAAGGCTTGAAATCCGCCGAACCATAATCCGCATAAGGCAGCAGTCTTAAAAGAGAATTTCTTCGTTGCAAGACCCTTGCATATCGAAACAGAAAAAGCGTCCATAGAAAGAGCGACGCTGATTGCGAGTAGTGTGATGATGTCCATTTTTTTTGAGTTGCTGAGTTATTGAGTTGCTGAGTTACTGAGACATCTTAGCAACTTAGTAACTTAGCAACTTAGCAACTCAAAAAAGACCTTTCGGTCTTTTTTTGTCGGGATGACAAGATTCGAACTTGCGGCCTCTTCGTCCCGAACGAAGCGCGCTACCGGACTGCGCTACATCCCGATTTAAGGATCAGAGGATTTAAGGATTTGAGGAACTGAGGACTTGAGGATTTGAGGAGTTTAATCCCTCATACCCTTAGTTCCTTAGATCCTCATACCCTTAGTTCCTTAATTCCTTAGTTCCTCAAGTCCTCATACCCTTAATTCCAAATTAAAGTTTATCATTAGATCCTAACACATTAACGATTTTATGCATATAGAGTTTTTGCATATTGTCGCGTGCTGGGCTTAAATATTTACGTGGGTCGAATTCGCTTGGTTTCTCTGCCAATGCTTTACGTACTGCTGCTGTCATAGCGAGACGGCTGTCAGAGTCGATGTTAATCTTACATACTGCTGACTTAGCTGCTTTACGTAATTGTTCTTCTGGGATACCTACTGCTGCTACCAACTTACCGCCGTATTGGTTGATAGTGTCAACATCTTCTTGTGGCACTGATGATGAGCCGTGGAGAACGATTGGGAATCCTGGGAGTTCTTTTTCGATAGCTTCCAAAACGTCGAATGCTAATGGAGGAGGAAGGAGTCTGCCTGTCTCTGGATCCACTGTGCATTGTTCTGGAGTGAACTTATATGCGCCGTGTGATGTACCGATTGAGATTGCCAATGAGTCGCAGCCAGTCTTTGTAACGAAGTCAACAACTTCTTCTGGTTTTGTATAGTGGCTTTCTGCTGCGCTTACTTCGTCTTCAACTCCTGCTAAAACGCCGAGTTCGCCTTCTACTGTTACATCGAATTGATGTGCGTATTCAACGACTTTCTTTGTCAAAGCAACGTTTTCTTCGTATGGAAGATGTGAGCCGTCAATCATGACTGATGAGAAGCCCATATCGATGCATGACTTACATGTCTCGAAGCTGTCACCGTGGTCGAGATGAAGAACGATTTCTGGTTTTTCACAGCCTAATTCTTTTGCGTATGCTACAGCGCCTTCTGCCATATAACGAAGCAATGTCTGGTTTGCATAGTCGCGTGCGCCTTTAGACACTTGCAAGATAACTGGTGATTTTGTATCTACAGAAGCCTTGATGATAGCTTGAAGTTGTTCCATATTGTTGAAGTTAAATGCTGGGATAGCATAACCACCTTTAACAGCCTTCGCGAACATTTCACGAGTGTTAACAAGTCCTAAAGTTTTGTAATTTATCATATTATATTATTTTTAAATGTTAATGTTTCTTTCTTTATGCTTTTGGCCATTAGCTTTAGTTCAACTGCCAATAGCCTTAGTTCCTTTTACTTCTAATCTTAGAGATTCTATCCAAGAAGGTAAATGTCTTTTGTGCGTCTTCTGTCTCTTCATGTCGTGCTGATATCAGCAGCAGCTTATCGCCTTTTTTAAGGAAGAGTTGTCCGTTCGGCACTATATATTTATTTCTTCTTTCCACTATCATCACCAGTGTTCCTTCTGGCAACGGATAGTCTTTAAGATAAGCTTCATTTTTAACAACCTGCTGTTGTAGAATTGTATTTAATTCTTCAGGGATATCGACGCCGAAGTTCTCTGGTCCGTCATCTTTCACAGTGCTTAATCTGAGCCAGTCTGCCACTTTCGTTATCGTTGTTCCTTGTATGATGAGTGATGTCAGGGTGATGAAGAACACCATATTAAAGATAAAGTCTGCACCTGGCACACCCTCCACCACTGGATAAGTAGCGAATATGATAGGAGCAGCGCCTCTCAATCCAACCCATGAAATAAACACCCTCGACCTTTTCGCAATACCTTTAAAAGGCAAGAGGCACAAGAACACCGACAATGGACGTCCGACCAAGATAACGAAGACACCTACTATCAAAGCTGGAAGTGCAATCTTGAACATCTCGTTTGGATTGACAAGCATACCCAAGACCAAGAACATCACTATCTGCACCATCCACACTATACCATCCAAGAATGAGCTGATGCTTTTGTTTTCCGCCAGCTTAGCATTTCCCATCACTATACCTGCGACATATACTGCGAGGTAACCATTACCGTTGAATAAATTGGTAAACGAGAAGATGAAAAAGATGAAGCTAAGCATCAATATCGGATACAACGACTTATTCTGTAAATCTATTTTATTGATAATCCAGACACACGCCTTGCCTAAGACGAAACCGAAAACAAGGCCGAAGCCGAACTGCATCACGAAGTTCATCATTATCTGCCATACGCTAACATCGGCTGTCTCACCACCTTGTATTATCTGTATCATCACTATGGTGAGCATATATGCCATAGGGTCGTTGCTACCGCTTTCGAATTCGAGGAGTGGCTGCAAGCGGTTACGCAATCCCATTTTCTGCGAACGAAGTATATTGAACACCGTTGCCGAGTCTGTTGATGACATCGTCGCAGCAAGCAAGAGTGCCAGTGTAAGCGGTATCTGTATCACATGAGAGAACGCATGCGAAATTCCGTATATGAAAAAACCAGTAAATAAAGTTGTAAGCAAAACGCCGAGGGTCGAGAGTGCGACACCTGGTCCGAGTATAGGCTTGACATCAGAGAATTTGGTATCCATACCTCCGGAGAAGAGGATGATGGTCAAAGCTACCATGCCGATAATC
This sequence comes from Candidatus Limimorpha sp., assembly GCA_045127605.1. Lineage (GTDB taxonomy): Bacteria > Bacteroidota > Bacteroidia > Bacteroidales > F082 > Limimorpha. Next base: position 28,217 of record JBGVQR010000080.1, on the reverse strand, counting down.
TGCGCGTATTTATAGTTATCAAATTGGATACCCAAGCCATCTACGCCAAGCAACATTCCTATGAGCAAGAACACCAAAAGTACTGGAACGCCGAATCTATAGCCCGTCTTGCTCAGCAATATGCTGACGAACCATATCACGGCTCCGACTAAAAGTACATTTTCGGGTGTAAATGTCATTGGATTAAATTGATTTAGAGTTTTGCAAAGATAAGGATTTTTTTGGATTTGAGGAATTGAGAAGTTAAGGAATTGAGGAGTTTTTTTTGTTAGATGTTAGGAATAAAAAAGAGGCCACTTCACTAAAAGCAGCCTCTCTTGATATTCTGAGTTTTTAAAATTCTGAGTTTTTGAATTTTACTTAACAACGTTGATGCGTTTTACTGTAACGCCATTGTCTGTTGTGATGCGTACCATATAAACACCTGTTTGATATTGAGCCATATCGATGACTTCGCTGTCACTGTCGACTTCTTGGTCATAAACGACTTGTCCTAACGCATTAGCGATAGTGATACGTTTCATTGTTTCGACTTGGATGTTTAAGTTACCATTTGTAGGATTAGGATATATCATCAAGCCATTGACACCATTTTCTTCGATAGCTGTCACTTCAACAAGTACATAATTTTGTTCTTCATTATCGCAGTTTACTGCAGGTTCTGACTCGCATTCTTTTCCACTTTCGTCATAAACAGCAGTAACTTGGTAGTAGTAAGTTCCTTTTTCAACTTCATCGAAATATGATTTTTCTGTTGTTGTTCCTACCAATTCAACATTATCTAAAGATGTACCACGATAGATGTTATAATTTTTCAAAGAAAGGTCTCTTGTTGAATCACCCACTGATTTAGATTCGCCTCTTTCGTTTGTCACAAAAGCACGAATCATAAATGAACCTTCCAAGTTGAAGTTGATAATATCCATCCAAGCATTGCCATCGCCTGAGAACCAGCGAGCGTTTGGATCGCCGCAGTCTTTTGCCAATGTTGCAGGCCAGCTCATACCTTTATCAGTCTTCAAAATGACCCAGATGCTTTCTTCACCGCTTACTGGTAGTGGAGCCAATAATTCTATCTCTGCCCATTCACCTGCGCCTGAACCTACATAAGATTGTGTGTGGACCAAAACTTCAGGAGCCATATCGCCACCGTAATAGATATGAAGTGTAGCTTCATTTGTGCCGCCACCCTCGATATAGTCATAGAACATAACCTTTGTGATATTTGTACCAGCATAAGGTTCAAGTTTGCTTGCTGGGAATTGAATGCCATAGTAGAATGATTCAACACCGCCGATAGCTTCTACCATTCCGCCTTCGTCATAATGTAACCACTCTGATGTTGGAGGTGTGAATGGATAAATCAACATTGTTCCAAATCTTCCATCATCCATTGATGTAGCATATGCTTTAACATTTCTAGGAGCTGGACATGCAAGATCTGCTACTATTGTTTGTGGGCATGACATTGCATAATATGACTTGTCTTTCTCACCGCCATATATAACTCTTAATGTATATTCATCATTTGCCTTAGCTTCTTCATCTACGAATGTTTCGCCTTCTACGAGTTTAGAAATGATTTCACCATTACGATATACCATTACGCCGAGTGCTTCTGGTGCAGGGTCTGCTGTCTCTATACAAGCACGTATCATCCATGTTCTTAAAGGAGGTGCCATTATGAATTGGTTATCAATCCAGCCACCGTTTCCGAGGACTTCATAAGCTTCATGTTGGAGCCAGCGACCATTAGGGTTACCTTGGTCTAAACAACCTGCAGCAGGCTGCTGTCCGCCTTCCTTATTTGTAAGAACAACCCATACATTCTTGTTTCCGCTGATGTTAACAGATTTTGTCAACTCAACTTCCAAGAATTCTTTTGCACCTGTTGCTGTATATGCTTGTGAATGTAACAAAGTTCCAGGGCTTGAGCTACCACCTTCGTAGATAGCTACTTCACCTTCATAAGCCTCATTGTCGAACAAAGAAATCTTTGTAATAGGACAGCCTGCATATTCAGCCACTGCTGAAGCTGGGAACATATTAGCCCAATGGATTTGTTCATATTCTTCTATATATCCGCTTTCATTAGGGAATGCCAATCCTACTCCGTCTCTATATTCGCCGTCATCGTATTTCAACCAGTTGTTAGCTCTTGTCGCGCTCTTTGTTTCTTTTGGCAATGTCCAATTGATTGTTGTCACACCGCCAACATAAGTAGCTGTCAAATCTTTAACACCTTCAAATTTGTCGCATGCTTCTTTCTTCCATGTATAAGTAGCTTCTGCTCCATTACCTGTTGTGTAAACAGGAACAACCTTTGTTGTGTATTCTTGTCCATCGACAAGCTCTTCATGTTGATAGTAAGTATTTGTCAAGTTATCAGCAACTAATTCATCATTCAAGTAAACCTTATATGATTGCAAAGCTCTGCTGTTTCTGTTTTCTGTTTCCAAAGAGATGTCGTCAACATTGATATAGAACTGGTCGGTACAGTTGAAGTGGCGCAATGCAATATAGATTTCCTGTCCTGCGTAGTCGCTAAGGTCTACGACTTTTTCATACCATTGACCTTGGTCTCTTGTTCCACCAGACTTTGCTGTCAATGTTTCTTCCCAGATTGTGATAAATTCTTCAGGATTTGTATTGCCACCCATTGATACAGCTACGCCATAATGATCATTTGGTGCTGAAGCATCTTGAGCGCACACCCAGAATCTCAATTTTGAAGTCTCATCAATTTTATATCTGTTTTCTGTAACGAGGTAGTTATCTGGAGTGAGAATTACGCCAAAAATCCATGACATTGAAGTTACACAAGCAATACTTGAATTATGTCCTGAGCCTGGAGCCATAATCTCTATTGAGTTTTGCCATGTATAATTGTCATTGTCAGCGTCTATTGTTGTCCATCCATTCAAAGTACCGTCTTCGAAGTCGAATGAGAACTCATCGCCAGAGCCAATGTTTGCACCTTTCCACATCACCCAACCTGTTGGAGAAACATACAAGTCATTGACAGCAACAAGATCTTCTGTGAGGACACATTCTATTTCTTTAGCATCCCATATTTCAACAACTTTCTTATCATATTCTGAGCTGAAACCATTTTTCAAAATGCTTACTTCATAAGTACCTTTACGGAAGTTTTTGAATGTATATGTATCTGTATTACCCAATGCTGCGCTATAGCTGAATTCTGGTTCTACAGTGTTAACGAAGTTTATCATAGTACCCACGACTGGGTCTTCTGAATTTGTTGACACAGTGACAACAACTTCTGTTTCCATGTCTTTTGACATTGTATTTGACCAAACGATATCAGACTCGACGTTACCATCATAGATAGCAGCCACGCCCCATTTGTAAGCGCCTGTTCCTAATGTTTCCCATGCATTGTCTGAATATGTTGTAGCTTCTGTGTTTTCAACAAGAAGTTCTGTTTCATTGTATAAATCTTTTCTATACAAGTTATATTTTGAAGTGAAGCTAGTTTCTGTCTTTGATGATGACAACACTCTTACTTTACCAGCTGCATTTTCCAAGTAGCCTCTCAACATCCATGATGCATTCAAATCATATTCATAAGCATGTTGCCAAGCCACGCCATCAAGTGATAGCCAGTCTGCTGTTGTGTATTCAGACCTCAAGCTTGCTGACATTGGATGTGTTGACTGATCGCAATATAAAGTAATCCATAATGGCTGTGTTCCATCGATGTTAACTGGTGTTGTGAGTTCAACTTCAACCCAAGCGTCTTTACCAGTCATATTGAATTCTTTTGTTGAAACTAATGTTTCAGGAGCTGTCACACCGCCAAGATAAATTTTAGCTGTATATTTTGCAGAACCGCCTTTAGCTGCGTCAAAAACTGAAAGTTTTGTCAATGTTTGACCTGCATATTGTTTTGTCACAGGGAAACTTACGCCCCAGTATGTTGGACCTACAGAACCTGTTCCGATTGATGTAGCCCATTTGTTATCATCATATCCAATCCATCCGCTCTTAACTTCGATAGCTTTGTAAAATACTACGTCATCTACAAAGTATGCATCATCATAAGTATGTCTTGAACCGTCTTTTGTGTATTCCCATTTGTAAGTGTGAGTACCAGCAGCGACATAAAACTCAACATTTTTCCAATCTCTGTTACCTGACACTGTTGCTTGCAAAACGCCATCGATATAGAAGTTACCATAGTCGGCATTATCTTCTGAAGAAACTCTGTGATTGAAAGTAACAAAACCTTCGTATGGCACATTGACTTCTATCTCTATTGAAGAAACTCCATCGTTCACTTTTTCACAAGAAGATTTCATAGCGAATCTGCCTTGGAAAGCATCATCTGTGATGACCCATGGATATGCAGCATCGTTTTTCCAATCATGCTTCAAGAAACTTCCTAATTCGAAGTCCTCAACTGAAGATTCTGAAAATCCCATATTCCATTCAACATCAACTGATGTTTCATTTTCTGCCACGGAGACCCATCTCACAGGATTTAATCCGCCTGCATTCTGTGCATTGAGCGAGAAAATCCCGAACAAGCACATCATTGTAATGATAAATAATCTTTTCATAATAATTTTTTTGATAATAATATTCTCCTTAAACTAATAAATTCTAGCCAACAAATATATAAAAAAAAGCCATATATATCATTACTTTTCAAGCTCATTTTTTCTAACTTTGTAGAACTAAAAAACATCAAGAAATGATTGCTCCGAAACCATTATCAAAAGGGTCTAAAATCGCTATTGTGGCGACAGCTAGATTCATAACAGAATCTGAATTAGAATGTTCAGTACAATATCTTAGAGACAATGGTTTCGAACCTGTTTATGACGAACGTCTCTTCGCCGTCAGCAATCAGTTTGCCGGAGATGACGATTTCCGAGCAAATGTCTTGCAATCGTATCTCGACAGCCCCGACATCGACGCTATCTTATGCGCAAGAGGCGGCTACGGGACAATACGCATCATCGACAAACTCAAGTTCGACGAGTTCATCCACAAACCAAAATGGATTATCGGCTATAGCGATGTCACCGTGCTTCATGCCAAACTGCAGAGTCTCGGTTTCGAGAGCATCCATGCCAGCATGCCTATCAATTTCCACGATAACACAGATGCTGCACTTACTTCACTTATCGACGCATTGACATCGCAGGATTTACATTACGTAATAAAAAACTCGCCATTGAACATACAAGGCGAGGCAGAAGCTGAGATTGTGGGTGGCAACATCTCTGTACTTTACAGCATGTTAGGCTCATCTACATTTCCCGACACAAAAGGCAAGATTTTATTCCTAGAAGACCTCGACGAATATCTCTATCATATCGACAGAATGATGTTCGCCTTCGAACGTGCAGGCATACTCGACGGCATCAAAGGTCTCATCGTAGGTGGATTGACAAAGATGCACGACAATAACATTCCTTTCGGAAAAACTGCCGAAGAAATCATCTTAGAACATGTCGCCGACAAAGGAATACCAGTATGTTTCAATTTCCCAGCAGGTCACATCGACGACAACAGAGCCATCATCTTAGGAAGAAAAATCAGATTGTCAATTCAAAATTCACAATGCACAATGTATAATGTATAATGTATAATGTATAATGTTTAATTATGCATTATGAATTATGAATTATGAATTATGCATTATCTATAAATAACATTAACTACTACATCACCGACCATTCCTAATGTCTTAGGGTCGATTTGCTCGATGTTATCTTTCACCGTATGCCAATATGGATAGAAAGAGCTTTCGCTATTGTTTTCAAGATGAATGATGTCAATCATCGGAATCCTAGCATGTACATTCACATAGATATGGTCATCATTGATAGGATGTCCTAGTTCGTTTGTGAAATAATCGGAATAACCTATCTCGCGAGCTATTCTCCACACGTCGTTGCTTAATGCTGGAGCAAATTGTTGTGAATAATATTCTTTAGGAAACTTAGCGTTCGGTGCTCCGACCATATCGAGCAATATTCCGAAGTAAGCGCGGTAGTTATAGATATGTGGATTCTTTGACCAATATTGAGAACCTAAGGCCCAGTCATCGTTAGTCATGAGGTTGAGATAATAAGGTGCGCCATAGTCTTCAAGGTCGAAGAGAATGATATCGACACCAACGTTAATAGGATTGTCTTTCAGTACTCTTGCTATTTCCATAAGTACGCCCACTCCGCTTGCACCGTCGTTAGCTCCGTCGATAGGAGTGTTCCAGTTTTTCTCGTCAGGGTCGTGGTCGGCAAAAGGTCGGGAATCCCAGTGAGCTGCGAGCAGTATTCTTTTTTTAGCTTCAGGATTGAAAGCAGCGATGATATTCTTGCCATCGATGCCGTTGCCGTTATATAGACGAGTCCTGAAATCTTGAACGTAGACAGTATCAGCCTTTTCATTAAAGAAATCTATGAACCATTCCGCACATTGTTTATGAGCTTCGCTTCCTGGAACACGTGGACCGAACTCCAACTGTTTCGCGACATAATTATATGCAGAGTCTGCATTGAATTGTGGAATCACGACCTGCTTCGCCTGAGGAGCAGGCTGCGCCGCAGGCTTTGAGTTTTGTTTGTTATCACAAGAAAATATTGTCAACACAACCAACGATATAATAGTAAATTTTTTAAGCATAAAACATTTAGATTGTTAGTAATAAAATCTTATTTGCAAAAATAACCTTTTTTAAAACTCAAAAGTTCAAAATCTCAGAAATTCAAAAAATCTAGTTTTTGAGGATTTGAGGGTATGAGGATTTAAGGATTTGAGGGTATGAGGATTTGAGGGTATGAGGGAATCCTTAATTCCTCAATTCCTCAGTTCCTTAATTCCTTAATTCCTTAGTTCCTACAAAATCACATAGTCATTCCAGGATTCTGTATCTCACCTCCTCCAACTTGCGCCTTTCTCTCTAACTCCATCTTGCCGAAGCGGAAGACAAGTCCTGCGCTGATAGAACGGCTGTTGAATTTGAACGAGCTGTACGATTGATAATACGGATTGGTGATATTGTTATCCCATTTGTTCCAATTGAAAATATCGTTAACGTTGATATGAACCGACATTTTTCTGTCGAAGAAGTCAGCACGCAATCCGCAGTTGATGGAATAGTTGGCCTGACGCTCAGCGAAGAGTGACTTCTGTGGAGAACGATAATTTCCCGAAGCATGGACCTCTAATTTATTCCACAACTTAGTCCAAAGATTTAGACGGACGCTGTATACAAGCGAATTATCTTCAACCAATTCATCATTGAATTTTGTCTCGAAATAATAGTCATAGACATTAGCATATAACCTCATGTTAAACATGCCTGTTGGACGATATGTGACATTAGCTTCCAAACCTTTTGTCGATGACTTTCCAACATTGACAGGATAAGAATACTGAACATATCTTCCGAAGAAATCGTCTAATACAACATCGCTGATATTATCGACTGTATTCTTTGAATCTCTGTAATATGCTGTCAATCCTACCGAACCGAATCTGTTCCAATATTTTGTCCAGCCGCCTTCAATGGAGTTGGTGTATGTTGGAAGCAAATCAGGATTACCTGTTGTAAATGACTCCGTTGAATAGAACTTATAGCTTGTGAGATTTCTTGCGCCTGGAGGTGCTATGCGACGTGAATAACTCAAATTAAAGTTATGCATCGACTTTGTTCTATATGAAATATGCAAAGATGGTCTCCAATTGAGATAATCTTTATCTTCATTCGTCGTAGTATAACCACTGATATTACACCAGAGTTTTTTATATTCCATTCTGATACCTGGCTTCAAGACGAAGTTACCCCATTTCTGTTGAAGAGTGAAATATACATCGTATTCGTTAGAGCCTACTTCTCTATCGAAGCTACGCATGATATCTTTCACATAGACATCACCATTGAGAGTGTCGTAGTCGATATAATATGTGTCGGGGCTATATTCGTACGATGCGCCAATGCCAATCTCGCCATTTTCGGAATAAGGAAGCGTGTAATCAAGGTTGACACCATAACCGAGGTCATTATGTGAAGACAGTTCTCTGTAATCGACATCCATCCAAGTCTGCGTCTCATAATATTTTTTATGATAATTATTGCTATATCCATTTGAGATATTGCCTGTCATTCTGAGGCTTATGTTATGACCTTCATTATTGAATTTATGCAGGTATAGCAATCCACCATTGAAGAAGTTTCCCATTCCATCGGAATTGCCGTAAGTTTTGTAATGATACATTCCTGAGTCTTGCATATACTCATGACGGAATGTCTCATTGAAGCTATTCGACTTAGAAACATTAGGCCATCCTCCGACCCATACGGAGATTGTATTCATGGTGTCGATGTTATAGTCGAAGCTGATATTAAAACCGCCGCCGTAATTGTTTGAATACGAGTCGCCACTATAACGAGTATGATTTGTTGTATCGAGATTATTATCGAATGAAGTACTGTATCCGTTTTGGGCGTTTTTCCATCGAGAGTAATTGCCACTGAGGAATACATTAAGCGACATTTTCTCGTTTGCCCAAACGTATGATGCCCATGGCGAGGCGTTTGGCGATGACGATGCTCTCAGTCCGAAACTGACAAACTGGTTCTTTTTTATCTTGGCATTGGTAACGATATTGATAATACCGCCGTCGCTGTTAGAAGCATAACGCGCAGAAGGATTCGTTATCACCTCAATTCTCTCGAGCGCGTTAGCAGGCATCTGCTGAAGATATGTCTTCAAGTTCTCCGCATTGAGATTAGAAGGCTGACCGTTAATCCAGATATCTACCGACGACACGCCGCGCAAGGTCACATTGCCTTCAACGTCCACTTCTACACCTGGTGCGTTCTGCAAAGCATCGGAGACAGTACCCGTCTGCACACTTGGGTCCTCACTTACATTATACAAAGTCTTCTCGCCTTCATTGCTAAACAAAGGACGTTTCTCAACAATGACTATATCGTCTAAACGAGTGCTACCACTCTTCATCTTAACCACACCCATATCAAGATTAGTATCAACATTCAATGTCTTTTTTATGGATTCATAGCCTATTGAAGAAACAAAAAAAACATATTTCCCATCGGGAATATGTTCAAGCTTAAAATAACCTTCTTCGTTAGATGATGTTCCTGCGACAAAGACAGAGTCGACAGCACGCATCATTCCTACATTAACATAAGGCAATCTTTCATTATTCAGACTGTCAACCAATATACCGCTGACGTTATTCTGTGAAAACAATTGAATGTTGAAGAATAACAATGATAATATTAATAATGTCTTTTTCATGATATGGTGTTTTTTAATGTTTTAATAATACTTTAACGAAACAAATTTAAAACAATTATTATTCCATTTTTATGAAAAAAAATAATAAAATTTAACTCCTAATTCCTAATTCCTAACTAAAAAAGTCGCACGTCTGTGCGCCTGAGACTCGGTGACTTGTTGTCTTATAGTCTTGTTGACTTATAAAAAATTCCTCAGTTCCTCAGTTCCTCAATTCCTCATACCCTTAGTTCCTCAACTCCTAACTAAAAAAGTCGCCACGATTTCTCGCAGCGACTTTTAACTTTCAATTTTCAGTTTTCAACTTTCAATTATTGTTTTGACACTTTTCTAACAACGGAGCCACTTTCTGTTGTGATGCGTACCATATAGATACCTGCATCGTATTGGCTCATATTGATTACTTCATTGTCTGAATTGACATCGTTGTCGTAAACCACTTGACCTAATGTATTAGTGATTGTAACACGTTTCATTCCTTCTGCCTTGATTGTCAAATTATCTTTAGCAGGGTTAGGATAAACCATCATGCCGTTGAGACCTGTTTCACCAATGTTGAGAAGTTCAACTTTGACATAGTACTGGTCAGGGTTTTGGAATGAGTTTGCAGGTTCTGACTCACATGTTTCGTCACCGTCTTTATAAACAGATCTTACTTGATAGTAATATGTTCCGTATGAGAGGACGTCGAAGTATTTTCCTTCTACTGTTTCAGCTAACAATTCCATCTCGTTGAGATTTTCACCGCGATATACATTGTAGTGTTGGAACACTGATTCATTTGTTGATGTTGCAACAGTCTTATCAAGAGGAACGATTGTAACTTCATCATTTACGTTTTCGTTGATTGCCAATTCGAACTCTTGTGTTTCAACGCCTCTTTCTGTTCTAACATCGCTTGTCACGTAAGCTTTCATAGCCCATACGTAATTGTAAGCACTATTCAAAGCTTTAAGATCCATCCATTCTGTTCCATTCAGAGAGACCCATCTTCCGTTAGATTTATTTCCTGAATCTTCACATAATATAGCTGTACCTGACTGGTAACCCATAATCCAGATATGATCTTCTCCAGTTACTGGGATAGTTTTTTCCAATTCAACTTCAATCCATTGTTTTGTACCGCTGAGGGCAACACTTTGAATATGTTTTTGAATCATTGGAGCTGTCTTTGAGCCGTAATAAATCAACAATGTTGTGCTACCGGCTTCGTAATCATACAATTTAACCTTTGTAACATTTGTACCTGCATAGTCAGCGAGTATATCATTTGGCAATAAAATTCCCCAATAGAATGGATTGCCGCCATTGCTGAATCCTGATGCTGCAATATTATTATCATAGCTCAACCAATCAGAGACTTCGAAAGGCCACTGCAATGATACACCGTATTCACCATTTTCATTCACAGTAAGTTCACTATAGAGATTTCTTGGAGCTACACATTGCATTGGAGCGTCTATCAATACACATTGTGATTCTGACATAGCGTAGTCGTTATAAACAACTCTTACGCAGTAAGTATATTCATCATATCCTGGGAATTCTGTATAGAAGCTTCTCTTTGAGATTGGTTCCGGTGTAAGAAGCTCATCTTCACAGAAGACCATAACGCCTAACATATCATTTTCATTTCTTGAAGATTTTTCTCCTGTTGTCAAAGAAATATCATCTATGTTAATCATGTATTGGTCTGTACAGTTGAAGTGACGAATTGCGATATAGATTTCTTCTCCAGCATATTTGCTAAGGTCGATTGTTCTCAACACCCAGTCAGTTTGAGGTGTTTCGAGGTCTGGATCATTAGATTCTATTGTCTCTTCCCATATTGTGATGAAGTCTTCAGCAGCTGCATCGTCAGCCATTGTGATAGCCACGCCATAATGTTCTTCTGGGAAATTAGGGTCTAATGCACATACCATGAATGACAATTGTGAGCTTTCTGTGATAGCATATTTCTTCTCTGTAACGAGGTAGTTATCTGGTGTCAATGGGAAGTTGAACTGGTTGCCATTATCAGTAAAGTAGCTATAGAAAGAATGTGACAATACGCAGTAGTCATCTTTATAACCATAGCCTGGACCCAATTTCTCTGCCGAGTTATACCAGCCATATCCATCACCGTCAGCATCTAACGATCTCCAGCCGTTTAAAGTACCATCGCTGAAATTGAAGGAGAATGATGTTTCTGCTTCACCTGTTTCTTCATCACCTTCAAATGTCCATTCTACGAAAGCTTTACCAGCGACATTTCTACCGTCAATGCTCTTCACGCCAGCATATTCTGATGGAGAGACATAAGTCCAATTATAATCTGAAGCTTCACTTTCACCTGTTGTGTAGTTAGCGATAACTGTTGCTTTATATGTTTGACCAGCTGTCAAGTCTTCAAATTGATAATAGTTTGTTGTAACATTATTTGCAACGACTTCATCATTCAACTTAACTGTATAACCATTAAGTGATCTTGTATTTGAAGATGATTTAGCATTATTAACCAAAGCGATATTATCGACATCAATATAGAATTGGCCTACAGTATTGAAGTGACGGAATGCCACGTAAACTTCTTGACCTGCAAAAGCCTTAAGGTCGATAACTCTCTTATACCATGCGCCTTGAGCTCTGCTGTTTCTTGTTGCAGAAGCACCGCGTGACAATGTTTCTTCCCAAACTGTCACGAAGCTGTCTGTATCAGTGTCTGTTGTTGACACCATGACTGCATAATGTTCTGCAGGTGATGTTTGATCTTGAGCACATACGTAATATGAAAGTTCTGAATCTTCTGTGATGAGATATTTCTCTGTTGTAATCATATAGTTATCTGGCTTAAGAGCAGCAGTCTCTGGAGTAAGAGAGTCGACGCAATATGATTGAGAGATGACACAATATTTACTCTTATTATATCCATTTCCTGGGCCCATGATATCTGTTGTGATACGCCATGTCAATCCATCGCCATCAGCGTCCAATGTTGTCCAGCCATCAAATGTACCATCTTCAAAGTCGAAATAGAATGTACCGCCGCCATTATCGAAGCTGGTATTTTCCCACATAGCCCAACCTGTTGGAGATACATAGAGATTTTCCACTGTAGCTTTAATTTCTTCTATTACAGCTGTAATATCATTTGCTTCAACGATTTCTATTTCTTGTTCATATTTTTCATAACCTTCTAAAGTAACAGTAAATTTATAGTTGCCTTTACGGAATCTTTCAAAAGCACATACTCCAGTTTCATCCAAAGTCACTTTATAATCGAAGCCTTGACCTGGTTCTGTTAAGTTAACGAATTTAACTCTTGCACCTGTAGGAACGTCAGAGCTATTAGTAGTAACATTAACATTAACAGCAGTGTACATATCTTTACTCAAGACATTAGACCATGTTGTCTCTGCATTTCCATCAGCATAAGAAGCTTCAACACCCCATGTATAGATGCCGAATCCTGTCTCTGTCCATGTAGCATCAGTATAGACTGTATCTGTAACATTTTCAGCGATTAACTTAACTTCTTCTGTAAAGTTATTTTTTCTATACACATTATATTTCTGAGCATTTCTTTCTTTTGACATAAGGGCGGTTTCACCTCTACTATTTTCAAGGTAACCTCTTACCATCCATGTAAGGAATACGTTACTTTCTGATAAATGTTCCCAGTTAGCACCTTTATCCCAAGAAATCCAGTCGGTATTTGGATCGCCTACATAATTACATCCTGTTGCTGGATATACATAAGCATTTTCATTACATTCATTATGAAAAGTAATCCATAAAGGCTCTGTTCCATCAATAGGGAGCGGTGTTGAGAGTTCAAACTCAAGCATGCTTTCCGAACCTTTCAAGTTAAATTCTTGACTGTGGACTAATGTTCCTGGAGCGTCAAAGCCACCGAAATAGATGTTAGCCTTCACTTTAGCAGGACTAACTCCGTCGTAAGTAGCTACTTTTGTCAAGTAGTAGCCAGCATATTCTTCTGTGTTTGGGAAACATACGCCCCAGTCTACATTGAATGACTGAGAACCTACATCTTGTACAAAGTGACCGTCATCATAATGCACCCAACCACCTGCAAATGGATCTAACTTCTCATAAAGCACAATGTTATCAACGAAATATACGTCAGCACTTGATTCAAAGTCGTCGCTGTCTTTTCTATAAGTCCATCTGTAAGTGTGTGTACCTTTAGAGACTTTATATTCTCTGTATGTCCAATCTACATTACCAGTGATAAGATCTCTTTCAACGCCATCGATATAGAAATAAGCATTATCGAAATAATATTCGCAATCTACTTTATGGTAGAAACTCATTGTAGCGTCAAATGGAACATCGACAGTAATTTCAAAAGCTGATACTCCATCATTTACGCCTTCGCAAGTAGATTTGATAGCATATTTTCCTTCATAAGCGTTTTCTGTTATTTCCCATGGATATGTTTGGTCGATAACAAAATCAGCTTGGCTGAAATCGCCTGTTTCGAAGTCTACAAGTACTGATTCTGGCACGATGTCATTAAAACTCCATACCAAATCAACAGCATTATCATTAGTTTCTGCAAGGACCTTCTTAACAGCTTGGTTCTGCGAATGTACAGTAAATGGTGCTATTATTGCTAATAACAACATTGTGAGGAAAAGTTTTTTCATAATTATAAATGTTAGTTAATAATAGGTTTTTCAAACAATTCACAAATTTAAAAAAAAATAAACACATATAACACATGTGTTTATTTTTCAGTTTTATTTTTTATAGTATCACCGGAGAAGCGTTTTACAACAGCTTCGCTATATGTCTTCGACACTGGGATTGGATCGATGCCGTCGAAATCGAAGTCCATATAGAAGCCATCACTTTCATGACGTAATACTTTGATTTTTTGTGTATTTACTATATAAGTCCTATGACATCTCATCAATGGAGTATTGCTGAAGTTATTCTCTATAGTCTGTATCTTACAACGTATCATATATCTGTTCAGCAATCCGTTTTTCGTATAATTAACTATGGTATAATTATCTTCAGCTTTGATATAATATAAGTTATCAAGTTTAACTGAAAGCTTCAAAACTCCTTTGTTATCTGCTATATTAATAATGTCTATATTCTGAGCTATAGCTTCGCCATCGGTCGCAATATTGTTTGTATCAGTGACAAGCAAGGTATTACGCATATCATTTATCGTAATCCACATTGCCGACACTACGTAAGGCACACCAAGAGCTAATAATGTTATCAAAATACTTTTTGTCACTATAAAAGATACTGAAAATTCCGTCAGCTCCACATATACTATTGAAAGTATAGCATGGAACACACCTATTAATATAATCTCGCCAAACAACCACAATGAATATTTGAAATACGTCATTTTTACCGTATTATTCTTTGATGAAAAAATCATCAGCATTCTGCTTATGACCAAGAATAAGACAGATGCCACCACAAATGTCGTTGTCAAAAGAAAGCTATCCGATTTTGCCAATCCGAACCATGCAGTATCGGAATACGGAGAGTAAATAACGAGGAACACCAGAGCATATAATACCGAGATAATAAGGCTTATCACTATATTTCCTGGCTCTAGCAAGCATACTGAGAAGTTATCTTTACGACGTTTTTTCATCAGAATTGGTAAATTTTCAGTTAATCGTTTGCAAATTTACAAAAAATTCACCCCAAATAATATCTTTTTGCCACTTTTCTATTCAAAAATATATTTTTCACCAACGAACTGCCACATTTTCAACATAGACATTTTATGAGATATTATTTTTGCCTTCGAAAATTTTGATTTAACAATTATGAAAATTATCGGAACCGGACGTTCTCATCCTTCATTAGTCGTGAACAACGAGATGCTCTCTCAGATTCTCGACACCAGCGACGAATGGATTACTTCGAGAACCGGAATAAAAGAAAGACGCATCATCTCATCTGAGAATCTTGAAGACCTTGCCATCGACGCAGCCAAGAAAGCTCTCACAGATGCTAATATGGATGCTAAAGATTTAGATTATATCATATGTGCAAACGTCGTCAACGAGTTTGTATCACCAGCCATGAGCTGTATTATACAAGGTGCCATCGGTGCCAATTGTCCTTGCTTCGACCTTAACGGTGCCTGCGTCGGCTTCATCTACGCCCTCGAAATAGCAGAGTCGTTCTACAGAAGCGGCAAATACAAGAACATCCTTATCGTATGCGCTGAAGAACCTTCACGCATGGTAAACTGGCACGACCGCACTGCCAGCGTTCTCTTCGGAGACGGAGCCGCAGCAGTAGTGCTCACCGAAGGAGATAACATCAAAGCTACAAAAATGTCAGCTTCATGCAACTGGGACAGACTCTATCAAAAACACGAATTACAATATTCTCCTTATAACAGCAAACCCGACAGCAACCAGCCTCTCGTGATGCACGGACAAGATGTGTTCATGTTCGCCACACGCGCTGCAATCAGAGACATCAACGCTGTGATGAAAGCATCGGGCCATAAGCCTGAAGATGTTGACCATTTCCTGATTCATCAGGCTAACTTGAGAATCATCAACAACATCAAGGAATATGTAAAGCAACCTGACGAGAAGTTCCCTTTGAACATTCACAAATATGGCAACACCTCTTCTGCCAGCGTGCCTATCCTCCTCGATGAAGTCAATAAAGAAGGTAGGTTAAAAAGAGGCGATTTAATAGTAATGAGTGCTTTCGGTGCTGGTTTCGTTTCCGGAGCATGTATTTTAGAATGGTAATTTTATGGAAAAAAGAGTAGTTATAACAGGAATGGGTGCTATCACCCCACTTGGCAATGATGTCGAGACTTTGTGGAACAACCTCATTAACGGAGCTTGCGGCATCGATTTTATCACAAAAATGGACACTTCAGAATTACCTGTCAAGATAGGTGCTGAAGTAAAGAATTTCGATCCTATAGCATTGGGCGTTGACCCTGCTTTCGCACGTCGCAACGACTTGTTCTCAATCTACGCCATGGCTGCTTCTATAGAAGCTATGAAAGGTAACGAAGGCTGCTTCGATCCAGAACGCCTCGGTGTTTATGTAGGTTCTGGCGAAGGTGGATTCGACACCATCATCAAAGAAGTAGTGAAATGGAAAGAACAAGGAGCTAAATGGATTTCTCCTCTTTTCATCCCAAGCATGATTTCTAACATCGCTGCTGGTAACATAGCTATCCGTCATAACGCATGCGGAGTATGTCTTCCTATCGTCACAGCATGTGCCACTGGCACACACTCAATAGGCGAGGCTTATCGCGCCATCAAACATGGTTATGCCGACGCTATCATCACTGGCGGCAGCGAGGCTGCTATCAACCCTGTCAGCATAGCAGGTTTCTCTAACTGCAAAGCTCTCACACGCGCCGAAGACCCAAAACAAGCTTCATTGCCTTTCGACAACCGTCGTGCTGGTTTCGTTCTCGGCGAAGGCGCTGGCATCATTCTCCTTGAAGAATACGAACACGCCAAAGCTCGCGGAGCCAAGATATATGCTGAAGTATGTGGCTACGGCAACACCTGCGACGCTCATCACGTCACTGCTCCTCACCCAGAAGGAAAGCAGGCAGCACGCGCTATCAAGTTAGCTCTCGAAGAAGCTAAATACAACGAGAACGACCTGCTCCATATCAACGCACACGGAACAGGCACACCACTCAACGACAGCTCAGAGACAGCAGCTATCAAGGCAGCTTTGGGGGAAGAAAATGCTCGTAAGGCTCTCATCAACTCAACAAAATCTATGACAGGTCACCTCCTCGGTGCAGCAGGTGGCGTTGAAGTGATAGCAGCGGCATTGGCACTTTATCACGGCATCGTGCCTCCAACAATAGGTCTCAACGAAGCTGACCCACACTGCGACCTCAACTATACTCCTAACGTAGCACAAAAAGCTGATTTAACAATCGCGATATCACAATCACTCGGCTTCGGCGGACATAACGCTTGTATAGCTTTAAGAAAAATTAACAATTGACAATAATAATTCCATTGGCTAAACCTGAAGGCTTACACAGATATAACGTATGGCAAGGCCATATGGATTAAAAATAAACAAAAATGACAAAAGAAGAATTAAAGAAATACTTACCACATCGCGAGCCTATGTTGCTCGTCGACGAGATTAACATCGATGAGAATGGAGTGGCACATTCTAAATATCATGTCACAGGTGAAGAGTTCTTCTTAAAGGGACACTTCCCAGGACAGCCTACAGTTCCAGGTGTGATTTTATGCGAAATCATGGGACAGTCATGCGCTCTCCTCATTCTTGACGACTTAAAAGACAAGATAACATTATACACTGGACTCGACAACGTTCGTTTCAAGCAACAAGTTGTTCCAGGCGACACTATTGAAGTTGAAGCTACATTATCAAGCAAAAGAGCAAATATGTATTTTTGCGAAGCTAAAGCTACTGTCAACGGCAAGCTTTGCGCTAAAGGCAGCTTATCATTTGCATTAATCGATGATCAAAGAAATAAATAATGAGTAACAAATATTTCCAAATAGTAGTGTTAGCGAAGCAAGTTCCTGACACACACAACGTAGGCAAAGACGCCATGAAAGAAGACGGCACTATCAACCGTGCTGCCTTGCCTGCAATCTTCAATCCTGACGATTTGAAGGCTCTCGAGATGGCTCTCGCTTGCAAAGACACTCTCAAAGACACCATGCCTGTCAAGGTCACCATCATCACCATGGGTCCTTCACGCGCAGCAGAAATAGTACGCGAGTCTATGTTCCGCGGCGCTGACAATGGCATCGTCATCAGCGACAAACGATTCGCTGGCTCCGACACCTTGGCTACATCATATGCCTTGTCGGCAGCAGTGAAGAAACTCGGCAAAGTAGACCTCGTCTTCTCAGGTCGTCAAGCTATCGACGGCGACACCGCACAGGTAGGTCCTCAAGTAGCTGAGAAATTAGAACTCGCTCAAATCACATACGCAGAAGAACTCGTTTCTGTCTCAGAAAACGAAATCGTCATCAAGAGACGTCTCGACAGAGGTGTAGAAACAGTGAAGACATCTTTCCCTGTCTTGATCACTGTTCACGGCAATGCAAAAGACTGCCGTCCTCGTCATGCAAAACGCGTCATCATGTACAAAAATGCCAGCACTGAATCTGAAGGCCTACAGCCAATAGCCAACAGCCAAAGGCCAATGATTAAAATCGAAGAATGGAATGCTGACGACATCAACCCTGACTTCTCACGTTTGGGCATGAGCGGTTCTCCAACAAAAGTTAAATCAATAGAAAATGTTGTTCTTACAAGTAAAGAGAATAAAATTATAAACAACAGCGAAAGCGAAATTAACGAACTTATGAAAGAGCTTGTCACAGCTCACATTATCTAATTAAAAACATTAAAAAAGAATCATTATGAATACAAGAGAACAAGTTATAGACATTATCGTAAATAAATTAGGTGTTGAACGTGAATCAGTAGTTGACAGCGCAAGCTTCACAAACGACCTCGGTGCTGACTCATTAGATACTGTTGAGCTCATCATGGAATTTGAAAGAGAATTCGAAATCAACATTCCTGACAACCAAGCTGAAAACATTTCTACTGTTGGCGAAGCTATCTCTTTCGTTGAAAACGCTGTAAATAACAAATAATAATTATTTTCTAAAACTTGAGTCATGAACAACATATTAGTATTCTGTGAGATATCAGAGGAACAACAGATAGCTGAGGTGAGTTTGGAGCTTTGTTCTAAAGCTCGCAAGCTCGCCGACAGGCTGAATGCTCGCCTCGATGCTATCGTCATCGGAAACGAAATAAAAAATATAAAAGAACAATTATTCCCATACGGTGTCGATTCTGTTTTTTACGTAAACGACCCCCGTTTATCATTTTATCAAACCCTTCCTTTCTTCAGTATTATCGCTAAATTAATTCAAGAAGAGACACCGGACATTGTTCTTTTCGGAGCTACTGCAGTAGGTCGCGACCTCGCACCTCGCATCTCATCTTACTTACGCTGCGGCCTCACCGCCGACTGTACAAGTCTCGAAATCGGCGACCATACCGATGCCAAGACTCAGACTACATATAAAGATGTATTATATCAAATACGTCCTGCTTTCGGAGGTAACATCATCGCTACCATCGTCTCTCCTGAGACAAGACCTCAGATGGCTACCGTTCGCGAAGGCGTCATGAAAAAAGAAATATACAACGAAAATCATAAAGGTGTTATCCGTACCCTCAAAGCTGAGGACTACACCAAAGAAAACGACTTCTGCGTTGAGATTTTAAATCGTCATATCGAAGCTCAGAAAGTCAACATCAAAGGTGCTTCTATCATCGTGGCTGGTGGCTACGGCATGGGGTCAAAAGAGAACTTCGCTCTTCTCCATGAACTCGCTGACGTTATCGGCGGAGAAGTAGGAGCTACTCGCGCTGCTATCGACGCTGGCTTCACCGAGATAGAGAGACAGATAGGCCAGACAGGTGTCACCGTACGTCCTAAACTTTATATCGCTTGCGGTATATCAGGAGCTGTACAACATCGCGCTGGCATGGACCAATCGGCTAAGATAATTTCTATCAACACCGACCCTAACGCCCCTATCAACAGCATAGCCGACTACACCATCATCGGTGACGCTATGGATGTTTTACCTAAGATGATAAAGAGTTATAAAAATAATATGTTATAAATGACTAAAGGCAAAAGACTAAGGACTAAAGTGATGTGATGAATGTCTGTTGTCCGTTGTCTGTTGTCTGTTGACCATAAAATAAGAAATATGAATTTCTATAACGATAACGAAAGCTTGAAGTTTTATCTCTCACATCCTGTGATGGATAAGATTATAAAATTGAAAGAACGCGACTTTGTCGATAGTGCAAACGACATGATGGCTCCTGAAAGCGTTGAAGATGCCATCGACAACTACGACAAAGTGTTGGAAATAGTCGGCGACATAGCTGCTAATGTGTTAGAAGCTAACGCCGAAAGCGTGGATCACGAAGGTCCTCAAGTAATCGACAATGAAATAGTTTATGCTAGAGGCACACAGCAAAACCATGAGGCATTGCGCGATGCTGGTCTCTATGGCATGTCGTTGCCTAGAAAATATAACGGCTTGAACTTCCCTTACGTTCCTTACGTGATGGCAGCAGAGATAGTGTCGCGTGCCGACGCTGGCTTCGCTAACATCTGGGGTCTTCAAGACTGTGCCGAGACAATCTACGAATTCGCTTCAGAGGAAATCAAAGACAAATATCTTCCTCTCATCAACGAAGGATTCACATGTTCTATGGCACTCACCGAACCTGACGCCGGCTCTGATCTCCAGTCAGTAAGACTTAAAGCAACTTTTGATGATGAACACAACTGCTGGAGACTCAATGGCGTCAAACGTTTCATCACCAATGGCGATGCCGACATTCAACTCGTGCTCGCTCGTTCTGAAGAAGGAACAACCGACGGCCGTGGTCTCTCTTATTTTTTATACGACAGAAGAGACAATGCCGTGACAGTGAGACGTATCGAAAATAAATTAGGTATCAAAGGCTCTCCAACAGCAGAACTCGTCTTCAACAACGCTCCTGCCCTCCTCATCGGTGAACGCCGCATGGGTCTCATCAAATACGTTATGTCATTGATGAACGGCGCACGTCTCGGCGTTGGTGCACAATCTGTAGGTCTCGCAGAAGCTGCTTACCAAGAAGCATTACAATACGCTCAACAACGTGAACAGTTCGGCAAGGCTATCATCAGATTTCCTCAGGTTTATGAGATGCTCGGAATCATGAGAGCTAAAATCGACGCTACACGTACTTTACTCTACGAGACATCACGTTTCGTCGACCTTTACAAGACATACGACTCTATCAGCAAAGAAAGAAGCCTCACAGCAGAAGAACGTCAGGATATGAAATATTCACAACGCTGTGCCGACATGATGACTCCTATGCTCAAGCTCTTCGCCAGCGAATATGCTAACCAAATAGCTTACGACTGCGTGCAGGTTCACGGAGGCTCAGGCTTCATGAAAGAATATAAATGCGAACGTCTCTACAGAGACGCCAGAATATTAAACATCTACGAAGGTACATCACAGCTTCAAGTGGTTGCAGCTATACGTTTCATAGGCAACGGCGCTTACCTCAAACGCATCGAGGAATATGAAGCAATGCCAGTGAACGAAGCATTACTCCCACTCCGCCAACGCATCGACAAGATGAAAGAAAGCTACCTCAAAATCGTTGAGTTGGCTGACAAATTCGGCACATCATCAGAGGCTTACGACTTCCTCGCACGCCGCATGGTCGAAGCTATGGGTCACCTTATCATGAGTCATCTTCTTTTGCAAGACGTTAATAGAATCTCAGAAACTCAAAATCTCAAAAACTTAGAAACTCAATTCATGAAGTCTTGTAAAATAATGATTGCTTTAGGCGAATCTGAAATTGCAAAAATTCTTACATTTGTAGAAAATTTCAAAGAAGAAGATTTACAAATGTATAATTGAAATTTGAAAATTGAAAATTGAAAGTTAATTTTCCGTTTTCAGCTTTCAATTTTCAACTTAAAAAAATTAGTGTTATGAGATTATTATTAGAAAATAAGACTGCTGTTATCACTGGTGCAGCAAGAGGTATTGGAAAAGCTATCGCTAAACGTTTCGCTGAAGAAGGCTGTAATATCGCTTTCACCGACTTAAACGAAGAAAACATCAAAGCTACTGAAGCTGAGTTACAAGCTCTTGGCGTTAAGGTAAAAGGTTATTTATCAAACGCAGCTGACTTTGCTGACGCTGAAAATACAGTAAAACAAATTCATCAAGACTTCGGCAGCATCGACGTTTTGGTCAACAATGCAGGTATCACTCGCGACACCTTGATGATGAGAATGACTGAAAAACAATGGGACGATGTCATCACCGTCAACTTAAAATCAGCTTTCAACTTCATCCACGCTGTTGTTCCTATCATGGCACGCCAACGTTGCGGCAGCATCATCAACATGGCATCTGTTGTTGGCGTTTCTGGCAACGCAGGTCAAGCTAACTACTCAGCATCAAAGGCTGGTATGATAGGTCTCGCTAAGTCTATCGCAAAAGAAATGGGTTCACGCAACATCAGAGCTAACTGCATCGCTCCAGGTTTCATCATCACAGACATGACAAACCAAATCTCTGAAGAAGCTAAGGCTGAATGGATGAAGATTATCCCTATGAGAAGAGGCGGCACTCCAGAAGACGTAGCAGACACAGCATTGTTCCTCGCAAGCGACATGTCAAGATATGTCACAGGACAGACAATCCACTGCTGCGGCGGTATGAACTGCTAATTTAAATTGAAAATTGAAAACTGAAAGTTGAAAATTAATTTTCCGTTTTCAGTTTTCAAATTTCAACTTAAGAAATCAATTTCCTTTTTCATTTTATATATCAGAAAATCCGTGTCGTTTGATGCGGATTTTTTTTAAGTCACCAAGACACCGAGACACCAAGTCACTAAGTTGCTGAGTTGCTGAGTTGCTAAGTCTATAAGTCAGGGTTCAGGGTCAGGGTTCAGGGTCAGAGGTCAGAGGTCAGGGTCAGAGTTCAGGGTTCAGCGACGCCTGAGCCTGTCGAAGGCAAAACCCAGAGCTTCGGCGCTTCGACAAGCTCAGCGACCGAGCAACCAACAGCCTTAGTTCTTAGTTCAAAAAAAGAGAGACGCAGCAAAATTCTACGAATTTTGATACGTCTCTACATTTTTTGGACTTCAGACTTCAGCCCTAATTATGCATTATGAATTATGCATTATGAATTATTTTTTGATAAAGCGTTTTACAGCTTCACCGTTTTCTGAAACAACTTTCACGAAGTAAACTCCGCTGTTCAAGTCTGTCACATCAATTGAGTTTCTGAGTTTCTGAGTTTCTGAGTTTCTGAGATTTTGAACTCTTCCATAAACATCATAAACTACAACTTCTTCGATTTCTACTTCTGTTTCAATATAAAGTTTATCGCTAACAGGATTTGGATAGACATTAAGTGAAGTTGCTAATTCTTCGATGCCTTCGCCTTTTGTCTTGCCACATGCTTCTGCTGATTTTTCAGATTCACCGACTTCATTGACTGCGGTAACAGTGAAGCAGTATTCAGTATTGTATTCCAATCCTTCAACAGTGTATGATGGCAGTTCTGTTGTAGCAATCATTTCTTCGCCTTGATATACATTATATGTTAATGCGTTACCCACAGCTCCCCATACCAACTTAACTGATGTTGTACTTGCAGAAATAACTGTCAAGTTCACTGGTGCTACAGGAGGAACTGGTTTTGTACCATCTGTTGTAGCGCATGCTTGATTTGAAGATTCTTCTGATTCAACAGTTCCGCGTACGCCTTTAACAGTATAGCAATATTGTGTACCTTGTACTAAGTCTCTGTCGACATATAACAAACCTGTTGAGTTGCCTACTAAAGCTCCGTCACGATAAACGTTATAGCCTGTTGCGTTTTCGCCAGCATCCCATGTCAAACCTATTGATGTAGCATCAATCTTTGTAGCAACGAGATTTGATGGAGCGCCTGGAATCAAGTCGTCTGTTACTGCTGAAACTGTTGCTGTTCTTTCTGACTCTTGTTCGTTACGTACTGCTGAAACTGCGAAGAAGTATGGTGTGTTAGGTGCAAGATTTGTAACAGTATATGTTGTTGTAGTTGCTGTACCTATCTTTTCTGCATAACCAGATACTATCTCATAAATGTTATAAGCCAATGCGTTTTCTGCTGCTGTCCATGTCAAGACCACTGTTGATGAACCTGTAGTTTGTGCTGCGAGATTTGCAGGCATACCTACTGCAACGTCATTTGTTCTAACAACAACTGCTTCTGAAGCGAATGACTCTTCTTCACCAGCGACGCTCTTTATGACAAAGCTATATTCTGTATATGGTGTTAACCCTTCAACTTTATATGATGTTTCTGCAACGCTAGCAAGCAATGTTCCGTCATTATAGATATTATATTTTTCTGCTTTTGAGATAGCATCCCATGACAATGCAATTGTTGTCTCTGTGAGTTCTGTCACCTGAATATCTGTTGGAGGTGTAAGAGGAGCTTCTTCTGTAGAGATGTTTACTGTGAATGCTGATTCTGCTGCTGCAACGAAATAATATTTACCTGCAGGGAAGTGAACCTTATCCATAGCTAAAGCTTCAGATTTTGAAGTAACCACGTTTGCGAGTTTGACATTATCTACGCTCACATAAACGCCATCGTTTTCTTGGTGATGTAAAGCGATGTGGTAATTGCCATAATGCAAGCCTAACTCAGCGAATTTAGCTCCGAGGTCAATTGTGATGTTTCCGAATATGCCAGCTGTTGGAAGAGCTTTTTCAACAGTTGTGAATGTCTGGCCATCTTTTGAAACTTCAACGAAGATATATTCTTTATATGTCTCTGAATTATCGAAGTTTGGATCACCGCTGCTGTAACGTGATGCATCGAATGACAACTTAGAATTTGCAGTGATGTTATAAACATTTTCTGTCATCATTATATTATCAGCTTTTGTAATGACAGTAACTTCTTGTTCACCTTCTCCTTGTTTTTTATGTGCAAACGATTTAACGAATTTAGCTCCGTCTTCGTTAACAACATTCCAGTTGTAGCCATCGCCATCTTTATCAATCAATGTCCAGCCATTCAATGAACCGTTTTCGAAGTCATAGCTGAAACTTCTTGGAGTGTATAAAACGCCTTCATAGTAGTTGTCAGCTGAAGGACCGCCTTCGCCGTTGAAGTCTGCTTTGTAGACTGCCAACTTAGAGTTTGTTCCACTTACGCTTGCTGAGACTAAAACATCAGTTGAGAATTCTACTTCGTAAGCTGCATCTGGAGCATTGCCATCAACTGTTTCTCCTGGCAAGATATAATTGTCATATATATTAGCGAAATCTGGTGTGTGAGTGAAAGCATTATTTGTGAATTCTACTTCTTGTGCGAGTTCGAATACGTCTGGTGCTGATGGTTCATAAGATATTGCTGTCAAAGTAACGACTTTTACTGTATCTGCATATCCAATAAAGAGGTCGCCTATTCTTTGTGCTGCGTTTGAATTTTTATCATAAGAGATAGCCAATTCAAGATTTGTTGCTGGCAATTCTACTTCTGGTAAAATGAAGAAATCGTTATCAATATTGAGGCTTGTGATTTCTGTATTGACAGCCTTTATATCAACATTTAATGTCTTTTCTGTCCAATAGTTACCGAGGGCAACATAACCGAAGTCTATTGATTCTGGAGCATCGATTCTTGCTTGAGCTGGAACGATGTCGAATTTGATTTGGCTGTTGATGTATTGGCTAGTACCATAAACCTTATCTAAGCTACCGAATCTTGATTCCAATGCCAAATGGTTTATTGGTGTAGAGTAGCTTGTTGTATACATAGCTCTTGGATTTTCTGTAGTGTATGAACACCAAGAATCGCCATATTCATAACCGCCAGTGATGTCGTTGATTGTCACAACGAGGTTACCACCTGTGTATTCAAATGGTCTGTTGAAATGAATTGTGAACCATCCGCTAGCGCTTGGAGTAACGATTGTGCCTTCAAAGACTGCTACGTCTTCTTCTGTCAATGCAATCCAGTCTGATTCAGCTGTGAAGTATTCTTTATCTGTGTTTTTCAAGTAAACTTCTATCTCACGTTCTGTGTTGCCTACTACGTCTGATTTGAAAGAGATGCTGATGATAGTACCGTCTTTAAGACCGATTTCTTCAGCTGTATAAATCATTTGTGAAAGACCGAATGAGTTGTAATAATCGTTGATTGGCACGTAATAACTTGAAGCAGTACCACCCTCACCGATTGTTACAGTAACAGCTTCTCCTGTTGGGAAGTCAGGTGTTGGTTGTTCTGGTTCTTCTGGTTCGCCGTTATCGTCTGCTGTAGACAATCTTACGTTGTCGATTCTTATACCATTAGCAATATCACCATTACAGTCGTGATGACGGAAACCGACATGTACAGTTTTACCTACGTAAGCTGCGAGAGAGATGCTGTCGTAGTTCCATGCATCGCCTGCTGGGATATCATTTTGTGTATATTTTTTGGTCCATACTGTTTCGAAGTTTTCACCATCTTCAGAAATTACTATAGAGAAATTTTCTTCATAATAATCCCAGTCTGATATACAATGTAAGAATGACAATGCTGATGTCTCTGTGATAACATATTTATCGTTTGTATAGATATAATTGTCTGGTGTTAAATATTGTCCACTCATATAACAAGCAGAATACAAGCCGTATGTATCATCATAACCAGCATAAACACCATATTGAGTAGAACTCCAGTTATAGCCATCGCCGTCTTTATCTATACGAGTCCATCTTTCTGTATATTTGAAATCGTTGAAGTCATCGAAGAATGCCATTGAAGTGCTGCCAGGTTGTTGAGGATTTTCTGGGTCTGGATTTGGTGTTGGATCTGGGTCAGGGTTAGGTGTAGGTTCTTCACCTTGTGCTGGTGTTGTAACACAAGCTGTTGCTTCTGTCTCTGCACCATCTTTGCTTGCTGTCACTCTGAAGCAGTGTTGTGTTTCAGGAATGCAATAATTTACGATGTAAGATGTTTCATAACCAGTGTAAAGATTGTCTGTTCCGAAATAAACTTTATACAAAGCTGAGTCAGCTACTGCATTCCATGACAATGCGATTGTTGTTGCGTTTGTTGCTGTTGCTGTAACGACTAAATCTTCAAGTGTTGGGTTTTCTGGTTGATCTGGGTTTTCTGGTGTTTCACCGCCTTCACCTGTTGTTGTCAATTTGATGATTGGTCTGTATGACTTCACGCCACCGACACCTGGTTCTGAAGATGCTGAATTATTGTTCATACTTGGCTTTGAACCTGATGTCATAGTTACAGTATTCCATTTAAGCATCATATTTGCTGTTGTTCCTGAAGCAGATACTGCTATAACCAAGTTTTTGGTTCCACTGTATTCGTAAGGTGCTGTAAAGACGAAATTTTCCCATTCTTCACCACCTAATGTAACAGCTCCTTCATATACTAAAGTACGACCTTCTGCGTCTGTAATCCAGTCTGATGAATTAGCATGAGTGGTCTTATCTGTCTCACCAATATAAATCTTAACATTTGATGTTGTTGTCTGATTTGGAGTGTTACAGCTAAAAGCTACTGCTGTGATTGTCATAGCTCCACCGACTTCTTCCTGAGGATAGATTGACTGCGTATATGATGCAGTTTGGTTATTTCTAAATGGAACAACAAGTGTTGAGGTTCCATCAGCTGTTCCGACGATGACTTCGTCAGCTCTCAATGCCAATGGTGCAATGAAAACCATCAACATTAAACTAAGTAAAAACTTTCTCATAGATGTATTATTTTAATTTATAACTAATTTCTCATTTTTATAAATTGGGGGACAAATTTAATAATTTACAATTTATAATTGACAATTAACTAGGATTTTTTTAAGTCACCAAGTCACCAAGTCACCGAGTCACCGAGTCACCGAGTCACCGAGTCACCGAGTCACTGAGTCACTGAGTTGCTGAGTCACTGAGTTGCTGAGTTGCTGAGTATATAAGTATATGTGTCGGTTCTTAGTTCTTAGTTCAGTGTTCAAAGTTCAAAAAAAAGAGCTGCCTTTTACAGCAGCTCTTTAACTTTAGCCATTAGCCTAATTATGCATTATGCATTATGAATTATGCATTATTTCTTAATAAAGCGTTGTACAGCTTCACCGTTTTCTGTTCTGACTTTCATGATATAAACACCATTTGCAAAGTCTGAAACATTGATTGTATTGTTGCTGAACTCAACTTCATTGTAAACTACAACACCTGTTACTGTGTAGATTGTTACAGCTTCGATGTTAGCTTCTGTTTCGATAACGAGGTTGTCGCTAACT
>JBGVQR010000079.1:0-29355 GCA_045127605.1 Candidatus Limimorpha sp. | reverse complement strand
GTTCAGAGTCAGAGTTTCTGAGTTTTTTTAAGTTCTTAGTTCCGCGGTGCCTGAGCCTGTCGAAGGCAAAGCTCGGCGCTTCGACAAGCTCAGCGACCAGTCAGCCAACAGCCAACAGCCTTAGTTTTAAGTTGCTGAGTTACTGAGTTACTGAGTCACAGAGTCGCGGAGTCGCAGAGAAACTTTGAATCTTTGAGTCTTTGAGTCAATAAGTCAGAGTTAGAGTTCAGGGTTCAGAGTTCAGGGTTCAGAGTCAGAGTTCAGAGTCAAGGTTCAGAGTCAGAGTTCAAAGTTCAACAGCCAAAAGCCTTAGTTCAACATCTTGTTTGCTATAACTTTGCAGGAGAGAATAGCTAAACCAAAATAAAATTTATGAGAAATCTTTGTTAATTTTTCCCAAAATCAATATGTTATGGAATCTCAAAATGTAAAATATAAGCTCATTTGGAAAGATATTTTCTAACTCCTATTTTTTTTAAAAATAGAAAAGTGTATTTTTACACTTGTGATTTTATAGGAAAAGTGTATTTTTGTATTGTTGTTTTTATAGGAAAAGTGTAAAAGCATATTTTGAATCTTATTTTTAAAATATAAGAATATGTTATACAGGAAAATAGAGAAAGAGATTAGAGATCATATAGAGAATAATCCTAATACTATATTGGTTATTGACGGAGCTCGTCAGGTTGGCAAATCGTTTATAATTCGTAAAGTTGCAAAGGAATTATTTAAAAATTATATTGAAATAAATTTTACGGAAGACAAGTTTCAAAACAAGACGTTTGAACAAGTCTCGTCTGTCAGTGATTTTTATATGAGACTCAGTTCTGTCGCTGGAGAAAAAATGAATGTTAAAAGTGATACCATTATTTTCCTTGATGAGATACAAGAGTATCCGCAGTTTTTAACATTACTTAAGTTTTTGAATCAAGACAATAAATTCACATTTATAGCAAGTGGTTCTTCGTTAGGTATAACATTAAGCAAGACAACTTCTATTCCATTGGGTAGCATTCATATTAAAAGAATGTATCCTCTTGACTTCGAAGAATTTATTATTGCTAATGGTTTCGGCTCTTATGCCATAGATGCTATTCGACAAAAATATAATTCCAATGAATCACTTGATGAAGGAATGCATAATCGTATGATGGATTTGTTTAAGAAATATCTTATCGTCGGTGGCTTGCCAGAAGCGGTCAATACTTTCATTTCTACAAACAATATTGTCAGAGTTCGTGAGGTCCATGCCAATATCCATGAGCTTTATTCTATTGATGCAGCCAAGTATGATAAGGAGAACAAACTTAAAATACAGCGTATTTATTCTTTAATACCTTCATTCCTTGAAAATAAAAAGAAAAGAGTAGTCATTAAAGATATCGAAGATATAAAAGGGAAACGTTTCTCTAATTATAGAGATGAATTTGATTATCTGATACAAGCTGGTGTGACATTGGAAGTAAAGGCGATTTCAAATCCTATTTTCCCTCTGATAGAATCTGTAGGCAAAAACTTGCTTAAATTGTTTTTTAATGATGTCGGTTTATTGACGAATGTGCTTTATAGAAATAATATAATGGCAATATTAAATGATGATAATTGTGTCAATCTTGGGTCTGTATATGAGTCTGTTGTGGCGCAAGAGTTGAAATCTCATTGTAAAAATCTTTTTTATTACGACAATAAAACAAGAGGTGAAGTTGATTATATAATTGATGATTATGATAAATTATGCGTACTTCCAATAGAAGTAAAATCGGGAAAAGATTATTATGTTCACACAGCATTAAATCATTTTGTTTCTAACGAAGACTACAAAATAAAAAAAGCATTAGTATTGTCTAATGAAAGAGAGGTGATTGTCAAAGATAAAATCACATATCTTCCAATATATTATGTAATGTTTTTGTGATGAGGCTTTAATGTGTCAGTTTTTGAGACACCGAGTCACCGAGTCACCGAGACACTGAGTTTCTGAGTTTTTGAGATTCTGAGATTCTGAGATTCTGAGTTTTTGAGTTGCTGAGTCAATGAGTCCATAAGTCAGAGTTCAGAGTCAGAGTTCAGAGTCAGAGTTCAGAGTCAGAGTTCAAAAAAAGCCGAGCATTGCGCCCGGCTAAAGAGTGTGTTGTGTTGAGAAAAGACCATATGTCTTACGGCTGCAAAGATAGTCTTTTTTATTCACAATTCATAAATTACATGTTTAAAGTTCTTAGTTTAACAGACATGGTCCTTAGTCAAAAAATATTATTTTTGCACTTCAAAATATTTTTAGATGGAAGACCTGGTAAGAAAACTGAATGCTCTCAATGAGGGTACTATGATGGAGACTCTCGGTATTGAATATCTTGAGGTGAGAGAGGGTTACGTGTATGCCCGTATGTTTGTGAAGAAGGAACTGTCGCAACCTTATGGTATGTTGCACGGTGGCGCATCTATGGCTTTCGCTGAAAGTATCGGCGGTGCAGGCTCGTCGGTATATGCCGACATCAAGACGCATATCATCAGAGGGATGCAGCTGAGCGCAAATCATGTCAAAGCAGCTAAGGTTGGTACATATGTCTATGCAACAGCTACAATTTTGCATAAAGGCCGACAGACTCATGTCTGGAATATAGATGTCAAAAACGAAGACGGAGACCTCGTTTCAACATGCAGACTTACAAACTTTATTATGGAAAAACGTTAAAACTCTGCTACTAACTTCAGATTTATTTGTCGTGGCGTCAGGTAGTTAGGTACAGCATATTGTATGTTGTATATGTCGGTGACCCACATATACGAACTGACGTTGTTGATGCCAAGCAGGTTGAAAATCTCCAGGCTGAGCCAGCAGTTTCTTACATGTGACAAAGGATTGCCTTTCTTGAAGCTGCTTGTCTCGCTGATGAGTTGCTTGCTGAATCCAATGTCGACCCTTCTATAAGGCGACATTCTGAATATATGTTTGTATCTTTCGTTATATGGTGCGCCGAAGGGCATGCCTGTTCCAAAAACAAGTTTCAAGTTGACCTTGAATGAAGGTATGTATGGGATATAATCCTGGAAGAAGACAGAGAAATTGACTTTTTGGTCTGAAGGTCTTGGTATTCCTTTTATCAAGGTGTCGCATACGTACTCAGCTCCGTTTATTACATCCGATTGTGAAAGTATGCTGCCGTTAGGGGAGAGGTAGTATTTGATGTTTTCTTCCGATTTCATGAACGACATACTTGCCCAGCTCTCAATGCCTTTGACAAATTCGCCGTTGATGCGGATATCCATACCAGCTGCATAACCAGTGGCTTTCTGGTCGGCGAAATATTTTATTCTGATATTGTCAACTTCATAAGGTATGATGTCTTTCAGATATTTATAATAAATCTCAGATGTTAGGACGAAAGGTCTGTCCCAAGCCATAAAATTGTATTCGTGGGTAAATACAAGCTGATAAGACTTTTGTGTTGATGCGTCTTCTGGCTTCACGAGACTGCCGTCGAATTTGCGCAGCTCACGATAGAATGGAGGCTGTACGTAGACACC
This sequence comes from Candidatus Limimorpha sp., assembly GCA_045127605.1. GTDB lineage: Bacteria > Bacteroidota > Bacteroidia > Bacteroidales > F082 > Limimorpha. Next base: position 25,830 of record JBGVQR010000079.1, on the reverse strand, counting down.
TCCCGATAGTCTGAACAGCATATCTCTGTTCCAACTAGGTTTGAATGCAACACCAGCACGTGGACTGATATTGACTTCTTTGTTGTAGCCCCAATAGTTGGCACGTAAGCCAAGTGACAATGTGACTATGTCGTCGTTTTTACTGTTGAACGACCATTCATTATGGACGAAACCATCGATGTTGTCGATGTTTAATATGTTATGTCCTTTTGAAAGATGGCGTATCTCAAAAGGATGATGCGGAGGGTTAGGACTTCCGATGGAGTCAGCAGGATGTGGCAGACTGAATCCGGCAGAGTCTATCATCTCCCATTCGTTGATAAAGTCGTCGAAGTGTTGATGTTGGTAACGTGCGCCCCACTTCAAGGTGTAGAAGTCTTTTTTGTATGCACCTTTATGGTCGATGTTGAAGACTTGTGAATAGAAGTCGTTGCGTGCGTGTTCTATATATGTTCCTACGCCTTGGTTGGAGATTACGTTGCCGCTTTGTTCGCTGCCAGGGTTGGTCTCCAAAAGTCCAATCCAATATTGTCCTTGTATGTCGTAGTTCTCAGCTTCAATCGCAGAATATGTGGAAGCTATGAGCTTGAGATTGAGGTCTTCGTTAGGACTGAAGTTCAAGGTTAAGGCACCAAGTCCAGTTTTGTAGTTGCTTGATTCTCTACCATCGAAGTATATGGTGATGCGATGAGCTTGTTGTATGTTGCCGAAGTCGGTCTGTCGGTTTTCTGGTATCATGAGATACTGGTTGCTCGAATAATAACCAAATGCTGATACTTCCAGGCGTGGTGTTATGTTGTATGACAAAATTCCTTGTATGTCGGTGAAGTTAGGCTGGTATGTGCCTTTGGTTTCCATGTTACCAAGGATGTATTTGTTGTTTTTATAACGTGCACCGATGAGATAGGAGAGCTTGTTTTTGAATATAGCACCTTCAGCATGAGCTTCTGCGCCGAGGAAACTCATCGACAGAGACGCTGCAGGGATGCTAGGTTTTTTGTATGTTATATCGAGAGCTGAGGATAGTTTGTCGCCGTATTCTGCGGAGAAACCTCCAGCTGAGAAGTCGATGTTGGAGACGAGGCTAGGGTTGATGATACTCATTCCTTCTTGTTGACCTGAGCCTACGAGGAATGGCTTGTATATTTCTATTCCGTTGATGTAAATAAGGTTCTCGTCGAAGTTGCCACCACGTACGTTGTATTGTGAACTAAGTTCGTTGGTAGACGATACGCCTGGAAGTGTCTTTACGAGGTCTTCTACTCCGCCTGCGTAGCTGCTAGGGATGAGCGATATCTCACGTGCGTCGAGGCGTGTGATGGTGGCAGAGTTAATCTGTCGGTCGGAGACAACGATGTCGGATAATGTGGTGGAGGTGGATTTTAGACTTACATCTACTTTACGATGTTCGCCTGCTTTTAACTTAATCTTCTTTGACTCTTGTTGGTAGCCTACGAAAGAATACACCACATCGAGAAGAGTGTCGGCAGGAAGATGTAGTTCGTAATGTCCTCTTGAATTTGATGAGACTCCGTATGATGTCCCTAATACGGCGATATTTACAAGCTCCAAGACACTGCCATTATCATCGGTGATTTTTCCGTAGATGTAACTGTCCTTGTTCTGCCCTAAAAGCAAAACCGGAAACATCATCAGCAATAATAATGTATATCTTAATCTCATCAAAATAATTTAACTATCTTTAAGTGAAAATATTGCGCAATTTAAATAATTATGCGTTGTGAACTAAAAAAAAAGTCGTCTTTTTTGACGACTTTTTTTTATAGTGTTTCTGATGTTATTACCAGCGGTTCAAGTTGCCTTCTGCTGAAGCATCCATGATAGCTTGGTATACACCTTTTTTGTCGATTGTGCGTAAACCAGCTGCAGAAACTTTCAAAACAACCCATTCATTCCATTCTGGAACGAAGAAACGTTTGATTTGTAAATTAGGTTTGAAAGTTCTTTTTGTCTTTCTGTTTGAGTGAGAAACGTTATTACCGGTAATGACTTTTTTACCTGTGATTTGACAAATTTTTGACATGACTCTTAATATTTTATAGTTAAATTCTTCTCCTAAAAATTGAGGTGCAAAATAACAACATTTTTTTGAAATAAGCAAGTGTTTTTTAAAAAAACTTTTTTCGTTTATATTTATTAATTAATGTGTAATAAATTATTAATTTTGCAAAAATGACTTCTATGTTAAAGATTCCAATGGTTGACCTTGTAGGTCAATATAATAAAATAAAGCCTGAGGTGGATTCTGCCATCCAGGAGATATTATCTACAGCGGCTTTCATCAATGGTCCGCATGTGAAATGTTTTCAAGAGAACCTCCAAAAATATTTAGGCGTAAAACATGTCATCCCATGTGCTAATGGAACCGATGCTTTGCAAGTTGCTATGATGGCTCTTAATCTTGAACCTGGCGATGAAGTCATCACTACAACTTTCACATTCATCGCTACTGCAGAAGTAATAGCTCTTCTTCGCCTGAAACCTGTTCTTGTTGATATTGAGAAAGATTCTTATAACATAGATCCTACAGCTATTGAACGTGCCATCACACCAAAGACAAAGGCAATAGTTCCAGTTCATATCTTCGGTCAATGTGCCAACATGGAGGCTATCATGGATATTGCACGTCGTCATAACCTTTACGTCGTTGAAGATAACGCTCAGGCCATTGGCGCTGACTATACATTCAGCGACGGCACCATGAAAAAGGCAGGTACGATAGGAACAATAGGTTGTACTTCATTTTTCCCTTCAAAGAATCTAGGATGTTACGGCGACGGAGGTGCGTTGTTTACCAACGATGATAGCCTCGCAGAACAGATTCGTGCTGTCGTGAATCATGGCATGAAAGTGCGTTATTATCACGATTATGTAGGCGTGAACTCGCGTCTCGATACAATACAGGCTGCAGTGCTTGATATTAAGCTGAAACATCTTGACGAATATATCGCAGCTCGTCAATATGCAGCGGCTTATTACGACAAGGCTTTTGCTGTCACAGATAAAATCATAACACCAAAGAAATCGCATTTTACAACTCACGTTTATCATCAGTATGTGATGGTACTTAATGGTGTCGACAGAGCAAAACTGATGCAGCATCTGCAAGAAAAAGGAATAGCATGCGCAATATATTATCCTGTTCCGCTGCACGAACAAAAGGCTTATCAGGATTCACGTTACAAGAAAGGTGATTTCCCAGTGAGCGAATCTCTCAGCGAAAATGTCATAGCTCTGCCTATGCATACTGAGTTTACTGATGAACAGCTAAATTATATCACAACAACAATATTAGATTTTATTGAATAAAAATATAAAAAATGAAAATATTAGTCACAGGAGGAACCGGTTATATCGGTTCACATACAGTTGTAGAATTACAGCAAAAAGGTTTTGAAGTCATCATTGTAGATGCTTTGTTTAACTCTCGTATTGAAGTCCTCGATTCTATTGAGAAGATAACAGGCATACGTCCTGAGTTCGAGTCGTTCGACCTAGCAGATCAAGCTAAGACTGATGATTTCTTCTCTCGTCATAACGATATCAAAGGTATAATTCATTTCGCTGCACATAAGGCTGTAGGTGAGTCGGTGGAGCAGCCAATAAAATACTATCGCAACAACCTCGACTCATTGATGAACATACTCGAGGCTATGAATAAATATAAGGTGCAGAATCTTGTGTTCTCATCTTCATGTACTGTCTATGGACAGCCTGACGCTGAGCATCTGCCAGTGTCGGAGACAGCTCCTATCAAGAAGGCAGAGAGTCCATACGGAAATACCAAGCAGATTGCGGAAGAGATAATATCAGAGACAATCAATGCATATAAAGGTTTGAATGCTATCGCTCTCAGATATTTCAATCCTGTAGGTGCTCACGACAGTGCGTTGATTGGTGAATTGCCATTGGGTGTGCCAAACAATCTCATGCCTTATATCACACAGACTGGTTACGGAATAAGAGAATGTCTCAAGGTGTTTGGCAGCGATTATCCAACTCACGATGGAACGGCAATCCGCGACTATATCCACATCATGGACCTCGCAAAAGCACACGTCATTGCTGTTGAGAGAATGATTAATGAAAAGATGAAGAAGTCTTTCGAGATATTCAATCTCGGAACAGGAACAGGTTATTCTGTTTTAGACGTGATAAAATCATTCGAAAAAGTATCAGGTGTTAAATTGAATTATGAGATTGTAGGCAGACGTGCTGGTGATATAGAAAAGGTTTGGGCAGATCCTACATATTCAAACAACGAACTTGGCTGGAAAGCAGAACGTCAGCTCGATGAGATGACACTCTCGGCATGGAACTGGGAAAAGGCTTATAGGGAGATTTAAAATCTCAGAATCTCAAAATCTCAGAATCTCAAAAGTTTTCTGAATTTCTGAGATTTTGAGTTTTTGAATTTTAAATAAAAAAATCCGATTCATTTCTGAACCGGATTTTTTGTTTTCATGTTTATGTTATTAATAGAACAAGATGCTGTTGTCTTCGATTTTAACATTGTCCTTAATAGCTGAGTAAGCTGCATTGTTAAGGATTTGATTGTTAAATCTTGTGCGTTGTTCTCTTATGATGTTGTTGTAATCTGTTGTTGTTGCAGGTGTTTCTTTAGTAACTTTAACAACATAGAGACCATTGCCGCCGATGATAGGTTCTGATGTTTCACCTTCTTTCATACCGATAACAGTACCGATGACTTTATCTTCAACACCGAAGTTGCCGAAGCCACGACCGTCGAATGTGATGTTGTCGATAGTAGTTTTTTCACCTTTTAAGTTGTCGATCATCTTTTGGTAGTCGCTGCCATAAGCTTTAGCTTGTTCTGCTAACATAGCGCCTTTCTTTTCTTTCTTGATGACGAATTCGTAACGTTCAGCGATGTCTTCTGCTGGAGTGTAACCTTCTTTAACAGTTTTTGTAAGAACTGCTACAACGTACATGTTGTCGAGGTCGAAGATAGATGACATATCGCCAACTTTTGTTTCTTTATCGAAAGCCCAGCGAACGATTTGGCGTGGGTTGCTGATACCTGTGATGTAGTTTGTATTTGTTCTTAAGTTAGGATATGTACGTTTGTTAAGACCTTGTTCTTCGATAGCTTTGTTGAAAGCTTCAGCTGTTGTGTTTTCTGTAACGAATCTGTTAGCTTCGGCGAATACGTTTTGGTATGTTGCTGTGCTTGGAGTGATTTCGTGAGCTACGACAGCGAGACGAGCTTTTGGCTCAGCAGCTTTACGGTCTGTAACTTTAATAATGTGGTAACCGAATGGAGTTTCAACCATACCGACAGTACCAACTTTGTTATCTTGAACGAATTCGTTGAAGTTGTGAACCATCATGCCGTCTGTGAACCATCCGAGGTCGCCGTTATTTGTTTGAGCGCTTGGGTCGTCTGATAATGACTTAGCAAGAGTTTCGATTTTTGAGCTGTCTTTCTTAACAACATTGAGGATGCTGTCAGCTAAAGCTTTAGCTTCTTCTTTTGTACGTGTTGCTTCGCTGCGTAAAGCATTAGCATAACCTACTAAGATGTGTGAAGCCATCAATGAGTCTGAACGGTTTTCCATAGCAACGACTTTAGCGATGTTGTAGTAACCATTGTTTTCGTATGGACCATAAACGAAGTCGAGGCTGTTGTTACCGTCGAAGATAGCTGTTTCTAATTCAGCAGGAACGTCTTTTCTTGATTTCCATGTGCTGTCGTAAGCGAGGTCTGAGTTAGCGTTTACGAAGTTAGCTGTGTTTTCAACTTGAGCGAAGTCGTTTTTAAGTTCATTAACGTAGTTCTTTGAATATTCAACGTCAGCTTGTGATGGGTTGATTTCGAAAACTATATAGTCAATGCTACGAGTTGCTTCAGTTTGATATTTGTTTTTGTTATTTTCGTAGAATGCTTTGTTGTCAGCTTCATTAACAACTACATCTTCGTCGTTGATTGTGTTGTAACGAACTGCGTAAACTTCAGCTGAAGTCTTGTCGTTTTTGTCAGCATAAATACGAGCTGCGAATTTGCTTGGAAGGTAGAAACCTTTTTTCAAAAGAGTTTCGTATTTTGTGTTTAATCTGTCTTCTCTGATAGCGTTTTCAAAGTTAATCCAGTTTGCTTTCATCTCAGGGCTGAGAGTTTGGAAATCTCTGATGTAAGTTTCGATAAGTGCTCTGTTGAAGCTTCCGTCAGGATTTGTGAAACTTTGAACTACATATTGATTTGGGTTTTCACCTAAGAATTGGTCGAATAATTCTTCATCAGAAACAACGATACCGAGGTCTTTGTATTCGCCTTCCATGATGATTTCTCTAATCATTTGTTCTAATGTGTTAGCATGTACAGAGTAATTGTCTTCTGTGCTTAATGAACCACCATTTTGAGCTTTAACGTTTTCGAGAGTTGCATTAACTCTGTTGCTATAGTCTTGATAAGTGATTTTTTCATTGCCAACAGTAGCTACGTTTGTTGTTCTTCTGCCGTTAGTGCTCTTGAAAAGGTCGCCTAATACGAATGCTAAAAGAGCGATACCTACGATTGCGACTAACAATCCATAATGCTTTCTAATGTTTCCAATTGCTGCCATAATTCTATGATATTATTTAATTTATTATTCTTTTTTTACCTATTTTATTAAGTTTGCAAATTTACAAAACCATTCGATATAATCGACATTTTTATTAAAAAAAAATGTAAGTGGTAAAAATCAATTTAACAAGATATAACTCATTGATTATTCTTGATTTCCACTTCTTCGAGTCGTGTGTCGCTGGCTTTTATTATCTTGAAGATATAATTTCCTATGATAATTTCTTCTCCTATTTGCGGAATACTTTCGTGATAATGAATTATGTAACCTGCAAGTGTTTCGTAATCGTCAGATTCTGGGAAATTAAACTTATAGGTTTTGTTAAGATAATCAATTTCTAATCTTGCTGAGAAGATATAATCATCAGGATTGATGGTCTTTTCTACAACATCTTCTACATCGTATTCGTCTTCTATTTCTCCAAAAATCTCTTCTATCAAGTCTTCAATACTGATGATGCCTGATGTGCCTCCAAACTCATCAACGACAACAGCGATGCTTTGATGTTTTTTTGATAGTTTCTTCAGAAGTTCCTGCGCAGAATATGTCTCAGGATAAAATTGTATAGGTCTAATCTTTGACCTTAAATCTGTTGTCTTGGTAAGAATATCGTTGGTATGGATGTAGCCGATAATGTTATCAATGTTATTTTCAAAGACTAATAATTTAGAATGTTTTGTTTCTTCAAAAACAGCCTTTACTTCTTCAATTGTGTCTTCGATATCAATGGCTTGTATTTCTGTACGAGGTACCATACATTCTCTCAACTTGACATTGTGAAAGTCAATAGCATTTTGGAACAATTCTATGCCTTGTTGTATGTCTTCGTTTTCATCATCAGGATTAGCGTATTCTTTAAGATAATCGTTCAAATCGACAGTGTTGAGCTTGTATTCTTCGTGAGGAATGTCGACGCGAAGGACGTATTTTATCACCAATTCTGATATGCCTATAAATATCAATATGAAAGGGTAGAGTATGATGAACAGTAACATTGCCGGTACTGCAAATACTTTCATGCTTTTGTTTGGATTGATGCCGAAGATGATTTTCGGAAGAAGCTCGCCAGTGATGAGTACTAATAATGTCGACAATATTGTCTGGCATAACAAAACAATGAAATCGTTTGTCAGTATTTCTGGCAATATGTCTATAATCCAAGGCTCTAATATTCTTGCAATGGCGATACCATAAACAACGTTGGCAATATTATTGCACAACAACAGACATCCTATAAATTGTGATTGGTTCTTGAAGAATTTGTTTATGATCTTAGCTGAGAAATTATTTTTCTTCAAATCCAATTCGAGCTGTAATCTGTTGGTGCTCAAGAATGCAATCTCCATTCCAGAGAACATGGCAGATGCAAGCAGTGAAAATATTACTATGTATACGTCACTCATTTTTATGTTGTTTATTCTTCGTCTTCTATTTCAAGTGTGGCTCTCATGCCGTGGATGACTCTCTGTGTGAAGTCTTCATTGGCATTAAGGCTGTCGCCAAATATAATTTTGTCAGGACTTATAATCTTGACGGGGTTGCGTGTATATATTTTTTTTCTCTCTTGATTCCAATATAATGTCTCTGTAAACATGGTTTCTTTGGTGCTGAGGTTCTCAATAACGACACTATCTCTTGCGTACATCAGTTCTTCTTTGTCGTATCTTATTCCATAATTGCCGCATATTTTAGATGATGGTCTGTGGTTTTTGTCATAAAGATATGCGACGAATCCTTGCGGAAATTCTAATATTGCACTGTCACCTTCCGTGCTGTGCATCACAGGTGCTGTCAGTCGCGCCTGCACGAAACCAGAGTCGCTTCTGGTGAAGATAACATTGTAAGCCAACACACCATTTATTGTGTCGGTATCAATGAATTCCTTTACTTTATCTAAGGAGTTTTCACAAGAAAACAACACCATAACCATATTGGCTATGATGTTGATTTCTAAGAATATTTTAAAAAACTTTTTCAAAGTCTTATTATTTACTTTAGCCTTTGGCCCTTAGCCACATTAATTCTTTGCTGCTCTGATTTTTGTTGTTTCTCCAATCCAGCATTTGTCGAGTGTGTAGCTTTGACCTTCTTCATATCCGTTGAAGAAAATGATTTCTACTGTTGGGAAGTAGTGGCTGTAAGCATTGATGAGCTCGTTAGCTTTAGCAGTGATAGATGGGTCAACAGATTTAGCTTTTTCGAATTGGTCGACAGCTGCCCAGAAAGCTGCTTTTGATTCTAAGTCGCCAGCACCACAGTCTTTTGCACTTGCTGCATATAACTGACCGATGATGATGAATGGTTCACCGTCTGTCTTGTCTAATTCGTAAGCTTTTCTTGCGTATGTACGGCCTTGTTCGTAATTTTTGTTCATGTTCATGATTTGAGCGAGGTAGATGTATGATTGGTGTGCCCAGTCTTTGTTTTCGCTCTTTGTTGATTGAAGAAGGTATGTTGCTGCTTGGCTGTAATCTTTTTCAGCGAGATATTTCTTACCGATTAAGTAAGCTGACTCTGGTGATGGGTTGATTTTGTGTAAGTTGACAGCTACAGCGAGGTATAATGGAGAGTCATCGCATTTTCTCTTTTCTAATGTCTCAGCAATCTTAGTCAACAATTCGACGTTTTCAGGATCAGCATCGAATTTAGGTTGGTAGATGCGAACCAAGTCTTCGCAGTTAGCGTATGGCTGAACAGCGACATCGAGGTTTGATTTTGTAGCGTTGAAGTTGTTGAGAAGTTTTTCGTTAGCCATTTCTGTGTTGACTTGTATGTTATAATCAACGATTTCCATGAGGCGGCTGTATTCTTCTAAGATTGTGCTTTCTTCCAACTTGCCGTTTTGTACCATTTTGATAACTAGTGGGAAATAAGTGTCGATGAAAGCGTAATTGCTGTTGTTGCCATCTAAATCGATAGCTTGTTTGAGTGCATTGTAAGCTTCTTCGTAACGGTGAGGTGCCCATGTGTAGATGTCGATACCTTTACGACCCATGATGTTACCAATTTGTGAACCGTTTTTACCGTTTGGGAAATATTGAGCTCTCTTGTCATAAATCATAACGAGAGTATCAACGTATTTGTCTCTTAATTCAGCATTCTTTTCTGGTCTGATGAAAGCGTAAGTCATGATAGTAACACCATCGAGATATGTGTTTTGTCTTAAGTCTGGACAGTTGTTGTAAACATTTCTCCATGATGTAATCATCTGAGGATTGATGTTGTTTGGATTGTACTTAGCTTGTTTCCAGTGGCCGATGTATTCACGATACAATGAATAATCAGTTTCACAATCTTGTGCTTTTGTTGTAACATTTCCTAAGAGGAAGAATGTTAAGCTTAAGAGTAAAAATCTTCTAATTTTCATTTTGCTTTTAGTATTTTTTATGATTTATTATTTTATTGATATCTTCTTTTTACGAACCATCTGTCGTTGATAGACATGCTAACGGAGATGTTGAAATAATTTTCTTTTACGAGATTGTTTTTTATTGTACCCATTGTGCCTACTTCGAAGGCCACATTGAATGATGTCAATGAACGTGGTACTGGCAATCCCATGCCGAATGTCAAGCCATATTTGTTAATGGATTCTCCGTATATGTTATAGTATGTTTGGTCGAAGTGTAAACCAGCGCGGTATGTTATTTTTTTGTGGTATTTTGATATTGATGTAGATTTTGGTTTATAAGAAGCTCCCACTGCTACATTCCATGCGTTTTGTAATGAGTCGTTGACGCCATTCATGGTGAAGCCTTCCCATCCTGCCCAGTTGAAGTCAGCGGCTACAACTAATCCGTCGCCATTGTCTACGCTTATACCTGCTCCGAATCCGTGAGGAATTTTGAAGCTTACCTTTTCATTTTCAATGTATTTCAATGTGTCGATAGGAGACTCTACTTGGTTGTCGAAGCCTTTGAACATGCTTCTGATAAAGATGTCTCTATTTGCTGAAATGTCAGAACCTTGAGAATAGGTGAGACCTACAGTGACAGTATATTTGTTGATAGGTATTCTGTATAATAATCCATAGTCTAATTTAAAATCGCTGACTCTCATGTCGATGGAACGTTTGCCATTGATCATTGATGCTGAGTCAGGGTAATAGATGGATGTGTTGTCAACCAATGTTCCGAAGATGTAAGATGCTGTTACACCAACAGATAAGTTTTTGCTGATTTTAACACCGTTAGCGAAGAACACTCTGTTTAATCCGCCTTCCCCTTGAAAAGCGACATTGTAAGAGCCAGGATTGTTATGCTCTGTGATTACATTGTATTCTCTGTTTGCGTAAGGCATGATGCCAAGACCGACTTTCCATCTTTTCGTTGCGCTTAAGCCGATGCTGGTGTAATCGAAAGATGCGTTAGAGCCACTAGCACTCTGTTTGTTTGTTGAGAATGAAGCTGTCTTGATATAGAAGCCTGCATCAAAGAGAAGTGATAAAGAATCGATGCTGGCGTATGATGCTGGGTTGTTTGGGTTTAACAAGCAGTTGCTGCTCATTGCATTTGCAACACCGCCCATACCTTTTAACATTGTGCTTGGGGAACCTGCGTAGATGTCTCCTAGACCAAATCTTGAATATGGTGTGCTTAAATCAGATTGTGCTATAACATTAATATTAATCACCGAAATGATTAAACCCAATAGAAAATATTTAATGCTTTTATATTTCATTGATAATTAAGAATATATCTTAAACCTTTAAACGTAAAATTTGAGTCTGCAAATATGCAATTTTTTAACTGATTTTCAAAGAAAATATTGTCTCCACCTATAATAAAAACATTTAACATATCATAAATGTTTGAGAATCTATTGATAAAACCTTCTATTTCATGAGAAATGCCGAGGATAACTCCCGATTCGAGACATTCTTTGGTGGAATTGCAAATTAATTTTAACTCTTCATTGCTTGGAGAACATAATGGCAGTTTTTCGGTATAGTCGTTCATCGCCTTGAAACGTAAGTTGATACCAGGACTTATTGGACCACCATAATAATTACCGTCGGATGTTATGATGTCGTAAGTTATACAGGTTCCTATGTCAATTACCAGATTGTTTTGGTTTGGTTTCTCCATCATGGCTGCAGCTACAGCTACCAATCTGTCGCTCCCGACTAGTTTTTTGTCGTAATTTATCTTGAAAGGTAGTGAAATGTCGCCGGAAAGTGTGATAATTTCAATGTTTTGCAGCTGTTTCTTACATTCTTCTATTTTGCCGCCAACAGACGAAATGATACAACGTTTTATTTTGGGAAACTTTTGTGTAAGTAACGCTAAATCATTGTTGTATGGGTTAAATACTGATGACTCAATTATGCTGTCATTATTAAAAACAGCATACTTGGCTCTGGTATTTCCTATATCGATAGTGAGAATGTAATCCATAATTTTATTTTTGCAAATATACTGATAATGAATGAATAAAAAATAATTTCAAAAAAAATATATTTTTTTGTTTGAAGTATGAAAAATTGTTGTATCTTTGCACTGCAAAACAACGGAGGTACCATAGCTCAGTTGGTAGAGCAATGGACTGAAAATCCATGTGTCGCTAGTTCGAATCTCGCTGGTACCACCACTAAAGAGCTGACTGAAAAGTCGGCTCTTTTTTTTATCCACGAAAAAACACTAATCGAACACTAAAACCATTCGTGATAATTCACGCCGATTAGTGGATGAATAATCTGTCCGCGAAAAAACACTAATCGAACATTAATAATAATTCGTGGATGTCAAACAAAAAAACGCCACATCTGAGAATGTGACGTCTTTGTGTTATATAATTTTTGGGATTGTTCTTAGAAGTTAATCCAGAATCTTTCCCAGAATGTTTGTTCTAATTCTTTCCAGGTATTGGCTGTGGCAGCTTCAAAGTCAATGGTGTATCTGTTCATTAACTTCTGTGCTTCTTCTTTCTTACCTTCTTCCAATAATGCCATTACTTCTTTTTCCAATGCTGGAATTTCTTTAGCTGCTTTTTCTTCATATCTTAAAATGTTGCTGGTCATAGCATTTTTTGTGCTTCCCCATTGGATTTGTGCTAATTTGTTGGCTTTACGATAACGCCATAATAATGTTTCTTCGTTGTAGTTGTTGTGGCCACATTCTTCGAAGCAGCTTGGCACTTTTGTAGAGCCTGTGAAGATAGGGATTCTTGGACTTTGTCCTGGGTTTTCTACTGAGAACCAGCAGATGCCGCCGATTTCATCTGGCATCCAGCTTCTGAGCTGTGTCACGAATGAATATGAACACCATGAAACTGAAACAGTACGCATTGCTTCAACAGTGTTAGGAGCAATCATATTGTATGTCGCGATGTCGGTGCTGCCCATCCATGGGTTAGCGATAGGACTTACGATAGTGTCACCTTTTCTGTTGACAATCTTGATGTTGCGTGTCACATCCAATTCTGTTCCTTCGTATGTGCTTCTGAGGAGTTCCATCACTTTACGTGCGTCTACTTTTTCTTCAGGCTTAACAGAGAATGGGAGTTCGTCATTGTCCATGCTTAATCCTAATGATGGAGCTAAAGCATTGAGGATAAACCATTCACGTTCGCGGAAGTTCTTGCCGTTTGAGTAGTCATTGCCGAAAACCTTGAACCATACGAATTCGCTTTCGCCATCCCATAAGCCATGTTTCTTAGCGACTTTCTCGATATTGTCGGAACACATGAAGTTGTCTGGGTCGTTTCTGTTGATATGTTTGATTCTTGGGATGTTAGCTGAGACGCTTACTTCGCCGTCTGGAACTCTTTGAGCAGCCCAGATGCCTCCTATTTTCTTTTTGCCTTCGCCCATGATTTCCATGCACCATACTTCTTCAGTGTCAGCGATTGTGATACATTCGCCGCCGTCACCATAGCCGTATTCTTTGATGAGTTCGCCGATGAGTCTGATGGCGTCTCTTGCGTTGTCGCAGCGTTGGAGAGCGATGCGTTCTAAGTCTTCAATCATGAACAAGCCTTCTGGGTTTACCAATGTGTCTGGACCTGAGAATGTTGTTTCGCCAATAGCTAATTGTTTCTCGTTCAAGCAAGGATAAGCTGTATTAAGATAAGAATAGGTGTATTCTGCTTGTGGAATCTCGCCTGCATATTCCAAGCCTTTGCTGTCGTAGGCGTTTCTTGTGTGCATGCTTCCTCTGTATATTTTCTGGGTAGCGCCTTTTTCATGTTGTTCTGCTTTCTCCCAGCGAAGCCATGTGCGGTACATGCCGTCGCAGGTGTGTGATGTCATGACAGAACCATCTGTCGATGCGTCTTTGCCAACCATGATGCTTGTGCAGTTTGCACCATCAAAAATTTGTGATTCTGCATCTTGTGCATTGATATTAAAAGATAATAACAAAAATGCCAATGAAGCTAATAATGATAATCTTTTCATATTTACTTATTATTATTTAAAGAAACTAAAATTAACTTTTCCATATCTGCGTTGCTCAACGAAGCGTGGATGGTCTTTGAAGTCGATGAATTTGTTATGTTCAACGACGAGCATGCCGTCTTCTTTGAGCAAGTTGTGTTCAAAAATAAGACTTACTAATAAGTCGTAATGTTGACTGTCGTATGGTGGGTCGGCGAAGATAAGGTCGTATTTTACCTTATGCATTGGGATGAAACGGAATACGTCGGAACGTATTGCGAGTAGCTCTTCCATATTGAGTTTTGTAGCTGTCTCACGGATAAACTTGATGCAGTTGTTGTTTTCATCGACAGCAGTTACGCGAGGGCAGCCTCTTGAAACCAATTCGTAGGAGATGTTGCCAGTTCCTGCGAAAAGGTCTAATACTGTGATGTCTTCAAAATCGACGTGGTTTTCTAAGATGTTGAATAAACTTTCCTTTGCCATGTCGGTTGTAGGACGAACAGGTAAATTGCTCGGAGCTGTTATTTGTCGTCTTTGATGTTTTCCTCTTATTATTCGCATGATGTGAAACTATATAAGGTGTAATAATAATAGTAAGGTACTGAATTTAATTCGTTGATATAATTGAAATCGTTATCTCTGTTGAAGAATCTGATGTTTCTTATGTAACGTGAGCATAAGTCGACGATGGAAGATTTTTCTTCAATAAATCCCAAGAAATATAATGGAATGCTTTCATTGTCGATATTATGTTGGTCGAAAGTGAATAGCAGGAAGTACAAGAAATCTTCTTTTGTGTTAAAGCTAAAATAATTATGAAATATGAGCTTGTCGTTGTTGAGTATTATCAGCTCGTATGAATTATTTTTAACATTAACGAAGGCTCTTGTCTCTGGATTCCTGCTTGAGAATTCCTTTATGAGTTTTTTTATAAGTATGCTAGAGCAATGATATGTCTTAATATTCTCGTTCGAGAAAGTGAGCTTGTCTTGTGTAGAATACACATTGATTATCTCACTGCCGTTGATGTCATCTGTCAAGACATTGGAATGTTCGATGTTCAGTAATGACAGATAGTTTTCTTTCATCTCTTCTTGGGAATAATCTTTTGGAATGAAGGTATTGTTGTTATTATCTATAAGGATATTAACATTTTTAAAGTCTTCAAGTTTCCAAGATTCTTTTTCCTGAAGTTCAACAAGCAATGTCTCGAGAGAGATGTTCTTCTCCGAGATATGATAATGTTTCAGAGCTATGAATTTATTTTCAGCGGTGTCGAAGATGACAAAAGAAAGACCATCCAAGGAATGTTGGATGGTCATGATATAATTATCTGTTTTCTTGCTGTTTAAATTAATAGACTCCTGGATATATGGATATAAGTAGGAAGTCATATTATTTATTAAAGGTTTTCCCAGTTACCGTCTGTTAAAGGTTCTGTCATAGAACCGACTTTCATACCTGGATATTTGTTGAGGTCTTCGCGTTCAGCTGTAGCGTTTCTGATTCTTTGTCTGTCGAGTCCGTTCAAGTATGTGTTATAGTGAGCTCTGACTTCAAATACAGGAACTTTCATGCCACCACGTGTGATATAACCAGCTTCAATTTCGAATTCTTGTTGTGGTTCTGTGAATGGGATATAACGTAATGACTCAACATTGAAGTTAGGTCTGTTTGAGAACAATGAGTCTAAAACCTTGATATAACCAACTGTATCGTTGATAGTTTTTGTATATGTTGTGTCGTTTGGATCTGGGATGATGTTAACAACAGGAAGTTCGCCAGTGCGGATGAATTCGATTAATGTGTCGAAACTTGCTGTGTATCTGTTGTTGTTTTCTTTGAACAAACCTTGTGAGCTTCTGATGTCTTTAAGGTTTTGAACGACTTTTAATTCGCGATCCAATTTTGTATTTTCGAAAATAACAGGTTGGCTGATGCTGTGATAAACCATGTATGCCAAGAAGATGGCAACTACTACTAATGCGATGTTGATAATTGTTAATTTTTTATCCATGATTCAATTCAATTTTTTTGCTTCGCAAATTTACTGTTTTTTTTTATTGTAACAATTATTTTTTCTATATTTTTTTAGTGATGTAGTAATGAAGTAATGTGGTGATAAGCTTTTATTTTCCGTAGCATTCTATGTTGTAACCGAGTTCTCTTAGAGGCTTGGCTATTTGTTCCAATTCTTTTAAGCTTATCTTCTCTAGTTTTTTCTCTGGTGTCTCTCTGTCGATGGCATAAATCATTGTCTTCCTTGGATTTATTTTTTTGATGTGTTCAATCCAAAGACTTACTTCTTCTTCAGTGGTGTTGTCGATTTTAACGCCATTGTGTTCGCCTCTCAGAAAACATGTCTGAATGATAAGGTTTCCTTTATATTCTTGCAATGTGTTGATATATTTTTCTAAATCGAAATTAACGTTAGGCTGGTTGATGGCTTTAATGGTTTCGTATGTTCCGCCGTCAATCTTGATGATGTTGTTATCGACTTTTGATATTGCATCGAAGATTTCTTTTTTATGCAAAGTAGTGCCGTTTGTCAAAACGCTGATTTTTGCATTAGGTAAGTATAAGTCACGAAGCCTTATAGTGATGTCAATAATGTCAACGAAGTCTGGATTTAACGTTGGTTCTCCATTGCCTGAGAATGTGATGCTGTCGGGCTCATCGGCAGTGCCTTTGAGTTCTTGAAGTCTTTTCTCTAGTGCTTGCTCGAAAATCTCTTTCGTCGGTATACCGCTGTTTTTCTTGTTTTCAGGGTTCCATCCGCATTCGCAGTAGATGCAGTTGAATGAACAAATCTTGCCGACTTCTGGCAATAAGTTAACGCCTAATGAATTTCCAAGTCGGCGACTTTTTATAGGTCCAAATATTAAAGGTTCAACTAAAAATGACATTTTTTTAATTTTTTTGCAAAAGTACTAATTTAATTCATAATGCATAGTTCATAATTCATAATTGAAATTTATTTTGAAATAATTGTGCATTATGCATTGTGAATTATGAATTAGTTTATCTTTGCACAAATGTTTTGATTATGACTTACGAACAGATTCTTGCTGACATAAAAAAGAGGGTTTTTTATCCGATTTATTTCTTGATGGGAGAGGAACCTTTTTTTATAGATACTATTAGTAATGAGTTGGAGAATACCATTCTCGAAGAGTCGGAACGTTCATTCAATCAAATCGTTTTATATGGCGGCGATGTCACGGCGAAAGATATAATGACGCAGGCTCGCGCTTTCCCTATGATGGGAGAATATCTGGTGGTTGTTGTGAAAGAGGCTCATAATGTTAGAGACATAGAATCTCTTGCTGATTATCTTGATAAGATGCCTTCTACGACAATTCTCATTATCAATTATAAATATAAGAAACTCGACAAACGTCGTGCTTTGGCAAAATATATTGATAAGAAAGGTGTTCTGTTCGAATCGAAGAAATTATATGATAACAATATTCCGGACTGGATTACCAAATATCTAGCTTCAAAGAAATATAATATCACTCCTAAGGCTACTCAGATGATAGCCGACTTTCTTGGTAATGACCTTCATAAAGTAAAAAATGAGCTGGATAAGTTGATGGTTGCTCTGCCTCCTTCGAAGCGTATCGATGATGCTGATGTTGAGTATAATATAGGTATATCAAAAGACTTTAATGTATTCGAATTGCAAAAGGCTATCGGTAACAAGGATTTTGTTAAAGCAAATCAAATCATAAATTATTTCGGTGATAATCCTAATGATAACCCTATCTTTATGACAATAGTGGTGCTTTACGGATATTACACTAAATTATTGAAGCTTCATTTTTCTAAGGACAAAAACAGGAATACCTTGGCAACGATGTTAGGTGTTAATCCTTTTTTCGTTAACGACTATTTAGATGCGGCACGTCATTATTCGTGGGCTGATTGCATGCGCTGCATAGAAGTTCTACGCGATTTTGACATGAAGGCGAAAGGATATAACTGTAGCTCTGATATCACACAGAAAGAACTATATAAAGAGATGTTATATAAGCTGATGATGAGTTAAAATAAAAAAAATTAGGAGTCAAGAATGAAAAAATCTTGACTCCTAATTTTTATCTTCTAATTGATTACATTATTCTTTGACGAAACGTTTTACCATTTCACCGTTTTCTGTTTTAACTCTTACGAAGTAAACACCATTGTTCAAGTTAGAAATGTTGATGTTTGTTTCGTTACCTTGTTGGCTTGCAGAGATGTTGTTATGTTGTCTTCCGTAAACATCAAAAACGCTAACTTCAACGACTGTTTCTGCTGTTGCTATAACGAGATTGTTATTTGCTGGGTTAGGATATACACCTAAAGAAACGACTTCTTCGTGGATGCCTTCTGCACCAATCTTTCTAATGTCGTATTTGCTCCAAGGCTCTGTTGTTCTGTATAATTCTAATGATTCAGCAGGAACTCTGATAATCATATCTTCAGGAGTCTTGTAGAAAATTTTGTTGCATGTTGGAGGGACGGTAGCATGGCATCTTACATTTTGTAATCTAGAACATTCGCTGAAAGCGTAATCTGCAATAGTTTGGAGACTTTCAGGTAAATCTATTTCTGTTAATCTTGAACATGATTTGAAAGCCATAATGCCAATGCTTGTGATGCTGTTTGGTAATTCAACATGTGATAATTCTGTACACATTTCAAACAAACTATTGCTGATTTTAGTGACGCCACTTGGAATGACAGCTTCTGTTATTGAGCAGCCGTAGAAAGCTTTTTGTCCGATATGAACAACGCTCTCTGGTATAGCTATCTCTGTTGCAAGGTTGCAATAATAGAAAGCTTGGTCACCGATAGTTGTGATTGTGTTTGGCAATGCGAATTTTCTTGCTGAATAACAATATGCGAAACCTTGGCTGGCAATTGATGTTACTGTGAATTCTTGTCCTTCAATGACCATTGTTTCTGCGATAGGAATAACATCAATAGCATCTTCTGATGTTAAGTTGATGCATTTTACTGAACACTCAGCTGGTGATAATTTTGTTACAGTGTATTGTAACTCATAATCTTGATTAGAAACGACAGTGTAACTGCCAATTGTTTGAGCATTTAATCCTATTACGGATATCACTAATGCGACTAAAAGTAAAATTTTTTTCATTATAGTTTAATTTAATTAATGTTTATTCTGCGTAAATTTTTGATACTAAATCAGCGTAGTTTTGCATGATCTTGCTACGACGTGGCTTCAGACTTGCTGTCATTTCACCTGACTCTATAGTCCATTCCTTAGCAATGAGCTCAAATTTTTTGACTTGTTCGTAGTCGCCAAGTTCTGCATTGTATTTATCTATCTCCTTGCGGAAACGCATGATGACGTCTTTGTTTTTAATCATCTCTTCGTCTGTAGTGTATGTTATACCTTTGATGTTACACCATGACTTAAGATGCTCGAAGTTAGGATAAATAAGAGCTGCTGCGAACTTCTGTCCTTCGCCAATGACTAACAATTCGCCTATGAATGGTGATTCCTTGATTTTATTTTCTATCAATACAGGGCTGACATATTTACCCATTGAAGTCTTGAAGATTTCTTTGATACGGCCGGTGATTTTAAGTAGACCGTCTTCATCGAAGCAGCCTTTGTCGCCAGTGTGGAAGTAACCGTTTTCGTCAATGACTTCTTTGGTTTTCTCTTCGTCTTTATAATATCCTAGCATTACGTTAGGACCTTTGACGAGAATCTCTCCGTTTTCTGCTATTACAACTTCTTGGTTGTCCATAACTACGCCTACTGTGCCAGCTTTCAACTTGCCTAAAGTGAGACTGTTGGTTGCGATAACAGGTGATGTTTCAGTCAATCCGTAACCTTCTGAAAGTTGAATTCCTATAGCAGTGAATATCTTAACGAGACGTGGTTGGATAGCTGCGCCGCCAGAAATGATGAGCTGCAAATTGTTGCCGAATACCTTTCTCCATTCTTTGAAAACGAGTTTGTCGGCTAGCTTCAACTGTTGACGATAGAACCAGCCGTTATGTTTCTTGGTTTCATCATAACGCTCGGCGAGATTCAAAGCCCAGAAGAAAATAGGTTTCTTGATGCCTGTGAGTTTCTGACCTTTACGAACAATTGTATGATAAACCTTTTCTATGAGACGTGGTACTGAAGAGAAATGATGTGGTTTTACTTCAGCCATTGTGTCGACGATAGCTCCGAGATTGTCAACGTAATAAGTGCTACATCCTAAATAAACGTGGCAATATTGAACCGTTCTTTCGTAAATGTGAGAAAGTGGTAAATAACTTATTGTGTCGTGTGTTTCGTCGATAGGGTAGAGCGGGCAGAGATATTCTATGACTGACAAGATGTTGCGATGAGTCAGCATAACGCCTTTAGGAGTTCCCATCGTTCCTGAAGTGTAGATGATTGTTGCAAGATCTTCGTTCTTCACTTCGGCTTTGGCTGCTTCTAATGCAGCATCGTCTCTGTTTTCATTGCCAAGGTCGATGAGTTCTTGTAACGACTTAATGCCTTCGCTTGCTCTGATGAGATAAACATCTTTAATGGAAGGTGTCGAAGCGATGATGTCCGACACCTTATTATATAAGTGCTTATTTGTAACAAAAACTATGCTTGCCTCTGAATGATTGAAGATATATTCATAGTCGGCATGGCTGATAGTTGGATATATAGGTATACAAATCGCGCCTACTTGTTGTATTGCGAAGTCAATCATGTTCCATTCAGGAGCGTTTGTCGCAACCAAAGCGATACGGTCGCCTTTTTTGACACCTAGTTTCAAAAGTCCATGACTGATAGAGTTGGTGATGTCATAGAACTTCTGTCCATCGTATTTCACCCATTGGCGGTCGACTTTTCCTGCGAAGAGACAATCTTTGTATCCATATTTCTCGATGAAACGTGGTACAAGGTCGAATAATCTTGGAGGAACGTCGGTTCTGCCTTGGATGCCTAGTTTTTCAGATTTATTCATTATTTGTTGTTTTTAATCCAATTGTATGCGTTGACGAAAGCTTCGATCCATGGTGCTACTTCATCATCTTTTCTGTTTTCTGGATAGTAAGGCCATTGCCATGGTAAGAAAGCACGTTCGATGTGAGGCATCATTGCCAAGTGACGGCCGTCGTTAGAGCAGATTGCTGCTGCTTCCCATGGGCTGCCGTTAGGGTTAGCTGGATAGTCACCGTAGCTGTAGCTCATAGCGATGTCGTATCTGTCTTGTGAATATGGGAAGTGGAACTTGCCTTCGCCGTGAGCAATCCAAACACCTAAACGACGTCCTTCTAATGATGACAACATGATGCTGTTGCTGTGGTTGACATTAACATTGATGAAGTTAGACTCGAATTTGTGTGAGTCGTTGTGTAACATCACTGGGTGTTCTTCGTGTTCTGGATAGACGAGACCTAATGCTGTCATGAGTTGGCAACCGTTACATACGCCTAAGCTGAGGGTGTCTTTACGAGCGTAGAAGTTCTCGATAGCTGTACGTGCTGTGTCGTTGTATAACAATGCGCCAGCCCATCCTTTGGCTGAACCGCAGACGTCTGAGTTTGAGAAACCGCCGACGAATACAATCATGTTAACGTCGCTGAGGTCTTCTCTGCCGCTTGTCAAGTCTGTTGTGTGAACGTCTTTTACATCGAAACCTGCGAGGTATAAAGCGTAAGCCATTTCACGGTCGCCGTTAACACCTTTTTCTCTGATGATAGCAGCCTTGATGCCTGATGGTTCTCTTCTGTGCATGTTGATGCCTAAGTCGGCAGCTTTGCCAGTGAATGAAGTGAAGTCGTAGCGTAAGTCTTGTTTCTTGTAATTTTCAAAACGTTTTGTAGCCTTGTCTTCACCGCTTTGTTTCTTGTCTAAGAGATATGAGCTCTTATACCAAACGTCGCGTAATGCGTCGATGTCTAAGTTGTATGTCTCGTTGTCTTTTGTCAATGTGATTTCGCGTTTGTCTTGTGGTTTACCAATAACAACGAAATCTATATTATTGTTTGAAAGGATTTCTTTTGCTCTAGCGTCTTTTACTTGGATAACGACTGCTGGTTGTTCGCTGAATGCTACAGAGATGAGGTCGTTGTTCAAAGCAGAGAGGTCGATGTTGAGACCGCCTTCTACATTAGCGAATGTCATTTCTAATAATGTAGTGATTAAACCGCCAGCTGATACGTCGTGACCTGCAACGATAAGACCTTCTTCGATGAGCTTTTGAATTGTGTTGAAACAATTTTTGAAATAAGCTGTGTCGTTGACATCAGGTGTGTTGTTGCCTATTTTGTCTAACACTTGTGCCAAACTGCTACCGCCGAGTTGGAAGTTGTCTTTAGAGAAGTTAACATAAAGCAATTCTGTTTCTTGGTCTTTTGAAACGACAGGTTTAACAGTCTTACGAACGTTAGAGACTTCGCCGACAGCTGTCACGATGACTGTACCTGGAGACAAAACTTTTTGTCCGTTAGGATATTTCTGTGTCATTGACAAAGAGTCTTTACCTGTTGGAACGTTGATACCTAAGTCGATACAGAAGTCGCTTAATGCTTTCACTGCTTTGTAGAGACGAGCGTTTTCGCCTTCGTTCTTAGCTGGCCACATCCAGTTAGCACTCAAAGAGATGCCTTTGAGGTTTTCTTCGATAGGAGCCCAGAGGATATTGGTGAGAGATTCTGCTACTGCCAAGCGTGAGCCTTTAGCTGGGTCAGCGAGAGCTGTCACAGGTGAGTGACCGAGAGCTGTACCGATACCTTTGATGCCTTGGTAATCCAAAGTGCTGATGCCTAAGTTGTTCAAAGGAAGTTGGACTGCACCTGCACATTGTTGTAATGCGATACGTCCTGTTACTGAGCGGTCTACTTTATTTGTCAACCAATCTTTACAAGCTACAGCTTCGAGTTGAAGCACTTGTTCAAGATATTTGTTGAATTGTTCTTTTTTGTAATCTATATCGTTGAAGTGATATGGCTTGTCGTTATCGTGCATGATAGTTTTTGGTGTGCTTCCGAAGAAGTCTGACAAGCTGAGGTCGATGGCGTTTTCTCCGTTTTCTCTGATGAAACGTAAGCGTTCGTCGTTAGTAGCTTCACCGACTTGGAAGTAAGGAGCGCGTTCTCTGAGAGCTGTTTGTTTGATGATCTCTGTATTTTCTTTATTTACGAGGAGACCCATTCTTTCTTGTGACTCGTTGCCGATGATTTCTTTGTCAGACAATGTTGGGTCGCCGACAGGGAGGTTGCCAACGTTGATGACGCCGCCGCTTTTGTCGATGAGTTCTGAGAGACAGTTGAGGTGACCGCCAGCACCGTGGTCGTGGATAGAACGGATTGGGTTGTTGCCACATTCTGTCATAGCGCGAACTACGTTAGCGACGCGTTTTTGCATTTCAGGGTTAGCACGTTGAACAGCGTTAAGCTCGATAGCATTGCTGAATTGTCCTGTGTCGACACTTGATACAGCGCCGCCGCCCATACCGATGCGGTAGTTGTCACCACCTAATACGATGATGAGGTCGCCTGGTTCTGGGTCTTCTTTGATGCTGTCTTCTTTTCTTGCGAAGCCGATACCGCCAGCGAGCATGATGACCTTATCGAAGCCGAATTCTTTTCCTTCTTCTTGATGTTCGAAGGTGAGGAGACTACCGTTGATTAATGGCTGACCGAATTTGTTGCCGAAGTCAGAAGCGCCGTTTGAAGCTTTGATGAGGATGTCGGCTGGGTCTTGATATAACCATTTACGTTCTTCGAAACCTTGTTCCCATTCGCGTGTGCCTTCTGTGCGAGGATATGATGTCATATAGACAGCGGTTCCAGCCAATGGAATACTACCTTTACCGCCAGCGAGACGGTCGCGGATTTCACCGCCGCCACCTGTTGCAGCGCCGTTGAAAGGCTCGACAGTAGTAGGGAAGTTGTGTGTCTCAGCTTTCAATGAGATGACAGTGTCGATGTCTTGGACTTGGAAGAAGTCAGCTTGATGTTGAGTCTTAGGAGCGAATTGTTCTACTTTAGAACCTAAGATGAAAGCGACATTGTCTTTATATGCAGATACTAATCTGTTAGGATTTTCTTTTGAAGTCTTCTTGATGAGGGCGAAGAGAGTGTCAGGCATTTCTTTGCCGTCGATGATGAAAGTACCGCCGAAGATTTTATGACGGCAGTGTTCTGAGTTGACTTGTGCGAAGCCGTATACTTCACTGTCGGTGAGCGGACGTCCGATTTTTTCGCGGATGCTCTTGAGATATGATATTTCTTCTTCGCTTAATGCCAAACCTTCTTGGATGTTGTAAGATTCGATATCGTCGATGTTTTTGATTGGTTCTGGTTTGCGGTCGATGAAGAATAAGTTTTGGTCAAGGTTGTTATATTTTGCCTGAAGCATTGGGTCGAAGCTGTTGTCGTCGGCAGCGACAGGAATGAATTCCTCGATGCGTGTGATTCCGCTGATGCCCATGTTTTGTGTTATTTCAACTGCGTTGGTGCTCCAAGGAGTTATCATTTCCTTGCGAGGACCGAAGAAATAACCTTCGATGGCAGGAGTTAATATCTGTTTTGCTTCGCCAAACAACCATACGAGTTTGGCAATTGATTCTTGAGATAAACGTTCTTGGCTTTCTAAAGCGATGATGTTACGTTGTTTGTTTTCGAAGAATACTATCATAGTATGATGTTTAAAAATTTAATTTGCAAATTATTAGGTAGAGATTGATGTAAAACAGTTGTAAATCTCTACAATTCCGCAAAGGTAATAAAAATGTTTTATAATATATAAGGTGTTTGAAAAAAAAACTAAGGCTATTGAACTAAGGCTATTGAACTTTTTGATATACAACTTCAGTTCAAAGTTCAAAGTTCCGCGGTGCCTGAGCCTGTCGAAGGCAATGCTCGGCGCTTCGGCAAGCTCAGCGACCGAAAAGTTCTTAGTTCTTGGCTCAAAAAAATATTTTTAATCTGTATGTTTTTTGTATTGAAAAAAAGTGTACTTTTGCAGTCCGAAAAAATAGAAATTAATTTCAACTTAAATTTAAAGAATGTACGCAATTGTAGAAATCGCAGGGCAACAATTCAAAGTAAGCAAAGGTGATCAAATCTATTGCAATCGTTTGAATGGTGAAGTCGAAGGCACAATCACTTTCGACAAGGTGTTGTTGATCGAAAATGAAGGCAACACAAGGGTAGGCACCCCCGTCCTCCAAGGTGCTAAAGTTGATGCTAAGATTGTTGAGCATCTCAGAGGTGACAAAGTTCTCGTTTTCAAAAAGAAAAGAAGAAAAGGTTACCAAACATTAAATGGTCATCGTCAAGAATTGACAAAGATCAGCATTGAAAATATTACTGAATAACAAACCCGAAAAAATTTAAATTATGGCACATAAAAAAGGTGTTGGTAGTTCATCAAACGGTCGTGAATCCCAAAGTAAACGTTTGGGCGTAAAGGTTTTCGGTGGTCAAGCTGTTATCGCTGGTAACATTATCGTCCGTCAACGTGGTACAAAACACAATCCAGGTGAAAACGTAGGTTGCGGTAAAGATCATACTCTCTACGCTCTTACAGACGGTATCGTTGAATTCCGTAGAAGAAGAGACGATCGTTCATACGTTTCAGTTATCCCAGTTGATGCTGAAATCGCAGAATAATCGTTACAGATAAAACGAACAGAAAAAAATCCCGAATTTCAATTGAAGTTCGGGATTTTTTTATTTGAAACTCAGAATCTCAAAAACTCAGAATCTCAAAATTTCAGTACCTTAAAAAACTTCTGAGATTTTGAAGTTTTGAGTTTTTAAGATTTAAAAAAAAGATTATCTTTGTAAGCAAAATATAAATTACCATGTTAGTAG
>JBGVQR010000078.1:0-5540 GCA_045127605.1 Candidatus Limimorpha sp. | reverse complement strand
GAATAATGCTATAGCTAATATTATCTTTTTCATATTTTTCTTTTTTAAAGTTTAGAGTTTATAGTTAATAGTTTATAGTAGTTTTAAAGTTTCCTATCAACTATCCAACTACTATTAACTATAAACTATCAACTATTAACTTATTAATAAATAACCACTTTTTGAACCTTAACTCCTTCTTCGTTAACAACTCTTACAACGTATGATGCATCGTTGAATTCGCTTACGTTGATTCTGTTATCACCGTTTGCATGTTCGTTGCTGTAAACAACGCGACCTAACATGTCAACGATTTGTACTGAACCTTCGATGCTGAGGATGAGTTCTTCACCTGATTGGTATACAAACTGACTGTTGTCTGTTGTCTGTTGTCTGTTGTCTAATCTAATAACGAAACGGTTTACGTTGTCGTCGCCTGATGCGATGAAGCTGTATTCGTTTTCAACTAACATGTCTGTTTCTACACCTGTCAAACGGTCAACTAATACTACGCTTTCAAATTCGCCGTTGACGTCTAAGCTGATTGTGTAGCTGCCCATTTCTTTAGCGTCGAAGTTGAGTGCTACTTCTGTAGTGTTTTCGTCTACGTTAGCGATACCGTAGTTCTTGCCGTTTTCTGTGACGTAGACTGTAGCGATAGCATCGTTGAAGTTTTGTAATTTGTTGAAGCCTTCAGCTTGACCAGCGAAGTTAACGACAACGTTGTCTTTACCAGCTTTGCTTGTAGCAATAACATTGATGCTGTTAGCTTTTTCTTTTGAACTTCTTACGTTATGAGCATAGTGTAATGATGGGTTTTCTTCAATTGCTTTTACGAAGAAACCGTCACCAACCTTGATATTACCTGATGTTAAGTAATCATAGCCACCTTGGTTGTTTACTACTGCATAACCATCTACTAAGTCTTCAGCTGCGATTCCGCTCCAATCCATATTGAATGGGAATGGGTTGCCGAGAAGGTGGAAGTTGGCGAGTTCTTTTTCTGCATTGAAAGCAACTTCATAATCGAATGACGTAGCATTGTTGAGAACACCGGAGAATGTAGCAGTTGTCTCTGCTTCGTATGAAGCAAGATAAGCGCGGCCTTGTTGGAAAGTATTTTCAAACTCATATGGATGGACTTTATAGTTGACCCATTCAGTTCCTTCTTTAGTGCCGTCATATTTGAATAAGTCGTAGTCTGTATCCGATTGAGGTAAGAAACTTATGACATTAGCATTTGTCATAGGAGAAGCAATGAATTGCCAGCCATCTTTATTCAATGATGTCCATCCTTTAGGATTTACGATATTCATGTTGAATGTAGCAACTACACCTTCATTGTTCTGGAACACTTGTGCGCTGTCGTTGATGATGAAAGCATCGGCATCGGTATTGATGAAAGTTTCATTGACTGTTAAAACAGCACCGCTATCGACTGTCAAAGAACCACCATTTATTGTTATAGATTTTACTGTGACATTACCGCTTTCGATAGTTATATCTCCAGCAATGACGATGTTTTCTTCTGCTGTTGGCACTATGCCCTTGCTCCAGTTAGCTATATTTGTCCAAGAACCAATGCCTGTGTATATGTTGACAGAAGTGTTAACTGTGACAGTAAATGTTTTTTCATAAGAAACTGTTGAAATAGACTTGACATTATAAACAACGATATCGTCAACTGCCAAAGCTGCGTTATCGCCTGCTCCATAGTGTCTAATAGCAACCCAAATCTTTTGGTCTTCATAATCCATCAACATTGCAGATTTAAGAGCCATTGCCATTGAAGCTTGACCTTGTGTATAATTGACATTAGATAAAGTCCATTTTTGAATCTCTTTAAATGTTTCAACGTCTTTATTGCTTGTAGTTGATACGAAAACACCAAATGTTTCATCAGTATACTTCCAACCACTAGCCATAGAAGCAGCATAGAATTCAATTGTAGTTAAATCAGATGGAATGATTTGTTCTGGAATAATAATCCAATGGTCAGGATTAAAGCCATTATTTTCAGAATTACAATAAGATTCGCTGAAAATGAATCCCATACCAGACGGAGTTTTATCATACGTTTTATTATAACCATGAGCACTTTGATTTGAAGAATGATACCAGTTATGGTTGTCTCCACTTATAGTTTTACATCCATCCAAATCATTATTAAATGTATAATTTAGATTTTTAGTATTTTGGCTATAACCTTCGTACTGAACACTTATATTGAATTCTATATCATAATTTACTGGCACTGATTCTGCAATTTCTATTGTGAATGTAGCTGTAGTTGTTTTGTCAATGGCAAGATCATTTAACAAATCATAAGTTCCGTCAACTATTGTGACATAAGAGTCATTACAGCTTAAATTCACTTTTGCTCCAGCAGGTATAGCAGTTTCACATTTATTAGTTAATGTAGCTGTCAGTGTTGTTTCACCGATATGTTTAGATAAATCGTATGATTTTACGATTATGCCTGTGATTTTTTCATCTGTCGTTGCACAAGCAGATTCTGAATTTTCAGACTCGCCAATTTCGTTGACAGCTGTTATGACGAAGCAATATGTTGTATTAGGGGTAAGATTTTCAACAGTATATGTCGTCTCAGCAATTCCTAAAATAACACTTGTGCCTTGATATTGATATATGTTATAGCTTGTTGCGTTTTCCACAGCGTTCCATGTCAAGATCACTGCGTTATCACCATTGGCTATTGCTGTTACAACAGGAGCTTCTGGAGCTTTTGGAGCCTCTAATGTTGTTGCGCATGCGCTTTCCGAGCTTGCAGACTCGCCTGCTTCGTTAACGGCAGTCATTGTGAAGCAATAATTGGTTTCGGCCTCAAGACCTGTTATTGTGTATGTAGTATTAGTTATTTCTGAAGCTATAATTTCTGTTCCTTGGTAAACTTTATAACTTTCAGCACCGTAAACAGCTTCCCATGTCAAGGTTATTGCCGACTCGCTGTCTGCTGTTGCTGTCACTACAGGAGGTGCTGGTTTTGCTTTCAATGTTGTAGCACAGGTTTCTTCTGACATTTCAGACTCACCTTTCTCGTTAACAGCAATAATGTTGAAGCAATAGTTTGTTTGTGCATTGAGGTCTGTTACGGTATATGTTGTCTCTGTAATTTCTAAAGCTATCACTTCTGTACCTTGGCAGATTTTATAACTACTTGCGCCAGCAACAGCGTCCCATGTCAGGACTATCTCTGAGTCGCTTGTTGCCTCTGCAAACAGATTTGCTGGAGTTGCAGGTTTGGCATCAGGTCCTAATGTCGTTGCACATACTTCATCAGAAAATCCAGATTCATAGCTTGCGATTGTTGTTACAGCATAGCAATATTCTTCATTATAGGAAAGGTTTTTATCAACATAAGATGGCTCTGTCACAGTAGCGATATTCTGACCGTTACGATATATGCCGTATTTGCTTACGCCGTTGACAGCATCCCATTCCAAAGACACAGCACCGCTCATTGGTGTTGCTGTAATAGTTCCAATCATAGGCAAGTTAGGATTGCTGCTTGCTGTGACGTTGAAATAATAAGGGTCGTCATAACTATAGGTAGACTTGTATTCGGTGTTTACTATTACATTTTCAAATATGATGTCATCGACATTTAAAGCGTCGACTCCAAAACCACCGTCTGCTTGGTACGGGTCGTTCCATTCTTCATCTGTGAAGAAGTGACGTATAGCCACATAAATCTCTTGACCAGCATATGCGCTCAAATCGACAGTGTATTGTTTCCATGTAGTGCTTGTCTCTTTTTCAGTGATGACCCATTCGTCTAATAAAGTGAAATCAGCTTCTGAGGTATTTCCTGTTGTTGAAACAGCCAGTCCGAAATGTTCTGGATAATAAGCTTCCATGTGAGCACGTGCATAGAAACTGACCTTGCTGTATTCTGTAACTTTCATTTTCACTGGAGAAACAAGGTAATTGTTGATAGGGAATGAGTATGACATATTGTTACTCAAAAGAGTTCTACTCATCAGGTGTCCGTTTCCAGAGTGTGAGTCCTTAGCTTCTTTGTCAAATGTGATAGCATCAGTGCTATGGAACCAAGGGCTTTTCACATTATTGTTGCTGCTTGCATTGAAGCATGTCCAGCCTTCCATATCGTTCTCGAACTCGTAGATATAATTAGAACCAGTTGTCGATTCAGAATATGTTTCTAAGAAGAAGTCATAAGGAGATGTAGGAGTTTTTGTTTCAATGGTAAATGTTCCCGTTCCTGTCTCGCCAACGCCTAATGCTGGTATCGTTGTCTCATCGTCAATCAAAGTGACGTTTTTCAAATCAGAAGAAGTTGTAACGAGTTTGAGTGTTATTGGACCAGTGAAGTCGGCTGATCCATTGTTAACCATAGTGACTTTGATATCAGTCGTTGCATTAGTATTCACTAAACCTGGACTTACAGATTGATAAGCCAAGTTAGGTACAGCAATTTGTACGGAATATGTATCTTCCCATGATAATGTTCCGCTTGTTGTCTTGACCGAGAATGTTGCTGTGTGGCCGCTAGGTGTGTTTTCATCAATGTTAAGTTCGAAGAACAATGTCTTTGCGACGTTCACATCAAGTCTGCCTAATGTCTGAGTAGGATTTGCTATTGTTACGTATGGGTCGTTTGACAATGATAATGTCACAGATGTATTATCGTCGCTTGCGCCAGCACCTTTATTTTTCAAAGTGATGCTAAGGGTTCTATTCCCTGTTGCCATTGATTTAGGAGCGAAAGCACTTGCTTTAACATAAGGATTTCCGACAGTTTCGGTGATGCTGTTAACTGCTGCGAGAGCATCGACGACACCAGCGCCTACAGTGTTGTTTTTCGTTGCAGGTTTTGATTGTGCTGTTTCTTCAATGATTTGTGAAATCTGAGCTGGGGTGAGTGTTGAGTTCTTTTCCAACATAAGAGCGATGACACCTGCCACGCAAGGTGTTGCTTGCGATGTACCGCTTTTAATTTCATAGGTGTCATTACTATTATATTTAGTAGAACGGATGAAGTAACCCGGCGCTGAGATGTCAGGACGTATGAGACCCATTTGTGCTCCGTCTTCATATGGATAGTCGTTGTATGATGTGCCTTCCCATGTTGATGGACCGCGTGATGACTCGTTGAGGTCGTGAGCTCCGACGCAGATGACACTTGACAATCCGCCTTCGAGTGTCTGGTCTGGGTTTCTCCATGGAGCAGGACATGCTGCTGGGTAGTCGACATTATGTGGTGCGCCGTATGTGTCGCCGTCGTTACCTGCTGCTGCACATACCACAACGCCTGCTTCTAACACTTTGTCGAATGCTGCACGAATCTCTTCTTTTTGTGCTGTTGTTATTTGGTTGTTTTTGAAACCTAACGACATGCTTATAACGTCAGCGCCGTTTTCAACTGCAAACTGAACGCCGTTTAACATCTGAGCAACAGAACCACTACCTGCACGGTTGATGGTCTTAACTGTCATAAGCGATGCGTCTGGCGCTATACCTGTTGTAATCATTGAGGTTCCATCGCCGCAGACGATACCAGCGCAGTGTGTGCCGTGACC
>JBGVQR010000077.1:0-45670 GCA_045127605.1 Candidatus Limimorpha sp. | reverse complement strand
TTCGGCATGTTTCATATATGTGTAAACTTGTGCGCTCTTCAATAAGGCTTTTGTTGGAATGCAACCCCAGTTCAAACATGTTCCGCCGATTTCTGATTTCTCAACGACAGCAACTTTCTTGCCTAATTGTGAAGCTCTGATGGCAGCTACATAACCACCTGGGCCACTGCCTATTACTATAACATCGTAATTCATGATAACTATATTTTAAATTGTTAATTTTTATAAATGAGTGAACTGCGAAATTACTAAAAATATCGATAAAAAGGTACTGTGAGAAGCATTTTATTTTATATATAAAAGGTGTGGTGCGAATTGTTAATAGAAATTAAGGTTATTTTATAATTTTTGAAAGAAAAATGCATAAAAATCGAAAAACGATGAAAATTCTTCCAAAAACACTTGACTTTTCAAAATTGTATTTTGTATTTTTGCAAGACAAATGACAAGGTAATCTCCTTGAATTAAAATCAACATTTTTTATTTGAATTCTGATATAACCGCGGGTTAGAATTATATATTCATAATTTTTATTAACTAAAAACTTCTTTACTTATGAAATCGATTGCTAATTCCCAATTGACGGGAAAATGGTATAACATTGTGCGTACCCGTAATTTTTTTGAAATGAAATTTGTTGAGATATTTCTTTATATTTCAATCGCTTGTGAAAATTATCTCGATTTGCTTTATGTCGGGATAAAAGAGGATAGGAGAAAGGTCTTGAGGAAATTGACTTTAGAAACACTAACAAAAAATGATACTTTTTTTATAATCCTTAAAAAAGGTTTTTTCAGGAAAAGATTTAAGATTTTAACCTTCGATGATAAAAATGGAATATTGATTTTGTCAGATAAAAAAATGAAATATCTTTCGATATTCTCCAGGAAACCAACAATGAAACATGAAGTTATGGAATCTTACTTGAATCGAATTGAAGAAATGAATGGAAAAAGAATAGAATTATATAGTGGCAGTATTGTCTAAGCTCCCCCTCAACTCCTAATTCCTAACTCCAAACTAAAAAAATAATTCCTAATTTTTTTGAAAAAAAACTGTTGACTGTTGTCTGTAGTCTATTGACTTTTTCCTATCTTTGCGTTTTACTTAAAATATAAGGAGTTATGACATTAAATTCACTTACAGCAATATCTCCAGTTGATGGTAGATACCGTTCCAAGGCAGCAGGTCTTGATGAATATTTTTCAGAATTCGCATTGATTCGTTATCGCGTGAAAGTAGAGGTTGAATATTTCATCGCTTTGTGCGAACTTCCTTTACCACAACTCGCTGATTTCGACCATAAATATTTCCCAACATTACGTTCATTCTACGAAAACTTCACAGTAGAAAACGCAGAAGAAATCAAAGACATTGAGAAGGTTACAAACCACGACGTTAAAGCTGTGGAATATTTCCTCAAACGTCGCTTCGACGAACTCGACCTCAAGAGATTCAAAGAATTCATCCACTTCGGCTTGACATCACAAGATATCAATAACGTTGCTGTGCCTCTCACATTAAGAGATGCTAACGCTAACATTTATTTGCCAGCTATGCAAGAACTTAGAGATAAGCTTTTCGCAATGGCAGAAGAATGGAAAGACGTTCCAATGTTAGCTCACACTCACGGTCAGCCTGCAAGTCCAACACACCTCGGAAAAGAAGTTTATGTCTTCGTTGAACGTCTCGACAACCAAATCAACAACTTGAAAAACATTCCTTTCTGTGCTAAGTTCGGCGGCGCAACTGGTAATATGAACGCTCATAAAATCGCTTATCCACAGATAGAATGGAAAAACTTCGCCAACAATTACATCAACAATAATTTAGGTCTTACAAGACTTCAAACAACAACACAGATTGAACATTACGATTTCATGGCAGCTTACTTTGACGCAGTGAAACGTATCAATACAATCTTGATTGACCTCGCTCGCGACGTTTGGCAATATGTTTCGATGGAATATTTCAAACAAAAAATCAAAGCTGGCGAAGTAGGTTCTTCTGCAATGCCACATAAAGTCAACCCAATCGACTTTGAAAACGCAGAAGGTAACCTCGGATTGGCAAACGCTATCTTCGAACACCTCAGCGCGAAACTTCCTATCAGCCGTATGCAACGCGACCTCACCGACTCAACAGTGACAAGAAACGTAGGCGTGCCATTGGCCCACACAATGATAGCTATCGCTTCATTATTGAAAGGTCTCGACAAACTTATCCTTAACGAAGAAAAATTAAGAGAAGACTTGTTGAACAACTACGCTGTCGTTGCAGAAGCTATCCAGACAATCTTACGTCGTGAAGAAGTTGAAGGCGCATACGAGTTGTTGAAAGGCTTGACACGTACAAACGAAAAAGTCACACGCGAATCAATCGACAGATTCATTGATGAACTTCCTGTCAGCGACGCTGTTAAGGCAGAGATGCATGTGATTACTCCTGAAAATTATACAGGTTATAGTTTTTAACTTTTAAATAAAAAGAAAGAATAGGGGAATTTTGTTATAAAGTTCCCCTTTTAAATTTACTCAGATGAAAATAAATAAATTCAATAGAGTACTTGCTTACGTAAAACCTTATTGGGGCAGCGTGACGATGAATATAGTATTTGTTGTTTTGTCAACTATATTTTCATTGTTCTCATTTTCAATGATAGTCCCTTTTCTGAATCTTTTGTTTAATCCTGACAATCTCATCACGGTGAAGCCAGAATTCTCATTGAGTTCTGACGCTCTTCTCGAAACGATGAATTATTACATAAGCGCGATTATCATAGCAAAAGGACAGAAGATGGCATTGTTGTTCATCTGCGCCATGCTGGTGTTTGCTTTCTTCCTGAGAAACCTCACAACATATATGGCAAGCTATTACATGGCTTCGGTGAGAGTCAACTCGATAAAGGATATGAGAGCGGCGGTTTATAACAAGATACTCGTCCTTCCATTGTCGTTTTACAGCAGACAAAAGAAAGGCGATATCATGGCGAGAATCACCACCGACCTGCAAGAGATAGAAGTCTCTATCATGAATTATTTAGATGTTTTCATCAAGTCTCCAATCACGATAATTGCATATTTCGCTTATATGCTTGGTGTTAGCTGGGAACTCACATTGTTTGTGTTATGCGTCTTGCCAATAGGCGGCATAGTAATCGGTAAGATTGGCAAGTCTTTGAAAAAAGACTCAAAAGAAGGACAGACTCGTCTTGCCAATATCATCGCTAATATTGAAGAGACGATTTCTGGTTTGCGTATCATAAAAGCTTTCAATGCTATCGATTATACCAACGAAAAATTTGAAGAACAGAACTCCGGCTATTCGAAATTGTTAAAATCTGTTCACAGAAAGAGAGACCTCAGCTCTCCGATGAGCGAACTGCTTTCGGCAGTGGTTATCTCTATCGTACTTTGGTTTGGCTCCACCTTGATTTTGTCGGGTAGCGCATCTATCACAGCAGCTAACTTTATAGCATATATCATTGTCTTCTCGCAGATTATCCCACCAGCAAAGTCGTTTTCACATGGATTCTATAACTTGCAGAAAGGTATGGCATCGGCAGAACGTGTCTTTGAGATACTCGATGCCGACGAAGTGATTCTTGAAAAAGACGACGCAAAACATATCACAGAATTTAAAGATTCTATCAAATATAATAATGTAGTCTTCCGCTACGGAAAAGACGATGTCTTAAAAAATATTAACTTAAATGTTGAAAAAGGCAAGATGATAGCCTTGGTAGGAGAGAGCGGCGGCGGTAAATCTACGATGGTGGATTTGTTGCCTCGTTTCTATGACGTTTGCGAAGGCTCAATAACTATTGACGGAACGGATATACGCGACTATAAAATCAACGACCTTCGTGCTTTGATGGGAATAGTAAGTCAGGAGAGTATTTTGTTTAACGACACAGTTCACAATAATATAGCATTTGGAATGAAGAACGCTACACGTGAAGATGTCATTGAAGCTGCAAAGGTGGCAAACGCTCATGACTTTATCATGCAGCTTGAAAATGGCTATGACACTTATATAGGTGATAGAGGCATGAATCTCTCCGGCGGTCAAAGGCAGAGGTTGAGCATCGCACGCGCAGTCTTGAAAAATCCTCCTATATTAATTCTTGATGAAGCTACATCTTCTCTTGACACAGAATCAGAAAAACTGGTGCAAGATGCATTGTCGAAGATTATGAGCAACAGGACTTCCGTCGTTATCGCGCATCGTCTTTCAACAATACAGAATGCTGATGATATTGTGGTGTTAGCCAAAGGTCATATCGTTGAACAAGGCAAACACGACGAACTTATAGCGAAGAACGGAGTCTATAAGAGATTGACGGATTTACAATCGTTTAACTAAGATTATGTTGAGTTATTTTAACACATTTCTTCTGATAATGACGATAATAGCGGTAGTTGTATTTATCGCATTGTATTTTGTTACAGCAGGTTACGGTGTTTTTTACAATAAGAAATGGGGTCCGGCACTGCCTAATAAATTAGGATGGGTGTTGATGGAATCTCCTGTCTTTATTGTCATGATATTACTTTGCGTATTTTCAGAAAGAAGTACGAATGTCGTATGCCTCATTTTCTTGATTTTATTTGAGATACATTATTTCCAACGTTCTTTTATCTTTCCTTTTTTGATAAGAGGCAAGAGCGTGATGCCTTTGTCGGTGATATTTATGGGTGTCGTCTTCAACGTGCTGAATGCATTGATGCAAGGCGGTTGGATTTTTTATGAGTCACCAGAAAACATGTATGAAATGGCATGGCTTACGACGCCACAATTCATTATTGGAACAATGATTTTCTTCTTGGGAATGATTATAAATATTCATTCTGATTATGTCATAAGAAACCTTCGTAAGCCTGGTGATACGCGGCATTATCTTCCAAAGAAAGGGATGTTTAAGTATGTGACTTCTGCCAATTACTTTGGAGAGTTTGTGGAATGGCTTGGTTTTGCGATACTTACATGGTCGCTTTCCGGCGCGGTATTCGCAATCTGGACTTTCGCAAATCTCGCGCCCCGCGCCGCCAAGATTTACGATAATTACAAGAAAGAGTTCGGAGATGAACTTGATACTAAGAAAGTAAAGAGGATAATACCTTTTATATATTAAACAACAAGACAACGATGCAAGCAAGCGATTCAATTATTTTCACACCTTGTAAAATAGGTCCTGTTGAGTTGAGAAATAGGACAATACGTTCTGCGGCCTTTGAGAATATGTGTAAGGATAACAGACCTTCGCAGCAGCTCTTTGACTATCATACGGCAGTAGCCCGTGGCGGCATTGGCATGACAACTATAGCATACGCCTCTGTCAATCGTAGTGGCGTCTCTTTTGACGGTCAGCTCTGGATGCGCAAGGAGATTGTCCCTGAACTAAAGAAACTCACAGACGCTATCCATAAGGAAGGCGCCAAGGCTTCTATACAGCTCGGGCATTGTGGAAATATGACTCATCGTCGTACGTGCGGATGCAAGCCGATGGGCGCATCTTCAGGATTCAACCTCTATTCTCCTACATTCGTAAGAGGTATGGAAGAGTATGAAATCCTTGATACGGTAAGAGATTTCAGTAAGGCAGTGAATCTCGCCCGTGAGGCAGGCTTCGATTGCGTTGAGATACATGCAGGTCATGGTTATCTCATAAGTCAGTTCTTGTCGCCATATACGAATCACCGAGAAGACATCTGGGGCGGAAACTTGGAAAACAGAATGCGTTTCATGAAATTCGTCATCAGAGAGGTGATGGACGCAGCATCGGACGATATGGCAGTGGTGGTGAAAGTAAATATGTTCGACGGTATCAAAACTGGAATACAAGTCGATGAGGCAATATTGATTGCCAAGGAGTTGGAGAAACTTGGCGTTCATGCTCTCGTGCTTTCTGCCGGTTTCGTCAGCAAGGCTCCTATGGAAGTCATGCGTGGCGCGATGCCGATAAAGACGATGGCTTATTACATGAATATGTGGAAGTTCTGGTGGCTGAAGCTCGGACTTAGAATAGCTGGCAGGATGATGGTGCCGACGATTCCTTATGAAGACGCTTATTTCTATGAGACAGCGATGAAGTTCCGTGAGAGTCTTGACATGCCTCTTATTTATGTGGGAGGAATGGTTGCTAAAGACGATATGGAAAAAGTCTTGAACTCTGGTTTCGTGGCCTTTCAGATGGCACGCGCTCTTATCAATGATACCGATTTCGTTAATAAATTGCAGAAAGGCGAGCTGACGAGAAGCAGCTGCAAGCATTCAAATTATTGCATTGGAAGAATGTATAGCGAGGATATGCGATGTCATCATTGTGTAGAAGAGATGCCTGAACGTCTTAAAAAAGAAATAGAGAAGTTAGAAAATCAATGATTTATGATTTCTTTCAAGAATGATATAGATAAAATTAGAGCTTATGGCAATGACGTCACAGCGTTGATAACAGGAGCAAGTTCTGGAATGGGACTGCTGTATGCAAACTATCTTGCTGAAGCAGGATGTGATCTCGTGATTGTCAGTAATCAGGAAAAGGAATTGGAAGATGTCGCTGACAGGCTTAGGAATGATTACGGTGTTAAAGTCATATCTCGTTATCAGGATTTGTCGCAGGAAGATGCGGCACAGCAGCTGTTTGATTTTTGCAAGAACCAGAATGCCGTTATTGACATTCTTATCAATAATGCCGGGATGTTCTTCTTCCATGAACTTGACGATGAATATCATACGAAGATGGAACTTATGCTTAATCTTCATATTATGACTCCAACTCATATGTGCAGGATTTTCGGAAATGAGATGAAGAAAAGAGGATACGGATTTATCATCTTGGTGTCGTCAATGGCGGCACGACTTCCTTATCCTGGAATTACAATATATTCTGCTACAAAGGCTTATCTTAAGAGCTTCGGTAAATCGTTTTATTATGAGATGAGAGATTACGGTGTTGGAGTGACGACGGTTTGCCCTGGAGCTATAGCCACACCTTTATATAAAATAAATCCAAGACTGTTGAAGCTTGGAGTGAATCTTGGTGTTGTCGGAACGCCGCAATGGCTTGTGAAGAAAGCACTTAAAGGAATGTTTAAGAAGAAGATGGTCGTGGCACCTGGAGCGATGAACGTATATCTTCCTCCAATGCTCTCACTTTTGCCCAAACGCTTAGTTAATTCTATATGGAGAAAAGTAAGGTAATAGTGACAGGTGCGACGGGTAGCATAGGACTTGCTGCTGTTAAGTCGTTATTGGATAAGGATTTTCCTGTGATAATGGCGTGCCGTAATGTCAAGAAGGCGGCATCTCAACGTGATGTCTTGATAAAACATTTTCCTCATTCAGAAATAGATATCTTGGAACTGGACCTGAATTCTCTTTCTTCAATAAAATCGTTTTCTGAAAATATTATAAGTCATGGCTTTAAGGTAAATAAACTTTTGAATAATGCCGGAATAATATGTCGTGACTTTTCCATAAACGAAGATGGTTTTGAAACTACGGTTGCAGTGAATTATATTGGACCATTGTATCTTTCGAGACTGATGATTCCATTGATGGAAGATGGATTCGATATTGTCAATACTGTTTCTGTGACACGGGGAGTGTCAAGGCTTGACGAACATTTCTTTGATTTGGATAAAAAGAGATTCTCTCAACTTGGAGCTTATGGCAAGGCGAAATATGCTCTGTTTTTGTCATCGCTGTCATTGTCGGAAAATATCAAGAACGGAAAGGTGAATCTTACCGACCCGGGTGTTGTGGATAGCAATATGATTTCCATGCATCGATGGTTTGATCCAATCGCTGATGTCTTGTTCAGGCCGTTCTGCAAGTCGCCGGAGAAAGGCGCGATACCTGCGGTTAATGCTTTGCTTGGGACAACGGTCGATGTTCAACAGTCAACATGTTTTCTCCCTGATGTTAGATTGTTTTCTGGAAATAAGAGTAAACTCATTTCAAAGAAACATTATGACAATCCTATTAGAGAGTGGCTGTGGAAAGAAACGGAGGTTCAGTTAGGAATTAGGAGTTGCTTTTTATAATCTCACTCCGAATCCGAATCCGATGAAGTCGGCGGCACCTAAATGGGTGTTGAGTGTAAACTTGATAAATAAAAAAATGATGATATTATAAATCATACTATTATAATTCCTGATGCCTAAACTTTATTTCTGATTGAAAAAAACTTTAGTCTTTAGTCTTTTGCCTTTAGACTTTTTATTATCTTTGCGAAATCATAATTTAAAAAAGAAAATTAAACTATTTAACTAATAAGATCAGAAATGGATTTAAGTAAAGTTGTAGCTATATCAGGCAAACCAGGTTTGTTCTTGGTTTCAGGTCAAGGCTCAGGAAAATTAGTAGTAGAATCATTACTCGATGGCAAACGCACTCCAGCTTTCGCTAACGATAGAATCAGCTCTTTGGAAGAAATCAGCATCTACACAACAGGTGATGACAAACCTCTCAAAGAAGTTTTTATGAGCATTCATGAAAAATTAGGTGACAACATCGGTTTCGATCCTAAAAAAGTTTCTCCAGTAGAACTTAAAGAAAAATTCATGTTGGTACTCCCAGAATACGATGAAGACTCAGTTTATCAGTCAGACATGAAGAAAGTGTTCCAATGGTATCAACTCCTCAACGACAAAGGTCTCTTAGACTTCACTGTTGAAGAAGAAAAATCAGAAGAAACAAAATAACCTAAAGATTAACGTAGGTCGTCATTCGACGACCTTTTTTGTATATAAGCCATGAAGAAAATCACAGACTTCCGTTTAATAGAGAAAAAAGAATGGGCAAAGTCGACATATCTTTTGCTTCAGTCTGACGAGCCTCTCGAAGAAATCAAGGCAGGTCAGTTTGTGCAGGTTCGCGTCGATGATGCACAGCACACTTATCTCCGTCGTCCGATATCAATTCACGATGTCGACTATCAAAATCGCACTATAACATTGTTGGTTCAAAGAGTAGGCGAAGGCTCAAACAAAATCGCTGACACAGAACTTAACGATACCTTAAATATAATATATCCTCTCGGTAACGGCTTCACTCTTCCTGAAGATAAGAATCAGAAAGCTATCCTCGTCGGTGGCGGCATCGGCATAGCTCCTCTTTATTATCTCGGCAAGATGTTGAAAGAAAAAGGCATCGAGCCTCAGTTCCTCCTCGGCGGACGTTCAAAGAGCGACCTTATCATGCTCGAAGATTTTGAAGCAGTAGGTAAGGTGTATATCACAACAAACGACGGCTCATTAGGCGAAGAAGGTTTCGTGACACAACATTCTATCTGGAAGGAAAAGAAGTTCGATATGATTTATACCTGCGGTCCAAAACCAATGATGATGGCATTGACCAAGATGGCTCGTGAAAACAATATCGACTGCGAAGTTTCTTTGGAAAACCTTATGGCTTGCGGTCTCGGCGCTTGTCTCTGCTGCGTGGAAAACACCATAGAAGGTCACGTATGTGTATGTAAAGAAGGTCCTGTAATCAATATAAATAAATTGTTATGGTAAACGAAATAATACAACTCGGTAAGGGTCTCACACTGAAGAATCCTGTGATGACAGCATCAGGCACCTTCGGCTATGGTGAAGAATATGCCGACTTCATCGACTTGACAAAAATCGGCGGAATACTCGTCAAAGGAACAACATTGAATCATCGCGAAGGCAACCCATATCCTCGTATGGCAGAGACACCTTCAGGAATGCTCAACGCTGTCGGACTTCAAAACAAAGGCATCGACTATTTCGTTGAGACAATTTATCCAAGAATAAAAGACATCGACACTAATATAATCGTCAACGTTTCAGGTTCAACGATAGAAGACTATTGCGCAGTGGCTGAGAAAGTCAACGCTTTAGAAAATATCCCTGCTATCGAACTCAACGTTTCTTGTCCTAACGTGAAACAAGGTGGCATGGCATTCGGCGTCACTACATCAGGTATCGAGCAAGTTGTCAGTGCTGTGAGAAAAGTCTATGACAAACACCTTATCGTAAAGCTTTCACCTAACGTGACAAGCATCGCTGACCTCGCTTTGGCTGCTGAAGCATCAGGCGCTGACTCAGTATCATTGATTAACACCCTCCTCGGCATGGCTATCGACGCTGAAAAGAGAAGACCTAAGTTATCTACAGTGACAGGTGGTTTGTCAGGCGCATGTGTCAAGCCAATAGCTTTGAGAATGGTATGGCAAGTAGCTAAGGCAGTGAAGATTCCGGTAGTAGGTTTGGGCGGTATCTCATCAGCAACCGACGCTGTCGAGTTCTTGCTCGCTGGCGCATCGGCAATAGAAATAGGAACAGCCAACTTCATCGACCCAACAATCACTGTCAAGGTGGCACAAGGCATCGTTGAATATTGCGAACGCCACGGCTTCAAGAACGTCAGCGACCTTATAGGAGCTTTGGAGATTAATTCATAATTCATAATTCACAATTCATAATTAAATTATGCATTATGCATTATGAATTATGAATTAAAAAAAATCTGCATTATGCATTATGAATTATGCATTAAAATTGTAAATTTGCGCAAAATTTTAAAAATAATTATTAAGAAATATATACTATGGGAAGAGCATTTGAATACCGCAAAGCGGCTAAGATGAAAAGATGGGGCCACATGTCAAGAGTGTTCCCAAAACTCAGTAAGATGATTACTATCGCAGCTAAAGAAGGCGGCGCAGATCCAGATATGAACCCAAGATTGCGTCAAGCTATCATCAATGCTAAGGCAGAAAACATGCCTAAAGACAACATCGATGCTGCTATAAAAAGAGCTACAGCGAAAGACGCTGCTGATATGGTCGAAATCGTTTACGAAGGAAAAGGCCCAGCTGGTGTTCTCGTCGTCGTTGAATGTGCTACAGACAACACAACACGTACAGTCGCTAACGTACGTTCTTACTTCAACAAATGTGGTGGTTCTTTAGTTCCATCAGGTTCATTAGAATTTATGTTCAGCCGTAAAGCAGTCTTCGAACTCGAATTGCCAGAAGGTATGGAGGTAGAAGAAATAGAACTCGAACTCATCGACGCTGGCCTCGAAGAAATCGAAGCAACAGAAGAAGGTGTAGTAGCATTATCAGACTGGACAGCA
This sequence comes from Candidatus Limimorpha sp., assembly GCA_045127605.1. GTDB lineage: Bacteria > Bacteroidota > Bacteroidia > Bacteroidales > F082 > Limimorpha. The sequence goes on along the minus strand of JBGVQR010000077.1, from coordinate 34,555 downwards.
TTCGGTACAATGCAGACAGCATTGGAAAAACTCGGCATCAATGTTAAGAAAGCTAACTTACAACGTTTCGCAAACAGCCCAGTAGCATTCTCAGCAGAAGATGTTGAAGCTATCGAAAAATTCCTCGAAAAAGTAGAAGATGACGAAGACGTACAATCAGTCTACACAAACATGGAATAAAATAAAACAATAAAATAATGTGGTGGAAAAAGACAACTTTCGGGTTGTCTTTTTTATTTTTTTATATATTTGTATGCAAAACCAAACTAAAGAAAATTGTTAAATATAAACATATAAGTTATGAAGAAAATGATACTTTTTTTGATGGTATTGTTATCGTTACCATCATTGGCTCAAGAAGTTATTGAAGATTCTTTGGCCGTAGTGGAAAATGAAGTTGTTCCAGAAATCAATTATCTTACCATTAACACAGATCAGCAAAACTCAATGATTTATATCAATGATGAATTTGTTGGCTTTAACAAAGTTTCAAAATTATTGAATGTAGGCGAGCCTTACACATGGAAAGTGGAATGTGATATGTATCGCCTCGTAAATGGAAACGATACCATGACATCAGGAGATGCTGTAGTTGTGGATATTAAGATGCAGGCAGCTTATGGCATCTTGAATGTCACTTCTTCACCTGAAGAAAATGCTGTGATATTCGTCGATAACAAACATGTGGGTAACACTCCGCTCTCATCGGTTAAAATGACGATTGGTCAACATAAGATGCTTGTTTTTAAAGATGAATATGAACCATATCATTACGATTTCGAAGTTTTTGGTTATGATACAGTGGCAGTGGATGTAACTATGATTTCCAATGTCAAGAACATATCAATAAAAGCAGAAGATAATTCAGACATTTATGTTGATAATGAATTCAAAGGTGTAGGAAGTTGGTTTGGCAATGTTTCTTACGGTTCTCATATCTTTGAAGCTAGAAAGATAAGCCACAAACCATTTTCTTTACAAGCTAACGTACAACAAGAAGGAGGTAATGACACTATTTTGTTAGGTTTGCCAACACCTGTCTATGGAAGATTAGAATTAGCAACAATACCTTCTGGAGCATCAGTATATGTTGCTGACAAATATCTTGGAAAGACTCCTTTTGCTGAAAATCTTCTCATCGGAGAGTATGAACTCGTTCTTAAGAATGAAGCTAAAGCTGACATTACATTGAACGTTAATATTGAAGAAAATGAAACTTTGGTTTTAGAAGAAAAATTCGCTGATTCAAAGAGAGTCTTCGTCATGACAGATAGAAGCGGCGATAGCTTGTTCGTTAATGATAAGTATGTAGGCAACAGCCCTCAGACTTTGTATCTGACACACGATGTGCACATTATCAAAGCTGTAAGAGATAAGTATAATGTAACAAACGAACTCGATGTATTTTTTGCAAATGATACAGTAAAGTATTTCGTAGGTAAAGAAATGCAAATCGTTACAGATAGTGAAAAGGATAAAGTCTATATAGATGGTGAAAAAATAGGAAAAGCTCCATGTACAGCAAAGCTTTCTTATGGAACACACGAACTTAAAATTGCAAGAGGCAAATACGTTTATGAAAGAACTATTGCTGTTGAAGATGATGGCCTTAAAGAATTGAAGGTGGAATTAGGCAAGAAAGTGACAATCAAAACTACCGACAAAGGCGATAAGGTTTATGTCGATGGCAAATACTTTGGAAAGACCCCTCTTACAAAATATATGTACTATGGCAATCGTGAAATAAAGATTGTGAGAGATAAAGAACTTGAAAAGACACATACAATCACAGTGAGTGATGATGATGTAAATGAATACACATTGTATATCGGTCAGTTGGTTACTTTGGAATCTACTAAAAAAGGCGATGACATTTATATCGATGGAATCAAGAAAGGTGATTCACCATTGGTATATGATATGCCAATAGGAAATCATGAGGTTTTGGTGAAAAGACATCGTAAGACTGATGTTCAGAGATTATATATTATCAAAGACGGTCAGAGTCATTTCTATTTCAAACCAGCTAAGGAAACTATAAATGAGTTTATCGCAAATGGTATGAAGTTCTACACACTTAATGCTTCATCATTGCAAGGTAAATATTCATATGGCGTCAGCTGGGGTTCATATAAGAAAGTGGGTTGGCATATCTCATTGTTGACAAACTTCGATATCGTAGATGGTGAATATCATACAGGTATAAATCAGTTCCTTACAGAATATAATGAAATAGCTCCAGACGCTGCAGAATTGACAGGCAAGCAACTCAATTCTAGATTGGCAGCTACTGCAGGTTTGATGTTTAAGGTTTATGGTCCGATATATCTTAAGTTAGGTGGTGGTTATGCAATGTATACAACCTTAGACCAAGCTGTTACTGAAGAATGGTATAAATCTTCTAATTCTAAAGATATAAATTATAACGGATTGCTCCTTACAGGTGGTTTGCAGTTTAATCTTAAGAACCTTGTCATCTCGACAGACCTTAACACTACACAGAACTTCGAATTCATGGAGTTTAAGGTTGGAATCGGCTTCTCAAAGAAAAAGAATAAAAACAAATAATGACAGATGACAATAAAAAAATAGTTGGTGATGATTTCGCCAACTATTTTTTTATAAGTAATTTTCTTATTTGATGATTGAATAAAGCAGTCCTGATATCAGAAGCGGTGCTGGTATCGTGAGCAGCCACGCCCATAAGATGCTCTTGGCTGTTCCCCAGCTTATGGATTTCACTCCGTTGGTCAAACCAACACCCACGATAGAACTAACGATGCTATGAGATGTGCTTACTGGTATTCCGAACAATGAGCAGCCTATTACCGTTGCAGCTCCAGATGTCTCAGCGCAGAATCCCTTGTCTGGTGTTATCTTTACAATGCCAGTGCCTGTGGTCTTGATGACGTTTTTGCCGCCTACCATTGTTCCTAATGCTATCATGATGTAACAGATGACAGCCACGACTTGAGGAACGTGATAACCTTTTTCGGCATCGAAGAATATGGCAAGGATGCTCTTAAAGTTCTCTGTTATCTCAGGCGACTGTAATGATGTGAACAGCATGATGGAGATAAGTCCGATGGTTTTCTGTGCGTCGTTAGCTCCGTGTCCGAGGCTGAACGCTGCAGAAGATAGCAGCTGCAACTTCTTGAAGACCTTGTCGGTCTTTTTCTTGTTGGCGTTCTTGCATAAGCGCATGATGAGACATTGCATGAAGAAGCCCAGTACCATTCCGATTACAGGTGTCAGTATCATGAATAACAACACCAAAAACACGCCGTCAAGTACCAAAGCTGATGAGCCTTGGCTGAACAAGACTGGTCCGATGATTCCGCCTATCAATGCTTGTGATGACGATATCGGGAGTCCGAGCCATGTGCATATTCCAATCCATAAGGTGGCTCCAGCTAAGGCGCAGAACACCACGTAAGGATTCATATATTGAGCTTCGACGAGTCCGCGGCTCATAGTCTCAGCAACATGAGAGTCGAAGATGAAATAAGCCATGAAACCCCAGAACGCTGCCCATGCGACGGCTTTGAGAGGTGTCAGCACTTTGGTGGTGATGAGACATGACACTGCATCGGCAGCATCGTTCATGCCGTTTAAAAATGTAATCAATAACGCTAATATTAAAGAAGCGGAGATGACGAAGACTAACATATCACGAATTCTTAATGACGATTGTTCTTATTGTGTCGGCAACATTCTTCAATATGTCGCTCGCGCTTTCAAATGTCTCAGCGATATTTTTGTTCTTGACCAATTCAATATAGTCGGTCTCGTTCTTAAATAAATTGCTGATATAATCGGAATAGATGGCATCGATGACGTGTTCGATATGTTTAATCTTGTCGCATTTTTCAATGATGTCGTTATGATTTAGTGAGATATGTTCCAACTGCTTGATAATCTCTGTGAGCAGACATGCACACTCGTGAAGATAGTTGGCAGTCTCGATGAGCTGGCTGTCGATGCGTTTTGGTTGATACATCAAGAGATTCTTGGAACAGTCATCGATAATATCTAAAGAGTCGTCCATATTGGCTGCCAACTCATTGACGTCTTCTCTGTCGAATGGAGTGATGAATGTGATGTTGAGCATCTTGTAAAGATTTCTGAAAAGCTCGTCACCATCGGTTTCATCTTTCTTGATTTGACGACCCAACAACTTACGTTCTTCGTAGTCGTCAATCTTTACCATTTCCAATAATGTCTTTGTTGCATGAACTAACAACTCCGACTGCTTGATGTAAATAGGGAAAAACTTTGTTTCCTTAGTTACGAAAAATTGTAAAAAACTATTTAAACTCATGATTTTTTTAAGTTGCTAAGTTACTAAGTTACTAAGTTGCTAAGAACTTCAGTACCTCAGCAACTCAGTAACTCAGTAACTCAAATAATTCCACAAAGATGATAAAGTACTCTAGCTCCAACGTTGCCGTCCCATTCGTCTTCGCCTGGTGACACTTCGCAGAGGTCGAAGCCTATTATCTCTTTACCACTTTCTTTAACTCTGTTTAACAAATACATCATTTCTTCGTATTCCATGCCGCCTGGTACTGGAGTTCCTGTGTTAGGACAAAGCTTAGGGTCGAGGCCGTCGATGTCGATGGAGATGTAAACTTTGTTAGGAAGCTGAGCGATGATGTCGTCGCATATCGATTTCCATGTAGCGCCTTCGTACATTTTTCTGCGGTTGTCGCGGTCGTAGAACACCACCATTCTTCCTTCTGAATTATTGATGATTTCTTTCTCTTGGTCGCAGTAGTCGCGTATTGCCACTTGAACGAGTTTCTCGACGTTGTCATATTTCATCGTGTTATAGAAGATAGAAGCGTGAGAATATTTGAAGCCTTCGAATTCTATTCTTAAGTCGCTGTGAGCATCGACATGGATGATGCCGTATTCTTCGCCTAACTCATTGAAATAAGTGTGGTATGGGAGAGGGATGCTGTGGTCGCCGCCGAGGAGACCGACTTTTTTACCTTGTGACTTCCAGTAAGCAATTCTGTCTTTAAGCCATGCGAACATTGTGTCGAAGCCTTTTTCGATTGCTACATATTTATCTTCGTATGCTTCTGGGTTTTCGTCAACATCACCGCTTTCGATGCCATCGATGATGTCTTCGCTGAGAGGAACGAGTTCGTCGTGAAGCTCACGTAGTTCTTGTGGAAACTCATCCATCCAGATGCCGCGTTTCCATACTTCAGGATAGTCGTGATGATGAAGGTCGACCTGCATAGAACCGTCGAAGACAGCCTGAGGACCGTCGACAGTGCCTCTGTTATAACTTGTTGTAAGTTCCCACTCGACAGGGATGATTATGATTTCAGCTTCTTCCGCGCTGCATGGTAATCCGTAGATGCCAGAACCAAGAGCAGCAGCTGCATTAGGGTCAAAAATTTTTTCTTCCATAGTTTTTTATTTTTTGCAAATATAAGAAAAGTCTACAAGTCCACAAGACCACGAGACTACAAGTTGATGCGTTTTTTGATAAAAATACTTGTAGACTTTTAGACATGTTGCCTTGTTGACTTTTTTTGTATCTTTGTACCGATGAACTAAATATTTTTAACTAATCTAATAACTTATGGGCTTTACATCAGTAAATAAGATTTTTGAAAAATCTATCAAAGAAAACTGGGACAGACCTGCAATCTCTAACTATCAAGGTGTGACATTACACTATAGAGATTTGGCTAGAAGAATAGCTAAGCTTCATATCATGTTTGAAGAATGCGGTCTTGAAAAGGGTGACAAGGTAGCGCTTTGTTCAAGAAATCAAGCTAACTGGGTTGTCTCATTTCTCGCAGCCATGACATACGGTGCAGTTCCTGTACCTCTCATGCACGAGTTCAAACCAAGTAATATCAATCACTTGGTAAATCATTCAGAAGCTAAGATACTTTTCGTTGACGAAGTTATCTGGGAAGGTCTCTCAGAACTCGATATGTCTGGCTTACAAGCAATCATCCAAGTAAACACTTTCAAATTGCTTTATGCTGCTAACGAGAAGATTTCAGAAAGCCGCGAACATCTCAACGAGCTCTTCGGCAAGTATTATCCGATGGAGTTCTCACCAGAATCAATAAATTATTACGAAGACTCAGCCGACGAACTGGCAATCATCAATTACACATCAGGAACATCAGGTTTCTCAAAAGGTGTTATGATTCCTTATCGTGCTGTCAGTTCCAACTTGGAATTCGGTAAGACGGTTTTGCCTCAGATCAACCACACATCACGTGTTGTTTCAATGTTGCCATGTGCTCACATGTACGGACTTATGTTTGAAGTATTGTACGAATTAAGCTGTGGCTGTCATGTCTTCTTCCTCTCACGCCTCCCAAGTCCAAAGATTATCATGCAGGCACTCTCTGAAGTGAAACCTACTTTGGTCATCGCAGTGCCTCTCATCATAGAGAAGATTTACAAGAGCAAGGTTAAGCCTGTCATCGAGAATGCAGGTATCAAGTTCGCTTTGAAACTTCCTATCCTCGAACAGGTCATCATGAATAAGATAAAGGCTGAGTTGACCAATGCTTTTGGTGGTGAATTCTACGAAGTCATCATTGGTGGAGCTGCTTTCAATAAGGAAGTTGAAGCATTCTTCAAGAAGATGGAATTCCCATTCACTGTAGGTTATGGTATGACAGAATGTGCTCCTATCATTACTTACGATGATTACAAGACAGCTAAGTTATATTCTTGTGGTAAGATTGTTCCTAACATGGAAATGATGGTTGATTCCCCAGACCCACAAAATATTCCTGGTGAACTTTTGGTTAGAGGTGCTAACGTATTCTTAGGTTATTATAAAAACGAAGAAGCAACAAGAGAAGTCCTTGACGCTGACGGTTGGCTTCACACTGGTGACATGGGTATCATTGACGCTGACGGCTATCTCTTCCTCAGAGGTCGTTCTAAGTGCATGATTCTCGGACCTTCAGGTCAGAATATTTATCCAGAAGAAGTGGAAGCTGTTCTCGACACTCGTCCTTACGTACTCGAATCACTCGTGATTGAAGACAACGGCGGTCTCACAGCTCTCATCTATCCTGACTTCGACACTGCTGCAAAAGAGGGCATGAATCAGGCTACATTTATTAAATATATAGAAGATACATTGCCAGAGGTAAATAAGGAATTGCCTAACTACGCAAAACTGAAGAAAATCGAAGTCATGTCGGAGGCATTCGAAAGAACACCTAAGAAGAGTATCAAGAGATATTTGTATCAAAGAAATAGTTAAGACTCCGAGTCGCCAAGGCTCTAAGTCACCAAGATGAAAAGCGAGTAGAAATAATTTCTGCTCGCTTTTATAGTAACTCTTAAACTTTCGCCTTTAACCTTTTGTCATTTGTCATAATTATGCATTATGAATTATGAATTATGAATTAAAAAATCACTACCTTTGCACATCTTTAATCTAGATAATTTTAAACGTTTAATTTTTTTTTTATCAAATCATGAAAAAACACTTATTTTTAATCGCAGTCATTTGCAGTATTTTTGTTGCATGTGGACCAAAACCAGAGTTGCCTACAGTGACAACAAATTCAGTATCTGATATAACAGATACAACAGCATTATGTGTTGGTGCAGTCGTTGATAATGGTAATGTAGATATCACAGCAAAAGGTTTCTGCTGGAGTACAGAACAAAATCCAACATTAGAAGATAATACCGTTGCAGCGATTGTTACAAGAGAAGAAGCTGCAGATGACTTCTTTACAGCTACATTATTAGGATTGACGGCTGCTACAGAATATTATGTAAGAGCTTACGCAACTAATAGTGAAGGCACAGCCTACGGTGAAAATATCAACTTCGTTACAGCAGAAGCAACTCCAGAAGAACCAGAAACTCCAGAAGATCCATATAACGGACATGAATACGTTGATATGGGATTCACAAGTGGCGTGAAATGGGCTACATGCAATGTAGGCGCAGCATTGCCAACAGAGTATGGCGAACATTATGCTTGGGGTGAAATTGAAACAAAAGAAAAATATGAATCAAGCAACTGTACTTCATATTATAAAGATTTAGGCGATATTTCTGGAAATCCAGAATATGATGCGGCAACAGCAAAATGGGGTGGAAAATGGAGATCTCCAAGATTGGAAGATATGTACGAATTGGTAACACAAAGTGATTGGATTTGGACAGGTAATGGTTTCAATGTAATATCAAAGATAAATGGTAATCATATATTCCTTCCTGCTGCTGGATGGATGTGTACAATGATTGCAGAAGGTGTTCTAGACCAAGGTTGGGGCTATTATTGGACAACAACTCCTTATAGCGAAGAGTTAGAAGGTGGTGAAAATACTAATACAAAAGCTTGTTGTATGATATTTAGCTCAGGCGGTTATATGACAGAATATAGTATGCGTCGTAATGGATTCACAATCCGTCCAGTTATAGATTAAGACACCGAGACACCAAGTCTCCAAGACACTAAGATAAAAAGCGAGTAGAAAATTATTTCTGCTCGCTTTTTTTAGTTGCTGAGTTGCTAAGTTACTGAGTTGCTAAGATTACTTGGCAACTTAGTATCTTAGTAATTTAGAGACTTATTCTAATGTATGAATTACGAGACCTGAACGGAGTTTAGGTTCGAACCATGTTGTCTTAGGAGGCATGATGTTGCCGCTGTCAGCGATGTCAATGATTTGTTTCATTGTTACTGGGTGTAAAGCGAAAGCAACTTTCATTTCGCCGTTGTCAACGCGATGTTTCAATTCGCCGAGACCGCGGATACCGCCAACGAAGTCGATACGTTTGTCGGTACGTAAGTCTTTAATGCCTAAAATCTTGTCTAAAACTAAGTTAGAAAGGATTGTAACGTCGAGAACACCGATTGGGTCAGCATCGTTGAATGTGCCAGGTTTTGCGTTGAGCTTGTACCAGTGACCATCTAAATATGTGCTGAATTCGTGTAATTTAGCTGGTTTGTAAATCTCTGTTCCCATATCTTCAACATCGAATGATTCTGTCAAAGCGTTGAGGAATTCTTCTTTTGAGAGACCGTTCAAATCTTTAACTACGCGGTTGTAGTCGATGATATTTAATTGGTTGTCTGGGAAAATAACTGTCATGAAGAAGTTGTATTCTTCAGTGCCTTTGTGAGATGGGTTATTTTCTTTCTTTTCTTGACCTACGAGAGCTGCAGCAGCACTTCTGTGGTGACCGTCAGCGATGTACATTGAAGGAACTTCTGTAGCGAAGAGTTCAACGAGTCTGTCGATAGTAGCTTTGTCGTCGATGACCCAGAAACGGTGGCCGAAGTTATCTTCTTTAGCGATGAAGTCGTAGATAGGAGCTTCTTTTGTGATGTTGCTTACGATAGCGTCGATTTCAGCAACAGCAGGATAAGCGAAGAATACAGGTTCAACGTTAGCGTTTGTGATGCGAACGTGTTTCATGCGGTCTTCTTCTTTATCTTTACGAGTGAGCTCGTGTTTCTTGATAACTTGGTTTACATAATCTTCGCTCCATGCGCAAGCAACGATACCATATTGCCAATGAGCATTAGCATCTGTTGGGTTCATGCTTTGAGCGTAGATATATAATTTTTCTTCTTGATCTTGAACTAACCAGCCGTAATCTTTGAAAGCGTTGAAGTTTTCAACAACTTTGATATATGTTGTTAAGTCGCTGTCTTTTGTACCAGGAGCGAGGTCGATTTCAGCTTTTGTAACGTGTAAGAGGCTGTAAGGATTGCCTTCGCATTCTTGGCGAGCTTCCTCTGAATTTAAAACGTCGTAAGGTCTTGAAGCTAATTTTTCTACGATGTCTACTGGAGGACGATAGCCTTTAAATGGTTTAATTACTGACATGTCTTTAATTTTTTAAGGTTAATATTTATGTTTTACCAAATCATTTCTTCTTCAAAATTTGCACCTTGGTTTTGAGCGTAGAAACTGTCGCTTTCGTGCAAATGGTGATCGTAGTGATCAACGTTGACGCTTCTTTGTAAGGAGATGATGAGAGCGCCTATCATCTTTGTCAACTCCATTAATTGAGTGCGAATCTGATCTTCTTTTTCAGCTGTGAGGAATTCGTTTTGACGACCTATAGCGCAGAAGACGACGCACTTGCGGATGTTTGTCTTAGCTGCCTTAAGCTGAGCTATGAACTGAGGTTTATTTTTTGATGAACCTTCTGCAATGTTGAAAGCTAACAATGTAGCTTCTTCTAAAAATCTTTTGTAGTAGTGGTTTTCTATTTCGTTAGTTGCCAGAGTGCTAGTTTCTGTTAGTAACGATACGAAACCAATGGCTTTGCTATAAACTCGAAGGTCTTCGAATCTGAAAAAAGTCGTTGATTTATTATCTTCAGGAGTCATAATCGATAGTGTTTTATTAGTAAATAAGATCCATCTCGTTGTTGAGATGGATCTTGTATTTAAATCAAATTAGTTAACTTTGAATTTAACGTCGCCGTTTTGGATGAATCCAACGATTTGGCGAGCTGCTGCGAGACCAGCGTTCATGTTAGCTTCAGCTGTTTCTGCACCTTGTTTTTTAGGTGTTGCGAAGAAACGGTTAGCGAATTTTTCTGCTAATACAGCTTGGTTAGCTGGAGCGATGTCTGTTACATATTTAAGGTCAGCGCGGTCAGCGAGAAGTTGTTCCATACCAGCTTCGTCGATAACTTCTTTACGTGCTGTGTTGACTAAGCAACCGCCTTTAGGCATTTTTGAAAGAAGTTCGTAGTTGATAGAACCTTTTGTCTTTTCGTTTGCTGGGATATGTAATGAGATATAGTCGCAGTTAGCGTAGAGGTCTTCCAATGTTGCAGGAACTGTAACGCCTTCAGCTTCCATTTTTTCTGTTGGAACGAATGGGTCGAATGCCCATACTTCCATACCGAGAGCCTTAGCTTTGTTAGCTACGAGGCGACCGACGTTACCGTAAGCGTGGATACCTACTCTTTTACCGCTTAATTCGCAACCTGTACCTGGTTTGAATGTGTTACGTGCCATGTAAATCATCATACCGATTGCCAATTCAGCAACAGCGTTTGAGTTTTGACCTGGAGTGTTCATAGCTACGATGTTCTTTGCTGTACATGCTGCTAAGTCTAAGTTGTCGAAACCTGCGCCAGCGCGGACAACGATTTTAAGGTTGTTAGCGTGGTCGATGACTTCTTTAGTAACTTTATCTGAACGAACGATGAGAGCGTCAGCGTCTGCTACTGCATCGTAGAATTGTTGTACGTCTGTATATTTTTCGAGGAGAGCTAATTCATAACCAGCTTCTTCAACGATTGTTCTGATACCGTCAACGGCTGCCTTTGAGAAAGGTTTTTCTGTTGCTACTAATACTTTCATTTCTTTCTTAATTTTTAAATTTAAAATGTTATGAAATATTATTTGTTAGCTGCTTCGAATTCTTGCATGCAAGCTACGAGAGCCTTAACTGACTCAACTGGGCAAGCGTTGTAGATAGAAGCGCGGAAACCACCAACTGAACGGTGACCTTTGATACCGACCATACCGCGTTCTTTTGCGAATTCCATGAAAGCTTTTTCTTTGTCTTCGTGACCTGGAGCCATTACGAAGCAAACGTTCATGATAGAACGGTCTTCTTTAGCTGCTGTACCGACGAACATAGAGTTGCGGTCGATTTCGTTATAGAGAAGGTCAGCTTTTTCAACGTTGATTTTGTTCATTGCTTCAAGACCACCGAGTTTCTTAACCCATTTCAATGTTTCGTACATTACATAGATAGGGAATACTGGAGGTGTGTTGAACATAGAGATGTTACGATCTTCTTCAGCAGCGTGTGTGCGGTAGTCAACCATTGTTTGGAGCTTGCGTTCGCCTTCGAGTTTGCCGAGAAGGTCGCGACGGATGATAACGAATGTAACACCAGCAGGACCAACATTCTTTTGAGCACCACCGTAGATAAGAGCGTATTTGCTTACGTCAACTGGACGGCTCATGATGTCTGATGACATGTCAGCTACCAAGTCGATTGGGCAATCCATATCGTAACGGATTTCTGTACCGTAGATAGTGTTGTTTGTTGTGATGTGGAAATAATCAGCGTCTGTTGGGATTACATAATCTTTAGGAATGTATGAGTATGTTTTGTCTTCTGATGAAGCAACAACTTCTACATCACCATAGAATTTAGCTTCTTTAGCAGCTTTCTTTGCCCAAACACCTGTTTGAAGATAAGCAGCTTTGTTCTTTAAAAGGTTAGCTGGAACGTGGAAGAATTGTGTTGAAGCACCACCACCTAAGAATAAAACTTCGTAGTTTTCTGGGATGTTCAAAAGTTCGCGCCATAATTGACGTGTTTCTGCCATAACTCTTTCCCAACCTGGTGTACGGTGTGAAATTTCAAGGATACCGATACCTGTGTTGTCAAAATCACGGATAGCTTCGATAGCTGCTTCAACAGCTTCTCTTGGGAGGACACATGGTCCAGCGTTAAAATTGTGTTTCATCGCTAAATTTATTTAATGTTTATAAATATGTTTTTATTGAATTATCTATGCGGCAAAGATAGCAAATAAAACCAAAAAACAACACATTAATTGAAAAATGTTTTTTTTATTTTTCGCTTCCTAAAAACATATATTAATTAATGTGTTTTAAATGCCATACCTTGAATTTTGATGTTTTTTGATTATTATGCCTTAATGTGCTATTTGCTTTTGTTGATATTACTACTTTTGAACATTTTTTAGTCTGTTTATGATAGAAATAGTTTTGTGATTTGATTGTAAGGTGTTGATATATAGTTTTATATAAAATTGTTAAAAAAGTTTTTAAAAAGTTACTTTCATTCGAATAAAATTAGTATCTTTGCCACTCAAAATCGAGTAAGAATAAGTAAAAAGATATAAGCAATGAAAAAAGACATTCATCCAAAAAATTATCGTCTTGTTGTTTTCAAAGACATGTCAAATGATCACGCTTTCATGTCACGTTCAACAATCAACACAAAAGATACTATCGTTTGGGAAGATGGTAACGAGTATCCATTAGTAAAATTAGAAATTTCTAACACATCACACCCATTCTACACAGGTAAGATGAAACTCGTTGACACAGCAGGTCGTGTTGATAAATTCAACAACAAATACAAAAAATTCCAAGAAGCAAGAAACAAATAATTTATTTGTAGCTCAAAATACGAAAGCGATGGAGAATATTCTTCATCGCTTTTTTTTGTTTTTAACAATGACTCTGAACTAAGAACTCTGAACTTTGAACCCTGACACTGAACTATGAACCTGACTTATAGACTAAGCGACTAAGCTACTAAGCAACTAAGCAACTCAGTGTCTAGGTGACTCATAAGTTCTCTCGCAAAGCCGCAAAGGAACGCAGAGTTTTATCGATGCGTAACAAAAGTATGTTGCCTGTAGTCTTTTGTGATATTTTTTTGAAGAAACGATACTCTTAAACTCTCTTTCTTAGTTGTTTATTTGATATAACAGATTGATAACTAGATTTTACCCCCCCCCGATTTTATTTTTTCAATGCGCTGCGTTTCAGAAATAAAGTTTAAATTTGTAGACTGAACACTGACTCTGAACACTGACTCAGACACTGAACGCTTGATGTCTTGGTGACTTGGAGTCTCGGCGACTTAAAGCTCTTACAGCAAAATATTAACCAATAAAAAATAAACCATGAAAAAATTAACATTGTTATTAGCGCTTACGATGATATTATTCTCATGTAAGCCAGAAGCGGAGAAGCCAAAAGTAACAACAAAATCTGTTGGGGAAGTTACAGAAACCACAGCTAAGGTTGTCGGACAAGTTACAGCCGACGGCGGCGCAGAAGTTACAGAACGCGGCGTTTGCTGGAATACGGAAGGTGCGCCAGAAGTTATAGACTATCGTACCGTTGACGGCACAGGTATTGGAACATTTAATTCAAATATCTCAGACCTCGTTCCTAATACCCAATACTACGTCAGAGCCTACGCTACGAATGAAAAAGGCGTCAGCTATGGAGAAGAGCTGACCTTTACCACCAAGAAAGAGATAGAGTTGCCAGAGGTAAAGACAGCAGAAGTTGAAGACATTACCGAAAGCGAAGCCGTATCAGGCGGCGAAGTGGTTTCAGACGGCGGCGCGGAAGTTACAGCGCGAGGCATCTGCTGGAGCACAAAGCAAAACCCAACAATAGAAGATAATAAGACAACAGATGGCAGTGGCGTTGGAATCTTTACTTCAAACCTCAGTAACTTAGAACACAATACAACTTATTACGTCAGAGCCTACGCTACCAATGAAGTGGGAACTTCATACGGTGAAGAAGTAACTTTTACTACAAAAGATGTACCTGCAGTTGCTGTTGACCTCGGCTTAAGCGTAAAATGGGCGACATGCAATGTTGGCGCCACAACACCAGAAGAATACGGAGACTATTTTGCATGGGGCGAGACGACAACAAGAGAAACATATACAGAAGAAACATATAATGTTTCAATGAATGACATTTCAGGCAATGCGCAATACGATGCTGCTACAGCTAATTGGGGTGGCGACTGGAGAATGCCGACATACGATGAGTTGAACGAATTGATAAACAGCTGTACCTAGACATGGACGACACAGAATGGCATTAATGGCTATAATGTAGAAGGTCCTAATGGTAATAGCATCTTCCTTCCTGCTGCTGGTCATCGCCTCGGGCCATCGCTCTACTGCGCTGGAATCTACGGTATCTATTGGAGTTCTACGCCTTACGAGAACGACGGCGGCTACAGCGCGTACTACTTCGGCTTCGAAAGCGACAGTCACCACATGGCCAACGACAGCCGTTACTACGGTCAGTCGGTGCGCCCAGTCTCAGAATAAAAGCGATTACATCAATTCATAATTCATAATTCATAATGCATAATTGGGGTGTTGCTCTTATAAGGGTGACACCTTTTTTTTAATTGAAAATTGAGAATATTGTAGAGACGCGTCAATGTGGCCATAAAAAACACACATTGACACGTCTCATTTCTTTGTAGGATTCGTATTTGTTTTTTGAGATGCCACAGGGGTGACGTCTCTACAGGAGCGGTGCTGTAAAAGGGGCGAATCTTTTTTTTACACGTTGCGTTAGGGATTGGAGCGGCATCCTTTTGGAGCGCAGCGGAAAAAGATATAGCGGAAAGCCCGACGCGTAGCGGAACGCCCAAAGTAATTAACAATTAACAGATAAATAGTTGTCATTGGTTTATAAACCACTCTTCCTTGAAATTAACCAGATATACCTTTTCTTTGGCGCGGGTCATGGCGGTGTAGAGCCAGCGGAGGTCGCTGTGTTCTAGGGTGGTCTCATCGGGGAGATATGGGGCTTCCATGAAGACATTGTTCCACTGTCCGCCTTGTGTCTTGTGACATGTCAGGGCGTAACCGAACTTCACCTGTAAGGCATTGTAATATGGATTTTCTTTCATCGCCTTGCGTCGGTCTGCAGCTCTTGGAATATCCATATAGTCTTCTTCCACGGCTTGGTAGAGTCTCTTTGCCTCTTCGTTGGTGAGGGCAGGGGAGTCGCTGTATAAGGTCTCCATTATAATCTTGACAGAAAGCGTAGGCGCTTCCTCATAATCCGTCAACTGTATATCGACATCAGCGAAATGAAAACCATACATCTCCTCAAACTTGTTGATTCTCGTGATTTCTATCATGTCGCCATTGGCGAGGAAGGAAATATTAAGTTGCTGAGTTGCTGAGTTGCTGAGTTGCTGAGATGTTGAGTTGTTGAGTTTCTGAGATATTTCGGTCACTGAGCCTGTCGAAGTGCCGAATCCTTCAGTTGTGCCTTCGACAAGCTCAGGCACCGCTGACCGCTGACCGCTGACTGCTGACTGCTGACCGCTCCAATAATAGTTATTCTTCACAATCATAAGCTTGTCGCCGGTGGAGAGTTCGCCTTCTTCTTGCAGCACTCTGCTTCTGATGGCTTGGTTGAACATATTGGCTCTCTTGTTGGAACGGCAAATGACAACAGCTTCGTTGTTGCTTCTCTTGTCACCGAAACTTTCCCACAATAATTCCTCAAACGACATCGGGTCAATCTTAACGATATCTGAGAAGTTATTGATATCTAATATAGGAAGACTATATTGGCTGTAATCATCATAGTAACTTGATGACTCGGTGTCTTGGTGACTCGGCGACATTAAATTACGTAGTCTCGTAGCGTTATGCAATATTCCTGAGTCTAATGCCTGACGCATCACTTCTTTCATCTCGTATGTCGCCATGGTGAGGTTGAAGCTGTTTCTTAGGATGTCGAAGTCCATAGCAGGGGAGATGTCGAGTCCTACTGGCGGCAGCTGTGCAGAGTCTCCGATGAGCAGTAGCTTACAACAGCTGCCGCTGAAGACGTATTCTATTAAGTCGTCTAACAATGACCTTGACCAAGAATATCCGTCGCCTTGGTCTGAAATCATGGAACATTCGTCGACGATAAACACTGTGTCTTTGGCTTTGTTCTCAGCACGTGTCATACGCAGCTCTCCGTTGGCAACGGCTTGAAAACGATATAGTCTTTTATGTAGGGTGTAAGCTGTCTTTCCAGTGTAGGTGCTCATCACCTTGGCAGCTCGTCCAGTAGGCGCAAGCAGTTGATATCGCATCCCTATGCTTGGCAGTGTCTTCACTAATGTAGATACTAAAGTGGTCTTTCCCGTACCGGCATAACCTCTTAACAAATAGAGTGGTCTTTCTTTTTTCGTTAGGATAAAAGCTGATAAATGATACAATACTTTGGCTTGGTCTTCGGTAGGTGTGAAGCCAAAATTATTTGCCAATATATTGAATAAGGTACTTCTATCCATGGCGAATTATTAGAATGGATAACCGATACCGAAGTTAAGTATGAAGTCTGTAAATCGTAACTTGCTGATTCTCCATCTGTCGCCTTCAGGATATGCTGGGTTTACTATAGGCGCAGCTGCGTCGACACGGACTACGAAGAATGAGAAGTCGAGGCGTATGCCAAGACCAGCATCAGCGGCGAGCTGCTTGTAGAAGGTGTCAAACTTGAATTGACCGCCTGCGAAAGTCTTGTTATCTTTCATGGTCCAGATGTTACCGATGTCGGTGAAGATAGCGCCTTTGATAAATCTGTAAACAGGGAAACGGTATTCTAGGTTGAACTCTAATTGAATGTCGCCGATACGTTCGATGTTAAGGTTGTCTGGATTGTTGAATGTTCCTGGACCTAACTCACGGAACTGCCATCCTCTCATGCTGTTAGAACCGCCTGCATAGAAACTCTTTTCAAAAGGCATGTCGTTGGAGTTGCCGTATGGTATTCCTGCTCCCATCATAAGACGTGTAGCAATCTGGTTCTCGCCGTACACATATTTGAAATATCTGAAGTCAAAAGCAAAGCGGATATATTGTGCATATCTGATGCCGTAAATCTCATGATAGTTGTCGACAGTCTTTATCGCAGCAGTGTTGTTGAAAAGTGACAATAAGTTACCACTTGACTGTACATTAGCCTTGAAATAGAAGAAGTCTTTTGTCAATCTGATGTTTTGGTTGTTGAAGATATATGTGTAGTCTAGACCTAAAATCAAGTGGCTCGTATATTGGTCTTTGATACGTTGATTCGTTTCTTGTTGAAGGATAGCCTCGAACGATGGTGTTGGGTCGACTTTAACACTGTTAAGCGTCAATGGTGTCAGAATGTGTTGTTCATATTTGTTTTTCATCCAGTTATAACCGAATGAGAGAACTGAAATCTGACGAGTGTAAATAGGTCTAGCTTGGAAGTTAAAACCTATAGCCAAAGTCGTTCTTGGCTGATATTCCTTTGTGAAGTTCTTTAGTTTGATAGGACTGAGGAATTTTGGGAAGAACAGACTCGCGTCAAACCCGAATTCTCTGGTGTTGAAAAGGCTGGTGTTACCGTCATTATCTAGAACAGACTGTGCCTGTGTACCAGCTTTAAGAGTGATGTTAAAAATCTCTGAGCCTTTGAAAATATTTTTATTACGATATGTGAAACTGCCTAATATACCTAAATCACCGCCAGAGTTGGTGCCTTCTAACTGTAAGCTGTAATAATTGACTTTTGTTCTATTTAAGACAATGTTGCAATTTAACAGATTGATGCTGTCATTTACATTCTTAACAGGTTCAAAGTCTATGTTTGTAAGATTGTATATCTTTAAATTATTGAGTGCCTTGTAGGTCTGCGTTACCTGTTGTAAATTATAAAGACTGCCGGTCTGTATCTGAATGATATTGTCGAAAGCCTTATATCTGATTTTAGGGTCTTCATTATAGATGAAATGGTAAGTCTCATCTCCGAAGTGTTTGTTCAGCTCAAAAGTATATTGTGTTGTGTCAATTTTTAGGTCATTTAACAAAGCACCAGTCGGATATATGTAAATGTTATTAATCTGGTACTGCTTATGATTTATTGTTTTTTGCGTAAGAGGGTCTATTACGTTGTCTATTCTTATGTTTATATTTGCCTTCTTGTCATTGAAATTGGTATCGACTTCCATAAAGATATAGTCTTTGGTGAAATAGAAGTAGCCGTTGTTTTTAAGATGTTCGCTAATCATATCGCGTTCATCATCTAAATCAAAAGCATTGTAAATCTCACCTTTCTTTACGGGCAATGTTTCTTCTATCTCCATGACATATCTGTAGATAGTGCTGTCGGCAATTTTATACGTTACGACATCAACGATATATGGCTTTGCTGGATATATGCCATAATATACTTTAGAGATACCTCTTCTGTTTTTTATCTCTGTTGAAATACCTGAATTGAAATAACCGATGTCGTCCAGATATTTGCTAATCTGAACGACAGAGTTTTCTTTCATTTCATTATTGAAATATACAGGCTTTTTACCAATCGTCTTGTTAACCCAATTAAACAGCTTGCTGTTTTTATTTTCTGTTAAATAATAAACCCAAGTAAGGGGCATGAACCCCAAAAATTTTGAATTGGACGATTGTACTATATATGGAGATATGTCAGATTTAGTGAACGCAACGTCTTCAGAATGTATCTCTACAACATTGCTTTTCAATATCATTTCATTCTCAGGTATGTGTCTCCTGATAGAACATGATACGAATGTCGTAAGCATGAAACATAACAAAATGATATTTACTAAAAGTCTGCGCACTATCTTCAATTTTTTACAAAAATAAAATTTTTTTCCAAAATTTATTGGACTTAACCTGTAATTATTAAACAACTTCAGCCACTGTGAAGTTGCTGCCTCCGACAAATACTAAATCGCCTTCTTGTGCATTTGCTAATGCTGAAGAATAAGCATTACGTACCGATTCGTAGACTTTTCCTTTGAGTCCGCTGTTTGTAGCTTTTTCAAATAAAATGTCAGCGCTTAATCCTCTAGGAATATCGGCTTTACAGAAATAATATTCAGCTTCTTTAGGCAATAACTGTAAGATGCCGTCGATGTCTTTGTCGTTGACGACACTCAAAACAAAATGCAGTTTGTTATATTTTGTCTCTGCCAGTTGTCTGTTAACTTCATTGATGCCAGCGACATTGTGTCCAGTGTCAGCTATAGCCAAAGGATTTTTGTTAATGACCTGCCATCTTCCCATCAGGCTGGTGTTTTTTATCACATTGGCTAAACCGTCGATAATGTGTTTTTCTTCTATCTTGAATGAGTCTCTTAAGATGTCAAGCGCACATATTACTGTGGCGAGGTTTTTCTTTTGATAGTTGCCTAACAATGGATATTTAAGCTCTTTGAGATATGACTCATTGTTTTTATATATGTCGAATTGTTGGTAGTCGAGGGAATAGGTGCTGTCTTTTCTGCAATCCATAATCTTGTCGGCAAAGAAGATTGGACTGTTCTTTTCTTTGGCAGTCTTGATGAAAACGTCTTTGCTGCCTTCTTGTGTCTCTCCGATTACGACGGGAATCTCAGGCTTGATGATGCCGGCTTTCTCAGCAGCTATCTGTTCTTCGTTTTCGCCTAAGAACTTCACATGGTCTAACGAGATGTTTGTGATGACGCACAACTCTGGCTTGATGACGTTGGTGGAGTCGAGGCGTCCGCCCATGCCTACTTCAATGATAGCGATGTCGACTTTCTCTTTTCTGAAATAATCGAAAGCCATTGCCACTGTCATCTCGAAGAAAGAGAGTTCTAACTCTTCAAGTTTATCTTTATGTTTTTCGATGAAGTCTACTACTTCGTTTTCAGGTATCATCTCTCCGTTGATACGTATGCGTTCTCTGAAGTCGCGAAGGTGAGGTGAGGTGTAGAGACCTGTCTTGTAGCCTGCCTCTTGGAACACTGATGCCAATGAGTGTGAGGTGCTTCCTTTTCCATTGGTGCCAGCGATATGTATCGACTTGAATGAATCCTGAGGATTGTCGAGATAGTTTATGATGTTGATTGTTGTGTTAAGGTCGGCTTTGTATGCGGATGCTCCAATGCGTTGATACATAGGTAACTTGTTGAACATCCAGTTTAGAGTTTCACTATAATTCATGTCGTTTTTGTTTTTTTATTGTCTAATAATAAAATTATATGTTATGGTTCCTTTTTGTAAGTCTGCTGCTTTGTCGTCTTTCACGAAGACTGAATTCCTTGCGGCTTGCAGTGCCGAAGCACGCATATCGGAATTGGTAGTTGTGGTGCCTTTCCCTATCTCAGCTCTTTGCACACGTCCTTCTTTGTCAACCCAGATGTCGACTACGATAGTGGCTTCTTCGCTGATGTCTTTGCTAGGTGAGGAAATGCTTTTAGCACCGCGACCACCTAAATCGTAAGATGGACCGTCGCCGCTGCCACCATGACCAACATATCTTTCAATGTCTTTCAATCCATTAGGACTGCCTTGCTCGCCGACAACATCATTGCTGCTGCCTTCTGATGGCGTCTCTTGTTTTTTCTTATTAACTTGGAACAATGCTCTTTGGTTCACCACTGGCTTTTCTTCTACTACTTCCTCAACAATTTCTTCAACTTCTTCAGTCTCCTCAACTTCTTCTATCGAAGGAATATTCTCGTCTTCACTTAGAATCTCTTCTTCAACATCTTCACTTGTACTCTCCTCAACTTGTTGACTTTCGGTCTCTTCAACTTGTTGACTTGTAGTCATGTCGTCTTGTTGACTTATTGCTTCAGCATACATTCCTAAGTTGACCTCAACGCCGGCTTCGCCTGGCAATGGCAGTGGCGTCCTGAAACATAAATTGAAAAGCAGGACAACAGCTATCGCATGAAATGCAACAGTGGCTAAAATTCCATATAACTTATGTTTGTCTTTGTTTGTCATTTTTTATTTGATGTAGCTAATAATACTTTATGCTTATTATCAGTCTCTTTGTTGATTTCGTTGACAGCGTCAATGATGTTTACTATATATTGAACCGCAACGTCTTTGTCGGAACGAATCACTACTGTTCCTTCTAGCTGATCTGCCAATCCAATGAAAATCTCCTTCTGTAAATCAGATTCATCGACGGCTTTTTCTCCAACGTAATATTGGTTGTTTGCATCTACATAAACTGTGATGGTCTGCTTCGACATCGTCTTGCTGTTGCTCGATGGAAGCAGTAGCTTTATCGCATTAGGCGCAACTAATGTTGATGTCAACATGAAGAAAATCAACAAGAGAAAAACCAAATCCGACATAGATGACGAATTGAAGTCAATCTTTCTTTTATTTCTAGATTTTATTGCCATATACTTTTTAGTTAGGAGTTATGAATTAGGAGTTAGGAGTTATGAGTTAGGAGTTAGGAGTTAGGAGTTAGGAGTTAGGAGTTGTTTCCTTTCTCCATTCTAAATTATGAATTATGCATTATGAATTATGAATTGACTCAAACTGGTTCGTTTAATACATCCATGAATTCGATGCTCTTGCTTTCGAGTAGGTTGACGACTTTGTCAATCTTTGAAACGATGATGTTATAGAAGATATAAGCAAGGATACCGACAAACAAACCTCCTACTGTAGTGACCATAGCTTCGTAAATACCTGCTGAAAGTAATTCGATATCGATATTGTTACCAGCCATCGACATGTCGTAGAATGCACGAATCATACCTGTTACAGTACCAAGGAAACCGAGCATTGGTGCTGCACCGGAAATCATGCCTATCAAAGCAACGCCTTTTTCCAGTTTGCTGACTTCTAAATTACCAACGTTTTCGATAGCAGTCTGTATGTCGTTGAGAGGCTTGCCTATACGTGAGATTCCTTTTTCTATCATTCTTGAGATAGGAGTGTCGGTTTGTCTGCATAAATCTTTGGCTTCTTCCAATTTGCCGTTAATCATACATTCGCGAATGACATTCATAAAGTTGTCATCTCTCTTAGATGCTTTGTTGATGGTGATGAATCTCTCGCTGAAGATATATACTGCTATTACTGAGAAGATGGCGAGTACTACCATAATCCAGCCGCCTTCTTTGGCTAACTCCCATAATGATAATCTTATTTCTTCTGCTTCAGGTGAAGCGACAGCTACGTTTGTTGCTTGAATGAGGATGTTTAATAAATTCATGTCTTGTTATTTTTTTATTATTTAATCTATATAAATATTTTATCGCTGTGGTAAGCAAATGTTACCGCTTGAACTATCGGATGTTGCGCCCGTTACCGATGACAACACATTGATTCTTCCTTCCGTCTTCAATGCTCCTAAGAAAGCGAATATCAAAGCTTCTTTGTAGTCGATAATCATGGTGTCGGGAATTATGATTTCATGTTTGCTCATCTTTCTTATGCGTTCTATCAGGTAGTTGTTTTTTGCGCCACCGCCAGTGATGAGCATTTTTGAACTTTCTAAATGTTCTGTAGCTCTGACGATTTGATACGCTATATGTTCTGTTGCAGTGGCTAACAAGTCTTTTGCTGAAAGGCTTGACTCATCTATGACTTTATGCTGATACTCTTCAAAGAATTCTCTGCCTAAAGATTTAGGTGCTTCTTTGTCGTAATAAGGATTGTCGTTAAGAATATTTAACAAATCTTGATTGACAGTGCCTTGACGAGCGAAGTTGCCGTTGTTGTCGTAGTCGTAACCTAATTTGCTGGCAAGATAATTAAGTAACTGGTTTGCCATGCAGATGTCGTAAGCGATGCGCTTGTCTTCGCTGTCGTAAGAAAGATTAGCTATTCCTCCGATGTTGAGGCATATAGGATAATCAGCGAAGAGATATTTATCGCCAATAGGAACCAGTGGCGCACCCTGACCGCCTTTCTTTACGTCTTCAGTCCTGAAATCATTGATGGTCATGATGCCTGTCTCGTTCGCAATCTCTTGTCCGTTGCCTATCTGCAAGGTATATCCTTTTTCAGGCATATGGAAAATAGTGTGACCGTGAGATGCTATCAGCTTTGGGTCCAACTCGTATTTCTTGATGAATTTCTTTGTTATAGAACCAAGATATTTACCATATTCAATGTCTAGTTCTTTTAATTCTGCCTCGTTCTTGTTGAAGGCTTCTGAAAGCTTGTTTTTCCATTCGTCTGTATATGGAACGTTGCCGGCTTCAACAATTTGGAAGAACCATTTTTTATTGTCGTGGCTGAAATTTACATACGCAATATCCAGTCCGTCGAGCGAACTCCCTGACATTAGACCTATTACCTTGAAATCTCTCATGACTATAAAAGATTTATGATTTTTTCTAAATGAATGCTATGCGAGCCTTTAATCAATATCTTCTTTCCACGAATCTCATTGTTGTTGATATGACAGATGAGTTCTTCGACATTTAGGAAAGAGATGAATCCGTTGTTTACTTTGTTGAATTCGCTGCCGACAAGGATGACATTATTGAAACCAAGTTCTTTGACAAGATTCAATATCTCTTGATGTTCGTTCATTGACTCGTTGCCAAGTTCCTTCATATCGCCTAATATTAATAGGTGATTGTCATCACTTATATTTCTGAAGTTTCTGACGGAGTTCGACATGCTCACAGGATTTGCGTTGTAAGCGTCCATCACGACTTCGTTTTTCTCGGTCTTTATGAATTGAGAGCGGTTGTTGGTAGGGGAGTAGTTCTCCAAAGCTTTGATTATTAGTTCTTGCTCTATATTGAAACAGCAGCCGACTGTTATGGCAGCCATCACATTTTCGAAGTTATAATCACCGACGAGATTGGTATTTATTTCCATGCCATTCCATTTTATTGAAAGATATGGATTGGAAGATAATATAGCTGCCTTATAATCAGCGCTATCGTCTTTGCCGTAGCTTACGGAAGTCAAGTCGTGAGCCAATTCTTTCAATAATGGGTTGTCGTTGTTAAGGAATACTTTTCCATTAGTATTTCTGAGATAATCGTATAATTCGTTCTTGGTTTTGACAACGCCTTCAAAGCTGCCGAATCCTTCTATGTGAGCCTTGCCGATATTTGTGATGATTCCGAAGTTAGGTTGTGCTAATGAACATAGCAGCTCTATTTCTTTAGGATGGTTAGCACCCATTTCCACTACGGCTATTTCTGTCTCTGGCTTTATCTGAAGCAATGTCAAAGGAACGCCGAGGTGGTTGTTGAAATTACCTTGTGTATATATTATGTTATATTTTTGAGACAAGACAGAAGCCACTAATTCTTTGGTGGTTGTCTTGCCATTAGTTCCAGTGATTCCGATGATAGGAGTGTTACATCTCTCTCTATGAAGCTTGGCGAGTTCCTGAAGAGCAGTAAGACTGTCATCTACAATGAAAAGACGTTCATGTTGAGGAAGGTCTTTACGGTCGGCGATGACGCAAGCAGCGATGTTGTCGCTAGCCACTTGATAAGCGAAGTCGTTGCCGTCGAAATGTTCTCCTTTAAGTGCTACGAACACGCATCCAGGCTCCACTTTTCGGCTGTCGGTAGTGACGAGATATCTTTGTGAATAGAGTTGATATATTTTTTCTATAGTATTCATGATTAGACCAAAAAAAAGCCGTCGTAAAATAAGACGGCTTACATTATATTAAATGAATAATTTATTCTGCTAATGCACTGCCAATTTTGCTCATGGCGCATCTGAAACCTACTGTTGAAGAGCTTTCATCTTCATTCATGAATCTTTTTACAGAAGGGCTTAAGTAGTAAGGACCGTCAGCCCAAGAACCGCCTTTGTATATACGAGCTTTGTCAGATATCAAAGTGGTGTTTCCGTAATCATACATTTGGCTTGTGTATTTTTCTGGTGATTCAGTCTTGTTGTTCCAGTCGTTGCTTTCTTGTATTGTTGAAGCGATGTCGCCATCATTGAGGTTGGTGTTGTATATGTTTTTGATTTCCTCGTCAGAATTGTTTGCTGAGAACACCTCGCTTCTATATACATCACCACGGTATGGGTTGAAGTCGCTTACATCTTCTGAAGACAAAGGACGATAAACATCGAGTACCCATTCAGAAACGTTACCTGCCATGTTGTACAAACCATAGTCGTTTGGCCAGTAAGACACCACTGGAGCAGGGATTGTAGCACCGTCGTTCAAGTTGCCAGCTACGCCCATGTAGTCGCCATTGCCTCTTCTGAAGTTAGCAACGAATGAGCCTCTGTAGTCGGAATCGCTTGTTCTTAAACCGCTTGAGTTCCATGGATAAGCTTTGCGTTCAGCAACGTTTTCGTTTTTAGTGTTGCCGATAAGACCTAAAGCTGCATATTCCCATTCAGCTTCTGTTGGGAGTCTGTATTTAGGAAGAAGAAGACCGTCTTCCATTTTTACTTTGCTGTTGCCGCCTTCAGTGCTTAAAATGTTAGAATAACTACCTGTGCTTCTATATTGTCCTGCTAAATAAGCGTCGGTGCTGAAGTGGTTGTCTTTGGTTTGGTTGTTATTATATGATAAAACGCCAGCGTCAACTAATATTTTTTCGTTGACTCTGTCTGAACGCCATAGAGCGTAGTCGTTAGCTTGTCTCCAGCTTACGCCCACTACAGGATAGTCTCTGTAAGAAGGGTGACGGAAGTAAATCTCTACCATTGGTTCGTTGTATGACAATGACTTGCGCCATACTAAAGTGTCAGGAAGAGCGTTTTTTACGACTTCAGGATAGTCTTTGTACACTCTGCTTAACCAATTGATATATTCAAGATAGTCAAGGTTGCTGACTTCGGTTTGGTCCATGTAGAAAGAAGAAACAGTGACTTTTCTTGGGTTGTTGTTCCATTCGTAGTGCACGCTTTCCATGGTAGCGCCCATTGTGAATGTACCGCCTTCTATGGCAACAAGTCCTGGTCCAGTGATTTGTTCGTGTGAGTCGGAGATGTAGAAACCTCCATTTGTAGCATCGTTATAGTTCCAGCCTGTTGTACGTGATGATGGCTGTTGATTAGTGCTTATACATGATACTAATAGAAAACCAACGAATAATGTTGTCAGTAATGACTTAATACTAATTCCTTTACGCATTATTTTAATTTTTAACTATCTACTTAAACTGAAAATGTTTTGCAATATTGTTTTCGTTGTTAAAAAACACAAATTTCAGTTTGCAATTATACGGATTTTTTTTGAATTATTTGTAGAATATATATAATTTTAATCGTGTTTTTGATAATAATTAACTAGTAATTTCGTTTAGCTTTTGATATATTTGCAAAATAGTTTTTAAATGAAAAAAATGAATATAAATACTTGTAACATAAAGTTATACGTTTTCTTGCTGATTTTATGTTTGAATCCTTTTATTACAAAGGCTCAAACTTATGATAAGTTTTCAGCCAATATCGTATGGAGAGGTGTGGAAAAAACTTTTGTTAATGATAAAGCGATAGAATATGTGGCATTCGATAATGCTTCCCATGTTTTAAGTTTTGATGGTAAGAATCCTTCATATTTACATACGTTCCCAATATATTCCAATGAGGTTGAAGTTGATTATTATGTGGAAAATATCACGTATGAAAGGATTCCTGAAAATGAACTTCTCCTTCTGCAAGAAATAACTAATGAAAAGCCAGGTTTTAATCACTTCATAAAGTCATCTCGCGACAATCATAGTCTATGCTTTGAGATAGACCCATTTTTCATTGAAGAAAATGTCGCGATGCGTATGGTGTCTTGTGACGTGTATTATTCTTTGAAAAGCATTCGTAAAGACAGAAACTATAATTTTGCCGAAAACTCAGTACTTGCGTCTGGTAAATGGTATATGATGTCGCTGGCATCAACAGGTTTGTATAAAATTACTTATTCGGAATTGTCGTCAATGGGTGTTCCTGTCGCTTCTATAAATCCAAAGAATATAAGATTGTATCATAATGGAGGAGGTGTCTTGCCAGCGATGAACAATGAAAAACGTCATGATGATTTGGTTGAGATTCCGATATATGTGAGTGGTGAAAGTGATGGCTCTTTCGATTCTGAAGACTATATCATTTTCTATGGCAGAGGTCCGGTTACTATAAAAAATGTTAATGGTATTTATGAAAAGGTGACAAATCCTTATTCTGATTATTCATATGTTTTCTTTACTGCAGATTTAGGTAAAGGAAAAAGAATAGAAGAAGCAGAGTCTATTGCAGGAACTCCGGATGTTGTTGTTAACTCATTTCTTGATTTTCAAATAGTAGAAGAGGACCTTTATAATCTTAATAATATGGGTGCGACATGGTATGGTGACAAATTCGATGCTATGTTGTCAAAGTCGTATGTATTTACTTTCCCGAATCTTATAAAAGAAAAGAAATGTAATCTGTTTTCAGAAGTGGCTTCAAGAAATTTTTCTAGGTCTGAGTTTACTTATAAGGCCAATGGAAACACAATATATAAACTTATATCAAGTAAGAACGCTGATGATGCATTGTATGCCAATATGTTGCAGACTGGTAATGTGAAGTTTGATTCGAATGGTGATGTCGTGACAATTAATTTATCCTATTCTAGGACTGCATCAAACTCAACAGCATGGCTCGACTATATCAGTGTCAATGCGTGGAGAGAACTTAAGTTTACAGGAAATACAATGCTTTTCAGAAATCCTGAATGTTTCAATAGTGATAAAAAATATCGTTACGAAATAGCAAATGCCAGCAAAAATCTGCAGGTGTGGGACGTTACAGAACCAACTAATCCAAAGAATATGAAGCTGCAGTTTTCTTCAAATACAGCGTCTTTCGTAACAATGGGTTCAAATCAGAATGAGTTTATTGCTTTCGACGGAGATAATTACAATAGTGTCAGCTTCGTTTCGACAGTGAACAATCAGAACCTCCATTCAAAATATGACTTCGATTATCTAATAATAACACATCCTGATTTTTATTCACAATCGGAACGTCTTAAAGAAATACATTCGCGTATAGATGACCTCAAGATTGAGATTGTAACGCCGCAGCTGATTTATAATGAGTTTTCATGTGGTGCGCAAGATATTACTGCTATTCGTGATTATGTTAGAATGATATACAAAAAATCTAATAAGAGGTTGAGATATGTGTTACTTTTCGGTGATGCCTCTTATGATTATAGGAATAAAAGTGGTAATGTTTGTTTTGTGCCATCTTTTGAATCAAAAGTATCTTGCTCTTCAGCTTGTGTCGTGACTGATGATTATTTTGTATGTCTTGATGATTATGAAGGAAAGATGGATAATACATCGGTTATTGATTTGGCTGTTGGAAGAATGCCGGTAACAACGCAGGAAGATGCTTCTGCAATGATTGATAAGATAGAACAATATATTGATATCAATGATGAAAGTGCTGGACAATGGCGCAGGAATATAACATTCATAGCAGATGATGATGATACTTATTATGCTAACCATGCTGAGCGTCTGGAAAAAATCATAAGAAATAATGGGGGAGAAGATGTTGACATAGATAAGATATATCTTGACGCCTATCCTCAAATAGCTACTTCAAGCGGACAGCGCGCTCCTGAATGTAATGCTGCTATAACAAATCGCGTGGAGCTAGGTGCGTCTGTCATTAATTATATAGGACATGCTGGCGAGGTAGGTTGGGCAGCTGAAAGAATATTGACGAATGAAGATATTTTATCTTGGCGCAATTCTCCTAAACTTCACCTCATGATAACAGCTTCATGCGAGTTCAGTCGTTTTGATGACCATACGAGAACTTCTGCTGGTGAGTATGTATTCCTCAATCATCATGGTGGGGCAATCGCAATGATGACTACTGCAAGAGTGACTTTTGCACCACCAAACTACAATTTGATGGAATTGCTTTACGAACATCTATTCGATATGGAAGGTGGTGAGTTTATCACAATGGGTGATGTTTATGTTCATGCTAAACAGGTCGGAGATGATAACTCCAAGGCTTATGTGTATTTTGGTGATCCAGCTTTGCGAATGAATTATCCGAAAAATACAATAGAATTAACATCCATAAATGGTCATGACATAAATACAGTCGACACATTGAGAGCCTTGCAGGAAATAAGTATGACAGGCGTTGTTAATGATGTGTTCGGGACACATATGTCTGATTTTAATGGAATATTGCATGTCAATGTTTATGATAAAGATGTAACGTATTATACTAAAGGCAATGAGACGGATGTGATTTCGTTTAAACTGAAAAACAGTGTGATATATTCAGGTAAGGCAGAAGTTAAAGACGGGATGTTTACTGTGACATTCACTTTGCCTAAAGATATTAACTATAGTTATGGAAAAGGCATGGTAGGGTTGTATGCATATAGTGATAATACTGATGCTCGAGGTTCATATTCTAACATAATTGTTGGTGGTTTGAATGAAAGTGCTGAAATAGATGAGGATGAACCTGAAATTAGATTGTTTATTGATGATGAAAGATTTGTTGATGGTTCCATGACGAACGAAAACCCACTTCTTTTGGCATATATCAAAGATGAAAATGGTATCAATACTTCGGGAGCAGGCATCGGTCATGATGTAACAGCAACACTTTCTGGGGCTACAAATAAAGTGTATACACTTAACCAATTCTATGATGCACCTCTGTCGAAAGATGAATATGGTATTTTATCGTATAAGTTTTACGACTTGAATGAAGGCGAGCATACATTAACATTCAAGGTATGGGATATCTATAATAATTCAAGTGTAGCATCGATTCGTTTTGAAGTTGTAAAAGGTAAAGTCATCAATATAGAAAACATAACTAACTATCCAAATCCGATGGATGATTATACAAACTTTACCTTTGAACATAATCAAAAAGATAATGAGATAGATATTGTTATAAAAATATATGACGTTATGGGCCAGCTGGTTAAAACGATAACGGAACGTCGTTATGGAACGACAGTAAGGATAAATCCTATAAGATGGGATGGCAAGTCGGATGGAGGAGTTAAATTGGGAGCGGGTATATATGTATATAACGTTATAATCAAAAATTCTCAAAGTGAAGAAACGTCTGGATATTCTAGATTGATAATTAAATAATTATTATATTTGCAAACTTTTTTCGAAATCAAACATAAATATACAATAATATATTTTCTTACACGTTTATTGAATAATCATTTATTAAGAATATGAAAAGAATTAAGATTTTTACCTTATTGTTTGTGTTGCTTTTTGCAACCAATGGCATTAAAGCACAGGATGTTAGTATTGATCAAATTGTGGGACAAAATTTGGAATATAATGTAATATCTACAGCTGTTCCATTTATGTTGATTGCTCCAGATGCCAGGTCGTCAGCTATGGGTGATGTCGGTGTTTCAACATCTCCAGACGTTTATTCTATGCATTGGAACCCTGCAAAATATGCATTCATTGAAGATGATTTCTCAGTTGGTTTGGCATATAGCCCTTGGCTCAGAGAATTGGTATCAGACATGAATATTGCATATGTCGGATTTTCAAAACGTGTAAGCCCTAAATCAACAGTAGCTGCCACATTACGTTATTTCAGCCTTGGTGAGATTTCATTTACAGGTAATGGCGGTGAAGACAAAGGAACATATATGCCAAATGAATGGGCTATTGATATGGCTTATTCTCGTAAGTTGGGTAAGTATATTTCAGGTGCTGTCGCAGGTCGTATGATATATTCAAACTTGACTCAAGGTGTTCAAGATTATTCTAAACCTGCAATTTCTGTAGCTGCAGACATCGCAGTTTATTACACAAGACCTGTCTATTGGTTCAGCAATACAGACGCAAACTTCTCATGGGGTGTATCTATCAATAACATCGGTTCAAAAATGCAATATAATGAAGCAAACTTAGAGAAAGACTTTGTTCCTACAAACTTGCGTTTAGGTCCAACATTGCAACTCGCTATCGATGATTATAATACATTGGCATTCTCTGTTGATCTTAATAAATTGTTGGTTCCAACACCACCAGTTTATGCAACAGATCCTGAAACAGGCGCAATTATATTTGAAAATGGTGAACCAGTTATAGCAGCTGGTAAAGATGACAATGTTGGTCCTGTTCAAGGTATAATACAATCATTCTATGATGCTCCAGGTGGATTTAGCGAAGAACTTAAAGAATTCACATTAGGATTAGGTGCAGAATATTGCTATAACCAAACATTCTTCGTACGCACAGGTTTCTTCAATGAAGCTAAGATGAAAGGTAACCGTCGTTATATGACTTTTGGTGCAGGCTTACGCCACAATGTATTTGATATCGATGTGTCATACTTGGTTCCAGTCAATAATACAGCAACATCTGGTACAAACCCTCTTGAAGGAACTCTTCGCTTCAGTTTGACATTCAACCTCGATAAATGGGGAAATAATACAAAATTAGAAACAGTTAATTAATGCTTAACTAATAAAAAAAGACTCCGAATATCATAGATGTTCGGAGTCTTTTTTTTATGGTTCAAAGTCAAAGTTCATAGTCTAATAAAAGACTTTCCGACTCTTTTATCTTCGTAGATGATATGAAGAAGGAAGAGTCCTTTTTTTAATGTGCTGCAGTCAATGACAACTTTCTCTCTTGATGAGCTGTTGTTAATTCCCATTAACTTCTGTCCAACGCTATTATAGATTTCAATCTTATTTATTCCTTTGCTTTCAACAAATAAAAAGTCTTTTGTTGGGTTGGGGTATATAAATAAATCATCATTATCTAAGATACTTTTCACATCTATAAAACCTTCATGACGATAATAATCTTGTTTGGTTGCAACAACTTTGATTTTGCTACCGCTTTCTTGTGGATTGATATTTATGATACTGTCGTTATCACTTGAAAGGGCGATGATTTTTCCTTCTATAGATAAAGCTATCTTTGTATCTTTATCTTTTTTGATTTTAATAAAGGTATCATCGCTTGTGATTTCATTAGGGTAAGAGATGTCTATTCTTTGAGGTATTTCTGTGTTTAGCTTTAGAAAAGCGTCTCCAAAGTAATGGAAAAGATTGTACGTTATATTTTTATTAAAACTCAATTCTGGCCAAGAAGATTGTCTTAAAAAGTATTTTCCGTATACATTGGCAAAAGCAGGGTATTTGAAAAGAGTGCTGTTACTACCATATGATGGTATAAAATTGTTCCAAAGATAGTCGTAACATCCCCATACATATGTGTCATTGACATAAGAAAAAGATGTCTCAGATGCAGCAACAATTGCAACACAGCCGTTATCTGAACGCAAAAAGTGTTCTGCGAAGCAGTCGTTATCATTTTCATCGTAACGAAAATTTCCAGTTCTACAATTTGTTGACATAACGAAAGTCAGATCTTCATTACTTAATTTGTCAATATCCTTGTTGGAAAGATAAGGCTTGGTCCAAGCTTGATATTGACCATGGCCCCTGTATTGAACTAGAAAAGTGCCTTTGTTTATAGCAGTGCACAACTGATTTGTATTAGCGTTCCATTCTGTCAGATGACGTAAATTGGACGGGATGTAATTCAAACCTTCAGGACCGAATGTATTAATAATTATGTCTGTGTTTTTAGCAGTAGACCAAAGAGAATCTGGTGTCCCTTTGAAAATCGTATTGATGCGATTAGGACTCTTGTTTATTTTTTCAAAGTAACCAGCGATTACTTCTGAGCACAATTGAAACCAACGAGACTCCTCAAATCCCATAACCATAATAGGATTGTCGTAATAGTCAGGATTAGTAGAAGGGGAGCATTCGTAATGGATAGTTTTCTTAACCATTAGTTCTGCTTGTTGAGCATCGGCTGCGGGAATGCGTGCTATTGCAATTTCGGGGAGGTTGTCGTTGTTGAAATCTACTAGTTTATTGTCGGTAAGATACGACAAACCATCTGGGTGATTATCTAGATAAAAACTAGAGATGCCTTTTGTATCATCAAGACTGTAGTCACCGAAAAGAAGTATAGCAGAAGGAACTAATTCCCAGTTTTTGTAAATATCATTAAAATAATTTTTGATGTTTAAAGGGAAATTATCTCCGATTTCATTAAAATTGACAACTTTGGTCAAGATGCCTTGTTCATTTCTGAATCTTGCTAAGGTGTCAGCCCATCGTGATATTTCATCATTGTTAGGCGTAACGATTAGATATTCGCAGCCTTCAAGATTATTGTCTAAAATATTTTTAACATTACTATCATAATCGAAATCCTCAATTACTTCTGGATTTAATGCAATACTTTTAATAATGTTATCCCATTCTCTGTTGCGAAATCTTTTGTTTCCATAAGAGGCGGCATTTCGAGTATTATATTTTATTTTTATGTCAAAGTCAAAGATATTATCATAATCATATATATTAATAAGGAGTAATTGGTAACCTCGAATATTTAAAATTTGGCTCTCATAATTTATGTTGTTTTGTTTTTCAGAACAAACGAGTTCTTCGGGCTGAGCACCATTGGGTAATAAAATGAAGTTGGAGTGGGAGGCAAGTTTGTTTTTTAGATTAATTGTATGATCGCTAATAATAAGATTTTCCTCTTGTGATGTTATGTTTATGACTTGCCCTAAAGAATATAGAGCTTGAAATGATAATAGCAAGATAAATATAATCTTTTTCATAAGGCAAAAATAATGATTTTTTAAATAGTAAAAAATCAAAAAAAACCTTATGATATTAATCCCCTATATTAATTAATAAGGGTGTATATATGGCCATTGTCTTTTAGCCATTGTCAGTTGACTGATGGACTGCAGCCATCCGAGATATCCGTGTTTATTCGTGGAGGATAAGATTCGTACGGATTGTGCATATTCGAGGTCAGGATGGTGCCATTTTGCGCAGACAATCCATTCGATTCCGTTCATGTTTTTCGGGTTTTCGTGTCTGTTTGTGATATTTTTCTTTTAAAATCCATGCGGAAAGAGTCATAAAAGGCGGATTTTCGGGGTCTGAACCGTCATAAAAAAGGCAAAAAGTCTGCAGAGGTATTCTGCAATATGCTGAGAGACAGCGGATAATGAAAAAGTATAAAATAAATGAAAAATTTTTTCAAAAAGGGTTGGACGGAAAGGAAAAAGCAGTATCTTTGCACTCGCAAAACAACGGGAACGGAGATGAAGATTAAGAGGGGAGGTTGTTCGGCAAGTTCTTTGAACGAATGATCCAAGCAAAGTCTGAAAGGTAAGAGTACAAGAGTACAGAAAAAAGAAAAAACCTTATCAATTCAAGCAGATAAATCCTAAGAGCACAGAATAA
>JBGVQR010000076.1:0-69222 GCA_045127605.1 Candidatus Limimorpha sp. | reverse complement strand
CTTCTAAGTCTAACAAATTGTTATATGACAAGTCTTTTCCGTGAAGCTTTTCAAAAACGTCATCGAGTTTGCCGTAGAAAACAGCTTTTTGATGAGGATTTTCGCCATAACGTAACTCGCTGCGATTGTCGATATGGATGTTCAAGTCTTTTGACTCATCATCTTTTGCAAACCAGTCGTAGATCATGCCGTCGTAATGTGAGCTTGTTGCGAAAGCATATTTTGCAAAACGTTTACGATCTTCGAGGCTTGTGCAACCATTTTGAGCTTTGTATAATTCCATGAATTCAACATAATATTTTGAATCTGGAACGATGACGACTTCGTTGAAGTTCTTGCCACCAGCACGAATCAATGAGATGCCGCCTATGTCGATCTTTTCGATAATCTTAGCTGGGTCGTCTGTTGACTTCACTGTTTCTTCGAAAGGATAGAGGTCAACGATAACGAGGTCGAAAGCTGGGATTTCATATTGTTTCATTTCTTCGACATCTTTCTCATTTTGCAAACGACCTAAGATACCGCCGAATACTTTTGGGTGTAAAGTCTTGACACGGCCACCGAGAATTGAAGGATATGAAGTGAGAGATTCTATTGTCTTAACAGAATCGTCGAGTTCTTTAATGAAATCGTATGTTCCGCCAGTAGCATAAATTTGAACATCTTGCTCTTTTAATAAAGCAACTATTTTATCTAAATTAGTCTTGTAAAAGACTGATATTAAGCAGGTTTTAATCTTTTTCAAGGGACACGAATTTTTAGGTTAAACATATTGCAATAATAAGAAATATATATCATTTATAAAAGTGTTTTCTAAAGTTTTTTTTGTCATGAGATGTGAGCCATGAGCAATGAGCCTATGTTTAAATTTTTTAACAAAAACTTATAGTCTTGTAGTCTTGTTGACTTGTCGTCTTTTATAAAATCCTGAATATTAAACGATTATTTTTTTTATTTTTTTCAAGAAAAAAAACTTGCTTATCGGATTTATTTGTTGTAATTTTACAAGTCAAATTTTTTTAATGTGAATACTCGTTGGATTATAAATAAAAATATTGATAAACAAATTGTTGGCGAATTGTCAAATGCTTTGGGCATTGATGAAAATCTCGCCACTTTGCTTGTCCAACGTGGTATTACAAATTATGATGAAGCCAAAGATTTCTTCCGTCCTTCTTTAACACATCTTCATGACCCATTCTTGATGAAAGATATGGATAAGGCTGTTGAGCGTGTCAAGAAAGCTTATGAAAACGGAGAGAAAATCTTGATTTACGGCGACTATGACGTTGATGGTACTACAGCCGTAGCTTTGATATACACTTATCTCAAAAATTTCATCAGCAAGAAAAAAATTGAGTTTTACATTCCAGACAGATATGAGGAAGGCTATGGCATATCTTATAAAGGTATAGACTATGCTGCAGAAAATGGCTTCAGCCTCGTCATTGTCCTTGACTGCGGTATCAAAGCTGTCGATAAAATAGAATACGCAAACGAACGTAACATCGATTTCATCATTTGCGACCACCATCGTCCAGGCGATGAAATTCCTAATGCTGTAGCTGTATTAGATTCTAAACGTCCAGATTGCCAATATCCTTATAAAGAGTTGTCTGGTTGCGGCGTTGGCTTCAAACTCATAACAGCTTTGTCTATGAGTCTGAACCGCCCAATAGAAGAAGTGTACGAACTTCTTGATTTAGTGGCTGTAAGTATCGCTGCCGACATCGTTCCTATCACTGGAGAAAACAGAGTCCTTGCTTATTACGGACTTATGCTCATAAACAAAAATCCACGACCAGGACTTGAAGCTGTTCTCAGCCACGCTAATGTCCACAGAGTGGAGGAGGAACCTTCAACAAATTCTGAACAACCTCAAAACGTACTTAATAAGGAAGTAACTATCAGCGACTTGGTCTTCATGATAGGACCTCGTATAAATGCTGCAGGAAGACTGGAAAAAGCCAGCGACTCTGTGAGACTGCTCATAGCTGAAAGAAAAGAACATGCTGAAAAGTTAGCTTCTTCGATAAACGACCTTAACGTAAGACGTCGCGAATTCGATAATAAAATCACTGAAGAAGCTCTCTCAATGATTCAACAAAACGAAAAACTCCTCAATGCAAAAAGCACCGTTATATTTAACGAAAACTGGCATAAAGGCGTTATCGGAATCGTTGCATCACGACTCACAGACAGTTACTATAGACCAACTATAGTTTTAACTAGATCGAACAACCTCATAACAGGTTCTGCTCGTTCTATCAAAAACTTCGATATTTATGACGCTATCGACAACTGTTCTGATTTATTAGAACACTTCGGCGGTCATAAGTATGCTGCAGGCTTGTCATTAAAACCAGAAAACCTCGAAGAATTTGCTCGTCGCTTTGAAGAGTATGTAGCAAATAATATTGACAACGAAGAACTTATTCCAGAACTTAACGTAGATTTAGAGATAAACTTCTCAGATATCACTCCAAAATTCGTGAGAGTATTGAAGCAATTCGCTCCATTCGGACCAGGTAACATGGCTCCTGTGTTCCTTTCAAGAGACGTTGTAGATACAGGTTCATCACGCCCTGTAGGCGGACAAGAGAGAAAACATCTTAAGTTGTCAATGGCTCAAAAAGATGACAGTAATACTGTCTTACCAGGCATAGCTTTCCAAAAAGGCGGTGAGTATCAAAGAGTCAATTCTAAAGAACCATTCTCAATATGTTATTGCATAGAGAAAAATTTCTGGCAAGGAAAGACAAACCTTCAACTTAATGTCAAGGATATTAAGTTCGATTTCTTTGAATAAATCCTAAATTTGATTCTTAATTAAAGAGTAATCGGGGTAAATATTACTCTTACTGCGATATACAAACCAAATATTATCAAAATTATACCTATTATTTGGTTCATTATTTTCATCATTTTTTCTGTAAAGAATCTCTTAAGAGAATAAGCTCCTGCTGCCTTGAGGATATCGAAAAACAAAACAGTGGCAAAAACTCCCAAAAAGAAAATAATCATTGAATATTTGTTACCGCTGAAATTACTTGACGCTGTTGCAACACAAGTAACCCAAAAAATCCATACAAAAGGATTGAAAATGTTGATAACAAAACCTTTAGTGAGAAAAATGTACCATTTAGGTTTATCAACAAATTTCTCATTCATATTATTTATCTTCTGATTATTATTCTCACTGATGTGCATAATTTTTTCAGGAGATAAAAGGAAAGTGTAAATACCGAATATTATCAATATGATACCAGCAGCTATACCTCCATATACGACATTTTCTCTATTATTGATGTTAAACTGAACATTTGTCATCATCATCAATGCAACAATAAAAATGTCATTTAGGATAATTCCCAAATCTAGAAACATAGCAGACTTAAAACCTCTGCTGATACTTGTTTGAATCAATGTAAAGAATGCTGGTCCAAAGCCCATTATCAAGGCTAGTGACAATCCGATAATTACACCTTCTAAAAATATCATTTATCTGAATTTAAAGATGATATAAATTCTTTCCAGTCTTCGTATCTCTTGCCTTTCAAAACACGTGGGAATTTTGTTGCTCCACCAATTTTTCCAGTTTTTTCCATGAAGTCATAGAAGACATGTGTTGGCAAAACATCAATGTATAAGTTTCTCAAAGCTTCTTCACGTTCAACGCGATAGTCATCATTCAAAACTTTAAGATGCTCGTCAATTTTCTTGATTGCCAATTCTTTATCGATAGGCTCATCGCAAGCTATATACCAATGATGTGCAAAGGTCTTGTCTTCGCGGAAACCTGCTACAGTAAATTCGTTGATATCGACTTTAAGCTCGTTAGAAATATTTTCAACGGCTTGATTCATATTATCTTGTGAAAGATGTTCACCAACTAGACTCAAGAACTGCTTTGTTCTTCCGCTAATAGTGATTTCACATTTTTCTTTATTGACAAACTTAACGACATCACCTATTAAATATCTCCATGAACCAGCATTTGTTGATAACAAAATTGCATAGTCAACGCCTTCTTCAACTTCACTAATTGTAAGAGAATTGCAATTTTGTTTAATATTGCCGTCTTCATCGAAATTGTTTTCGTTGAAAGGAACAAATTCATAGTAAATTCCATTGTCAACGACAAGCTGCATGATACGTTTGTTAAGATCAACTTGATAAGCTATATAACCTTCTGATGCTAAATAACTTTCGCTGTAAACAACAGGTTTACCGAAAAGTTTTTCGAAGCTCTTTTCATAAGGTGTAAAAGCAACGCCACTATGAACGTACGCTGATAATGAAGGCCATAAATCGTGGATTGTGTTTAAGTTATATTCTTTGATAATTCTTTCCAAAAGGATTTGAACCCATGAAGGCACACCAACTAAAACTCCAATATCCCATGATGGTGCTTTTTTAACCATCTCATCAAGTTTGGTATTCCAGTCTGTTGTTTGTGATATTTTTCTTCCTGGCTTATAGAAATATTCAAACCAGAAAGGAAGTTTTGCTGCTGTGATACCTGAAAGGTCACCAGCATAATAAGTTCCATTATATTGAAGATGTGTACTGCCGCCAATCATCAAGAAACCTTTATCGTAAAAATCTAAAGGGAAATCATATTTAGTAGCAGCTAAAATTTGTTGGATACTAGCTTTCTTAATAGATCTTAACATATTGCTAGTAATAGGGATAAATTTGCTTGAAGCTTCAGAAGTGCCAGAACTCAAAGCAAAATATTTAATCTTTCCAGGCCATGTAACATACTCTTCTCCATTCAAAGCACGGAACCACCAGTTCTTATACATTGAATTATAATCGAAGATAGGAACATTTTCTTTATAAGTTTTAAGAATATCTTCAGATTTTAATATTTCATCAAACTTATAATGCTGACCAAAAGCTGTATTTGATGCTTTCTTAAGCAATTTCTTTAATTCTTTTGTTTGAGCTTTAACAGGATTTAATCTCTTCTTTTTCATATCAATAGGAATATTACCTACTGAATATATGGTCTTCATTAATGTTCCAAAAATCTTTGACATATTTTTATATTTTATTTCGCAAATGTAAGAAAAAAA
Organism: Candidatus Limimorpha sp.; assembly: GCA_045127605.1. Lineage (GTDB taxonomy): Bacteria > Bacteroidota > Bacteroidia > Bacteroidales > F082 > Limimorpha. Next base: position 64,141 of record JBGVQR010000076.1, on the reverse strand, counting down.
ATTTTTCTGATATTTATATACCTAAAAAAAAAATATTACTTTTGCGCCGTAGTATTAACCAAAAAAATTAAAGTCATGAGAAAATTTTTATTATCATTAGTAGCTATTTGCTTCTTAGGTTTAGGAGTTCAAGCACAAGAAATGAGCAAAGGTCAATTACTTGGTAGTGCTAAAGTTGGTTTTAGTGATTACGGTTTGCCATTAGGCATAGCATTAGATTATGGTGTAGCAAGCGGTTTTATTAATGGTAAAGCAGCTGTTTCTGTTGGAGGTGAACTTGGTCTTTATCTCAGCGATGAATACACACATTTATCACTCGCAGCAAGAGGAAACTTCCACTATGAATTTGTTCAACATTTGGATACTTATTTAGGCTTAAATTTAGGTTTAGTAGGTAGAAACTTCGCACTTAATGGACATTTAGGATGCCGTTATTTCTTTGGTAATATCGGTGTTGGCGTTGAATTTGGTATGGGTAACCATGCTGCAGGTGGAACAATTGGTGTTTCATTGAAGTTATAAGAATTTAAAAACTACCCAAATAAAAAATACCGATTTCAAATTTGAAATCGGTATTTTTTTATTAATGTAAATTTAATTATTTCTTGTATTCTAATTCATACATATCATGTAAATCATGGTCAGACATCTTCATGATATCTTTATAATCCATTTGTTTTGTTAATAGCAACCATTCAAAGAATTCGTCTAAAAATGATTCTATTCCTGCACCATGAGCTTTGTGATAAAAAAGACTTAGTTTCTTTTCAGCTTTGATGTCATCATAACCTTCTTGTTGTTGCTTTAGTAATTCAATTAAGTTTTCCATAGTCTTATATTTTTAAGTGTGAATAAATGTTCAAATAGTCTACAAATATACAAAATTGAACCACTTTTGTCAATAACTTTTTCCTGTTTTTTTATTTTTTTCTTGTTAAATAATATTAACACAAACTGTTGTCAGTTGACTATAGTCCGTTGTCTTTATACATGATGATAAGGCTCTCCTTTTATAATAGTGAAAGCTCGATAAAGCTGTTCTACAAAAATCAATCGTATCATCTGATGTGAAAAAGTCATTTCTGAAAGACTTATCTTAAATTTACATTTGTCGTAAACTTCTTTTGAAAAACCGTATGGTCCGCCAACGACGAAGACTATTCTCTTGCTTCCAGCATTCATCTGTTTCTCAATCCATTGTGAAAAAAACACAGATGTAAAAGTCTTTCCTTTTTCATCCAATAAAATCAAATCGTCACCTGGATTTAATTGTGACAATATCAAATCACCTTCAGCTTTTTTCTGCTGCTCTTCTGTTAAAGTCTTCCTATTTTTAATATCTGGAATAACCTTCATTTCAAAAGGAATATAATGCTCTAACCTTTTGATATATTTACCGATACCTGTCTCTAAATAACTTTCATCGGTCTTACCTATGACTAAAAATAATATCTTCATACTTTTTTAAGACTATGGACAATAGACTACAGTCAACAGACATTGTCCATATTAATTATTTAGAGAACAAAGGTAAGAAAGAATTTATAATTAAAGATCAGAAATTCAAAACATCAAAAATTCAAATTTTTTTTGAGATTTTGAACTTCTGAAATTCTGAATTTTTATAATAATTTTTTTAATTTTGAAAAAAAATAAGATAAAGGATAATATAATGGAAATCAATGTTTTTCTTAATACGATAAAGCAAGAATTTATTGAAAATTGTAATTTATACAGTCCAAATCAAATTGGAAACAGTATAACTATATATAAAGAAGGTGAGGAGTTTCCTGAACTTGACGAGTTTCAACTTGCTATTGTTGGTGTTGAAGAAGAACGTAATTCTTTTGATAACAAAGGTTGTAAAGATGCTCCAAATGCCATAAGAAAATCATTATATCAACTTTATAATCATTGGAGTGATTTAAAAATCATAGACTTAGGAAATATTAAAACTGGTTTCGACATCGATGATACGTATTTTGCTCTTAGCAGAGTTTTTAGCATTTTGATGAGATATAGAATTGTACCTATTATAATAGGTGGCAGTCAGGATTTAACTTATCCTATTTACCAAGTTTATGAAAATACAGGGAAATTAGTTAATATCACTTCTATAGATTCTCGTTTCGATATTGGTCAAGATGAGGAAAAATTAAATTCCAATTCTTATTTAAGTCACATTATATTACATCAGCCAAGTTTTCTTTTCAACTATACTAATATAGGATATCAAAGTTATTATGTTGATAATCATCATGTAGATTTGATGAAACAACTCCTTTTCGATGTTCATAGAATTGGAAATATAAAAGCTAATATTGAAGTCACAGAGCCTTTGCTACGTAATGCCGACATTATAACTATTGATACATCTGCATTTCGCGCTGCCGATGCTCCCGGAGTTAAATTTAATTCACCAAACGGATTCTCTTCTGAAGACGGCTGTAAGATGACACGTTATGCCGGAATGAATCCAAAACTGACTTCAATAGGTTTCTTTGAATATAATCCAACATACGATATCAACAACGTGACTGCCAATACTTTATCACAGATGATTTGGTATTTTATTGAAGGATTCAGCTTACGCATAAACGATTTTCCTAGCAATAATAACAAAGATTTCAAACGTTATATCGTCAATTTAGAAGGATTTGATGAAGACATAATTTTCCTTTGTCATAAAGTCAGCGGAAAATGGTGGATAGATTTGTCATTCAAGAGCAAAGACAGAGAAAAATACGAACGCCATCATTATATTCCTTGTTCAAGAGAAGACTATGATTTGGCCATGGAGAATGAACTTCCAGATAAATGGTGGCAGTTTTATCAAAAACTAATGTAAAATTGAAAATTGAAATTCGAAAGTTAAGGTAATTTTCAATTTTCAGTTTTCAATTTTCAAATTGTTCTGTCTGGATTATTATTAATAAAGGTGAGCCAGCTAGAGCTTGATGATTTTTTTGCTTTAGGTATTTTAACAGTTTTAGTTTCGTCGGTATCGTTAACGATATTAAGTGATCGTTGGAAATAATGACACACTGCAGCTGCTGTGGCGTCAGTAGCGTCTAAAAAATCTGGCAAGTGATCAAACTTAATGATTTTCTGTAGCATAATAGCTACTTGTTCCTTCGACGCTGCTCCATTACCTGTTATCGACTGTTTTATTTTACGAGGTGAATATTCGAAAATTGGAATGTCTCTGTATAATGCAGCTGCCATTGCAACACCTTGCGCTCTGCCTAGTTTCAACATCGACTGAACATTTTTACCATAAAATGGAGCCTCAATGGCTAACTCATCAGGATGATATTCGTCTATAATTTCTAAAACTCTTTCAAAAATTTTCTTTAACTTTAAAGCTTGATTATCATATTGTTTCAACTTTAAGACACCCATTCTTAATAAAGAAAGCTGCTTGTCTCTCTGCATAATCAAACTGTAACCCATTATCAAAGTTCCTGGGTCTATGCCTAATATTATCCTTTCCTTAACCAATTTTTTTTATTTTTGTAGAGTTATGAATAGTAAAGCAAAAATAATAAAATTCACAGAAATAATAATCAAAATAGTAATAGTACTATTAGGCATTTGGATTTTATATAAAAAAATATTTCATAACCAAAATATTACACAACTCATGACTGATTTGAAATCGTCAGTCACTTCAACCCAAAATTATATTTTAATACTTTTAGCATTTTTATTAGTTTCTGTTAATATTTATTTAGAAGGTATAAAATGGAAAGTACAACTTAGGCCAATTGAAGATATAAGTAAATGGAAATCATTTCTTTCTATTTTTACAGGAATGACATCTGGAATGTTTTTTCCTAACAGAATGGGCAATTTTCTTGGCAGGATTTTCATGTTGGAAAAAGGAGATAGAATAAAAGCTGCTATGGTTACAATTGTCGGAGGTATGGGACAAATGATAGCGACTGTAAGCATAGGGTTACTTTCTTTAATGTTTTTCGTTAATAAAAATTTTATACTTTTCTTAATAGCTGCAATTTCCATAATAGCACTATTATTAATAATGTATTTCAATATTCATTTCTTAAAATATTTTCAGTTTTTAATCCCTAAAAAATTTAAAGAAAAGACTAAAGAATATTTTGAAATATTTTCACTATATAATAAAGTCGAATTGTTAAAAATTTTAACATTATCTTTTTTAAGATATTTTCTCTACACCTTCCAATTCGTGCTTCTAATATGGGCTTTCAACATACCATTAAATTATATGGAAGCAATGATACCTATTTCATTAACATATTTACTGATGATGGTGATACCATTTATCACAATTACAGAAATTGCAGTAAGAGGTTCTGTAAGTATTTTAGTATTTGAAAAATGGTTGATACTTAACAATATAAGTTCAGAATACGGAATAATGGTATTTTCTGCAAGTTCTTTATTATGGATTTTCAACATTGCAATTCCAGCTGTTTTGGGATTATTTTTAATACATCGCTTTAAATTTTTTAGAAAAAATGAATCTTGAACTTCTTCAAATATTATTAAATATAATACTGATTATAAGTGCTTTATATCTAATTTGTATTTTTGCATTCACTTACGGATTATATAGCTTAAAGGAAAGATTTTTCACTTTCAACAAAAAAAATGACCTTAAAGTTTCCATTTTGATAGCCGCAAGAAATGAAGAGAATAATATTGAAAGATTATTAAAATCACTTTATAATCAAACATTTGCAAAAGATTTATTTGAAGTAATAATCATAGATGATCATTCTAAGGACAACACCTTATTAATAGTCGAAAATTTCATTAAGGTAAATAACGACATCAACATAAAAATTTTCAGTGCTGAAAAAGAAGGAAAGAAGTTTGCAATTTCACAGGCTTTACATTTGGCACACAATGATTTAGTTATTGTCACTGATGCCGATTGTGTTCTTAAAACAACATGGATTGAAAGCATTGTTAATTTTTATAATGAAAAAAAATGCAAGATGATTTTAGCTCCTGTTTTGCTGGCACCAGCTGAAACATTTTTTGAAAAGATTCAGGTTTTAGAACATTTGAGTCTGATAGGAAGCACAGCAGGTTCTGCAAATATAGGTTTTCCTGTGATGTGCAACGGAGCAAATATGGCTTACGAAAGAGAAGCAGCTTTAGAAGTTGAAAAATTCAGAAAAGATTTTAACATTCCTTCGGGCGACGACATGTTTTTAATGGAACAATTCGTCAAGAATTATGGACATCAAAGTGTAAAATTCTTATTGAGCAAATCAGCAATAGTTGAAACAAAAACATGTAAAACAGTTTCAGAATTTTTCCGTCAAAGAAGAAGATGGGTTTCAAAAACCAAAGCATATACAAGCTGGAAAATATTAGCTACAGCTTTCATTGTTTTATTTTTCAATTTAAGCATAGTTTCGTTGTTTGTAAGCGCGTTTTTTATCCCAGCCTTGTGGAGTCTTTATTTTCTTTTAACACTCCTTAAATTATTTATAGATTTGCCGCTTCTTAAAAACATAACATCATTCATGAATCAAAGCGGTCTTCTGAAATGGACTTTACCACTCGAATTCATATATCCATTTTATGCAGTCTTCACAGCCATCAGCGGAATGTTAATTAATGTAAAGTGGAAACGATAATTATTTACTAAGAACTCTGACGCTGAACTCTGACACTGAACTTTGACATTGAACTTAAAAAATAAAATATAAGTTCAAAGTTCTTAGTTCATCCCCTCTCATTCTTTTATATATATTTTTTTAAAAATTAAAATTAATATGAAAAATTGGATGAATGAGTCATTGTTGATAACTCATTAAATGATTATAAATCACAAAAATAACCCTTATTTTTATTGTTGATAACTTTGTTTAAACATGTTAACAAACGAGGATAAATTTTGTTCAAAACGTAAAAATGTTGATTTGTTAAAAAGTTTTAAAATAAAATTAACAAGTTTAAGAGTTATTAACAATAAAAATGTTGATAACTTTTAAAGTATTGATTAGTAATAATATACATAATAAACAGATGACTGATTTTTTTTTGTAAAATATTCATAATTAGTGAGAAAAATAGTATTTAATCATTGAAATATTTTTTAACTTTGTAAAAATTTATCAACAATTGTAATATGAAAAGATTAATTCCTATAGCTTGCGATCATGGTGGATTTGCCATGAAGCAATATATCATTGAAAGACTGATAGAAAGCGGTTACGAAGTTAAAGATTACGGAACATTTTCAGAAGAAAGTGTAGATTATCCAGATTACATCCATCCATTGGCACAGGATATTCAAGATGGAGTTTATCCACTTGGTATTATTTTATGTGGCAGCGGTAATGGCGCACAGATGACAGCTAACAAACATCCAAACGTAAGAGCTGCTCTTTGCTGGAATGTAGAACTTGGAAGATTAGCACGTCAACATAACGATGCTAACATATTGACACTTCCTGGTCGTTTCATCGAAAACGAATTAGCTTGGGAAATAGTTCAAGCTTATTTGACAACAGATTTTGAAGGCGGACGTCACGCTAACAGAGTTGCAAAAATTAACCTTAAATAATATAGGTGTGCATGAATGATAAAGGGATAGTTTTTAATCAGAATGCAAAAAAGATAGCTTTCGATGACGAACATTATGAAAATATGATGTTACGTTATGATTCTTTTATGCAGAATGTTAAAAATCGTTCCAATTATTATTCGAATATAGAACTAGAAAAACAAAGAGCCTTTAACATAAGAAGCAAGGCTTTTAAAAAATTAGATAAGTTATTAGTCGATTTCGATACCAATTTCACCAATAATGGTGGTAATTTGTTGTGGGCCAACGACTCTGACGAAGCTAGAAAAATGATTTACGATATTTTAAGTCAGAATAGAGTAAAGAAAATCGTCAAGACAAAGAGTACCACATTAGAAGAAATAGATTTGATATCTTATCTTGAAATGAAAAAAATAAAAGTCACCGATACCAACATCGGTGACTTTATATGTGGTGTTTTTAACGAGAAACCATATAATTTCAAGTCGTCGGCAGCTCATAAAACCACAGAGCAAGTAGCTGATTTATACGCGACCAATTTCGGTATAAAAGAAGGTTGCAATGAGAGGCAACTAACAGCTTTCACCAAAAATACATTAAGAAAAGATATTTATCAACCAGAAGCTTTAATAACTGGAGCTAATTTCCTGGTCTCCAACACTGGCACAATAGTGTTGACTGAAAATGAAGGAAATATTTTAAAATCAAGTACATATGCGCCTATACATATTATCGTTGCTGGTATTGATAAAATGATAAGTTCTATGGACGAGTTGGGAGTTTTATTACCATTATCGTCTTTATACGATTCAAACAATAACGTATCTTCTTTATATTCTTTTGTAAATAAACCATTGACAAATAATGGCGAGGTTCAAAAGTTGTATGTTATTTTACTTAATAACAATAGAACCAATATTTTATCAAAAGACAAACAAAGAAATATCTTATCATGTATTCAATGCGGAGCTTGTTTGGAAGTATGCCCTATTTATAATACAGTAGGCGGTCATACTTATGAAGAATACAATCCAGGACCAGTAGGTTCTATTTCTTTACCATTATTAAAAGATATAGAAGAAACATCTCATTTCTGTTCATTATGTACATTATGTGGCAGATGTTCAGAGGTTTGTCCTGTTAACATCTCTTTGAAAGATTTATTTTTAGAAAATAGAAAAGACTTGATAAAGCTAGATAAATCGTTGGTAGGCGAGAAAAATTTTTTCAATCTATTAATGAAAAAAATGACTAGCAGGAAAAATATCGACAAATATGGTAGCAGTTTCAAAGATATGGAATTAAGTTATCATATAAAGAAAAAATGGGGAACCAAAAGAGAATTACCAAAATTTGCAAAGGAATCATTTTCAGAGTATTGGAAAAATATTAACAATAATAATAAATAAGATGAAGAAGACAATTTTACTTTTATTAGCATTATGCATCACTTCAATAATGTTTGCAGATAATTTTGTGATGATTAAAGTTAAAAATCAGCAAAATTTAAGAGAAATATTTAACAATCAAGACATTGATATTCATTATTACAATGATAATTTTGTACTTGCTACATCAGAAAATATTAATGACAATATGATTTTGTTAGATGAAAAATCTTTTGAAGACAATGATTTGTATTACATAGTTTATTGTGAAAAAGAAAATCAACAAAGTTATATTGAGAGAGAAAATATTGAAGTTTTATTCAGTAATGATGATTTATTGATTGTCAAACCATTGGCTGATAATATTAACCCTTATAAAAATGATGGTGTTGTTGCAATCGATAATAAAACTGCAAGATTAGCTCAAGCATATCGTAACGAATTTCCAACAGTAACAGAAGAAGATCAAATAGTTAGAGAATTAATGAATGAAGTTGAAATTGAAAATTTAGAAGTTACAGTTCAACATTTACAAGATTACGAAAGAAGATATTACAACTCAACAGAAGCATACGCAGCAGGAGATTGGATTTACGAACAATTTGAAAATTTAGGATTCAATGAACTTGATGGTTTGGAAGTTGAACAATTTGAATTTAAATATGGTGTAAATGAATCATCACCAAATATTATCGCAACACAATGGGGAACAAAATATCCTGACCAATATATTATCTGCGGTAGCCACTACGATTCATACAGCCATTCAGGTATGTGTCCAGGCGCTGACGATAACGCAACAGGTGTTGCTACAGTTTTAGAGACAGCAAGAATTTTATCACAATACAGTTTTGAACGTACAATTATTTATTGTGCATTTTCTGCTGAAGAACAAGGTTTGATTGGTAGCGGTGCATACGCATCATTTTGTGCAGATATGGGTTATGATGTAGTTGCTTATTTCAATAATGACATGAATGGTTATTTACATGAAGGCAATGAAATTCATATCGACTTGATTTATCCAGATAATGTTGCTACTCTTGGTGAATATTATATGAACTTAGCTGGTGTTTATTTCCCAGAATTACAAGTACGTCACGTAACATTCAATAAAGGTGACAGTGACCATACATCATTCAATAAGAATGGTTTCATGGGAATTTATCCTTTTGAAGACAAAGATAATCCAAGTCCATACATGCACACAGGTAATGATGTTATAGGTGCAAGTGTCAATTCTTTTGAACAATCACAAATTTTCACACAAATGAATCTTGCTTGTGTTGCAACATTGGCTACATTATCACCAGAAAATGTTATGGAAAATGAATACAATTATATAAATATTTTCCCAAATCCTGCTAAAAATACATTAACATTAGCAGCAGAAACAGAAGGTGTAAAAGATGTTGTTATTGTCAATTCATTAGGACAGACAGTCAAAGAATTTTCGTTTGAGACAAGCACTACAGTAGATATTAAAGATTTAAATAGTGGTGTTTACTTTGTTAAGATATTAGGTGAAAATGTATTAACAAAGAAAGTTGTTGTTAGAGATTAATAAATAAAACATAAAAAGTTATGAAGAAGTTAGTATTTTTAATTCTCTCTTTGTTGATGATAGTTTCTGTTCAGGCGCAGACTGTCATAACAAAAGATTTCAACGATTATCAAGAAGATGTCATTTTAAATGGTCAAGATAATTGGGTTGCCAGAGCGCATAGTGCTGGTGGCGGACAATTGAAAGTAGAATATTTAGGTGCTGGTGGACAAACTGCACCTGATGAATCATTAGCTGTTTTCTTTGACAATGCTAATACAAACTATGGAGAAGTAGCAACACATAAATCAACTCCTGATTTTCAGTTTGATTTTTCAGAAGGCGGAACTATAGAGATAGAGTTAGATATTCTTCGTAATCACTGGGGAACTGTTTTCGGAGTAGGTTATGATGCTGACGGCGACGGTGTTGTTTTGCCACCAATGAATTACGAGACAACAGAGCCAAATCCAAATTTATCAAGTAAAGACGGCGGTATTTATTTCACAACTACAGGTTTTGATGAAAGACCAAAATTTGTCAATGGTATAGTATTGCCTAATAATAAGTTAGCTGTTGACTTCGACTATGAACAAAAAGGATGGTCACGTTGGAAAATCATGATAGACCTTGAAGCTAATGATGGTGCAGGTAGCGTTACATTATTTGCTGACTATGGTTGCACTGGCGAGTTTCAGCCAATTCCAGAAGTTCAAGGTATCAATGCTGGTTTGAAGCCAGGTTCTGGCGACCGTTTCGACCCAGCTATGTGGGACGGAATCTTCTTCTTGAACAGCTCTCATGCTGCTTATGATAATTTGTTGGTTCGTCATATCCCAGCAGGTTTGGCATCACAATTCATAGAATTTCCTATAATTTCAGATCAATTGATATTTGCAGAACCTATAGAATTGAAAGCTACTGCAACATCAGGATTAGATGTTAATTTTGAATTAATAGAAGGACCAGCTACATTGGATGGCAACATTTTGACATTGACAGGCGAGGAAGGTATCGTTAAAGTTAAAGCTGTTCAAAACGGTAACAATGAATGGCAAGCAGCTCCTTCTGTAACACGTACTTTCGAAGTCATAGACCCTAATAAATATACTCCTGAAATCACAATTCGTCGTCCTTATGACGGAACAATGGTTTATGTAAATGATTTAGAATCACCTATAATCATATCACTTAGTGTTTATGTCGAACATGGCGATGCAATCAAATTTGAATCAGTGACATGTGATATTGAAGGTGAAACTATCGAATTGATGACATCTTATCCTGATAATCCAGATAATGGTTACTGGTATGCTTCATGGACACCTACTAAATATGGTATATTCAACATGACAGCTAATGTACAACAATCAGGTGGAAAAGTTACAAGTGTTTCTAATACATTCGAAGTAACTAACGAATTTGATAATATCAGCGTTACAGCTTTCGATGGTGATTTAGCAGTGACCCCAAGCAAACAATACAATTACAATGAATATGTATTTCCAACACATGTCAATGCTTTCAATAAAATTGATTTGATATATAATCATAATTGCGTCAACGGCGTATGTGACCCATACGACAGAGTCGGTCATTGCCGTATCAAAAACTATCGCGGTGAATGGATTGAGCTTTATCGTTATGTGACACCTTTCGGCGGAGAATGTGACGATAAATTGGATGTAACAGATTATACTACATTATTACAAGGTCTCGTTGAATTTGAACTTTACTTCCAGACATGGGACGGACAAGGTTATATTCCTACAGCTATTTTTGATATGACAAAGGGACAACCTGAATATAAATATATCAATATGAATGAAATATGGAATGGTATATATGACTTTGGTGATTATAGAAACAGACAACCTGTTCCAACACAATTATATACTTTCTCAGAAGAAGTAGAGAAAGCTAATTTGAAGATTACCACAACAGGTCACAACTGGAGCAGCGGTAATAACGGAGCTTATAACACAGGCAATGCCGCTGAGTTCTACGAAGCAACTCATAACATTCTCATCAACGATGAAAAAGTTTATGAACAACACTTATGGAGAACATGTAATCCTAACCCAGCTGGCTGTCAACCACAAGCTGGTACATGGACTTACAACCGTTCTGGATGGTGCCCAGGTTCATTGGCTATGGTGTGGGATTACAGCCTCGATGAATATATTGCAGACAGCACAATCAATTTGTTCTATCAATTAGATCCATCTTATATTGATGAATGTCATCCAAATTATCCTGACTGTGTCAACGGACAAAATTATTGCTCTAACTGTTTGGCAGCAGACAATCCAATCTTAAGAGTATCAGCTAAAGTTGTTACCTATAGCAATAACGTTGATGCTATTTATGTCACTGCTGGTGTAGATGAAAACAAAGCTCCATTCGAAGTAGGATTATTCCCTAACCCAGCCACCGATGCTTTGAGATTGACAACAGACTACGACAAAGGTTTCGTCTGTGTACATATCGTTAATATGCAAGGACAAGAAGTTCGTAACTTCGTCTTTGAAGGAACTGCAACAATAGATATTTCAGACTTTGCACCTGGAATGTATTTTGTTAACGTAATCGGAGGACAAGTCGTTACAAAGAAACTTGTTGTTAGATAATTCACAATTCATAATGCATAATTAAAGCCGCTACTTTTTTGAAGTAGCGGCTTTTTTGGCAAATAAAGTAATTATGAATTATGCATTATGAATTAACAAAATTATCCTCTATCAAAGAAAATGCTCTTTCTGCTTACAGAGAGTGGCAATGCCAAAACCATGCTGCAATCTGGTAATAAGTTGAGAGCCAAAACGGCTTGACCTACAGAGAACATTACGCGGCTGTCGATTCGGAAGTCGGTGGCTAATGATGCTGCTGAGCCTATTGCTATTCCGAGGTCGTTGGCGTTGAAGAAACAAGGCACGTTTTTAGGTTTGTCGCCGCAGGCTTTGAAACCACAAGCACCGCAGTTCAAGCCTAGTGGACTAATCTTCATTCCGAATAAAATGACTGCGCCGCAGTTCAAGATATTTTCTGCGTCGCGGTTGAGGAATGCCATATCACGTTCGGCAGCGAGTTGTTTCATTTTTTCAGCTATTTTCACTATGGTGTCGTCGGTTGCTACGGCGAGCACGAGATTATCTATGCCTCTTGCCTTAGGCGCGGTGCGAGCAGCACACATTAATTTATTGGCGATGTCTTTAATATTTTCGTTACGAATTTGTTCTTCAAAAGTTATCATGATGAATTGTTTTAATGTTTAATGAAAGACAAAATTAAGGAAAAAATGTTTAGAAAAAATTATCAACAAAACATATTTAAAGATAAAAATAGTGTCTTTATAACTCCTTCTTTTTACTAATTCTTATTAACATTTCTCAGAAAAATATTTATTATCTTTGCACCTTAATTAATATCATATAAAACTACAGACAATGGAAAATAACGACAAACATTTCAAACGTTACACGGTAACGACAGCATTACCTTATGCTAATGGTCCAGTGCATATCGGTCACTTGGCAGGTGTTTATATCCCAGCAGATACTTACGTCCGTTACCTCCGAATGAAAGGTGAAGAGGTTTTGTTTGTCGGCGGCTCAGATGAGCACGGCGTGCCTATCACTATCAAAGCTGAAAAAGAAGGCTGCACTCCTCAAGATATCGTCGATAGATACCACAATATAATCAAAGATTCTTTCGAAAAATTAGGCATCAGCTACGACATTTATTCTCGTACTAGCTCAAAGACTCACCATGAGACAGCAGCTGCTTTCTTCAAAAAACTCTACGAAGAAGGTAAGTTTATCGAAAGAGAATCAGAACAATTCTTCGACCCAGAACGTAACAAATTCTTATCAGACCGCTACATTATTGGTACTTGCCCTAAATGCGGCAACGACCACGCTTACGGTGACCAATGTGAGAAATGTGGTTCTTCAATGAGCCCTGATGAACTCATCAACCCTCACTCAGCTCTCAGCGGCGCTGAACTCGTCAAGAAAGCTACAAAACACTGGTATCTTCCTTTAGACCAATACGAACAATGGCTCCGCGAATGGATTATCGAAGGTCATAAAGAATGGAAACCTAATGTCTACGGTCAAGTAAAAAGCTGGCTCGACAACGGTCTCCAGCCACGTGCTGTTACTCGCGACCTCGACTGGGGCGTGCCTGTTCCTGTTGAAGAAGCAGACGGCAAAGTGCTTTATGTCTGGTTCGACGCTCCAATCGGTTATATCTCTAACACAATAGAAGTATGTAAAGAAAGAGGTACAGACTGGGAAAAATGGTGGAAAGACGAAGAAACAAAACTCGTTCACTTCATCGGAAAAGATAACATCGTTTTCCACTGCATCATCTTCCCTTGCATGTTGAAAGCATACGGTGATTATATCGTTCCAGAAAACGTTCCTGCTAACGAATTCCTCAACCTCGAAAACGACAAGATTTCTACATCTCGTAACTGGGCTGTTTGGTTACACGAATATCTCGAAGAATTCCCTGGAAAACAAGACGTCCTTCGTTATGTTTTGACAGCTAACGCTCCTGAGACAAAAGACAACAACTTCACTTGGAAAGATTATCAAGATAGAAATAACAACGAATTGCTCGCTATCTTCGGCAACTTCGTAAACCGTACTTTGGTTCTTACACATAAATATTTCGAAGGTAAGGTTCCAGCTATGATTAACCTTAACGAAAAAGACGAAGCTGCTATCGAAGAAATGAATCAATATCCTGATAAGATTGCTAACCTTCTCGATACTTATAAATTCCGTGAAGCATTGTCAGAATTGATGAACCTTGCTCGTCTCGGTAACCGTTACCTCACAGAAAACGAACCTTGGAAACAATTCAAGACAGATCCTGAAAGAGTTAAGACTGTTCTCGCAGTTTCATTGCAAATCGTTGCTAAACTTGCTATCTTGTCAGAGCCATTCTTGCCATTCTCAGCTAAGAAATTACAAGCTATGATAGGTCTTGAAGTAAGCAGCTGGAATCAAGCTAAGGAAACAATATTATTGAACGAAAACGCTACTATCGGCGAAGTTGAATTGTTATTCACAAAGGTTGAAGACGAGACAGTGGCAGCACAAGTCAATAAATTGGAAGAGACAAAGAAACAAAACGAACTCAACGCATGGGCTCCAAATCCAATCAAGCCTAACACCAATATCGATGAATTTGGCAAGATGGACATCAGAGTCGGTACTGTTTTAGAATGTGTTAAAGTTCCAAAAGCAGACAAGTTATTACAATTCTTGATTGACGACGGTATGAACAAACGTACTATCGTTTCAGGAATCGCTAAATATTATCCAAATCCTGAAGAATTAGTCGGCAAGCAAGTATGCTTCATCGCCAATTTCGAGCCTCGTAAGTTGAAAGGCATAGTCAGCGAAGGCATGATTTTATCAGCTGAAGACAAAGACGGAAGATTGGTTGTCATGTCACCAAGTCAGCCTGTAGCTCCAGGAAGTTCAGTAGGATAAAAGACACTAAGTCTCCAAGACACCGAGTCACCAAGAAATCTTAGTGACTTGATGTCTTAGCGTCTCGGTGACTTATTAAGAGAAGGATAGAATGCATCTTCAATGTGTTCTATCCTTTTTTTATTTTAATGTCAAAATAGGATTGTTTAATAAAGTATCTATTATTTGATGATAAACGTGATTTTCATTAACTTTAGAAATGCTCATAATTTTATTGCCAGCGTCTTTTGAAGAAGCACCGCAATGATATATTTGTTCATTTTTATCATTATAATCAAGAATAATATATCTATCATGAAAAATACCACAAGTCTTGCGAAAGGTAATAGATATTTGGGGATATTGCTTGCAAAAATCTACAAATTCTTTTTGGTGTAAACCATAACCGATGTTGTCACTAAAAATAGTAACAGATATATTACAATCTATATTTTTAAGCATCACAAGAGTTTTTAATCCTATGTAATTATCAATTATATAGATTTTATTTTTTGCGGTTTTATATATGCTGTCATAAGCTAAGTTTGCTTCGATTGTCTCACCGTTTAAAATTAGATATTCTTTTTTAATTTGAAGACTTGAGAAATCATTAATTATATCTAATAGTTCATCTTTATTAATCATTGTATTTTTCAGGTAAGCGATGTCAGCTGTATTTTTAGATGTCTGAATTGCAATCTGAAGTAATTCATTATTCCCGATAAGATTATTGTTTTCTATTATAAAATCTTTCATCTCCTTAAAAGCTCTAATCAATGCTTTACTTTGTTTTACAGCAAGTTCTCCTTTTAAAACAGTCATAAGCATATAAATGCCTTGTTCTGTAAATACAAAAGGTAATTTTCTGGTTCCGCCCCAACTTGATGTCAAATTTTTTGACATCAAGATTTTTTCATATTCTTCTTTTGTAAGTTGTAAACGAAAGTCTTCATCAAATTTTTCAATATTGTTTTTTACCTGCTGGTTAAAACTTCTTGTTTGATAACCATATATTTTAGCAAGATCAGAATCCAGCATAACTTTTATACCTCGAATAGTATAAATAAGATTTTTAATATCAAATACTATTTCCATAACAATTTCTTATTTATAACTTCTGACTGAAGGATAGAATGCATCTTCAATGTGTTCTATCCTTTTTTCGTTGTTTTTATCGATGACGATTGCTATGATATCGAATCGAACGTCGTTGTCGTATTGATAACGATTGACGAATGAGTTTGCAGCCCAGATGAGATGTCGCTGCTTATAAACATCGACAGTCGCTTCCGGTTCGACGAGGCAGGTGCTGTGACGTGTTTTCACTTCGACAAAGACGATGGTGTCGCCGTCTTTTGCAATGATGTCGACTTCTTTATGTCCGCACACCCAGTTGGTTTCTAAAATCTGATACTTACGCTCGAGAAGATACTCCAGAGCGATTTGTTCGCCTAAGGCGCCAATTTCATTGTGAGTTGCCATAAATTTTTTGGTTTAAGGTTTAATAAAATACTACAGACTTCGGTGCCTGAGCTTGTCGAAGGCATTTTTTTCGGCACTTCGACAAGCTCAGTGACCGAAAATTTCAAAGTTCTGCGTTCAACAAGTTCTGCGTTCAACAAGTTCGCAAATAATGTGTCCTATCATGATGTGGCTTTCTTGTATGCGAGGCGTGTCGGTGGAAGGCACATTAATTAATATTCCGCCGAAGTCTTTCATCAAGCCGCCTGTTGCGCCAGTTATAGAAATGATTTTTATATCTTTTTCTTTACATACTTTATAAGCTTCGATTATATTACGGCTGTTGCCGCTTGTCGAGATTCCTACAAGCACATCGCCTTTTCTTCCCGATGCTGTGAGAAGTCTGCTGAAGACGAAGTCATAGCCGTAGTCGTTGCTGACAGCCGTCATATAAGAGGTGTTACAATGCAGAGCTTCTGCGTTGAGAGGCTGACGGTCGAGATAAAAGCGGCCACTGAGTTCAGCGGCGAGATGCTGTGCGTCGGCAGCGCTGCCTCCATTGCCGCAGAAATGAATCTTGCCACCATTACGCAGACTTTCTACAATGACATCAACAGCAGATTCAATAGATTGCAACAACTTCTCATCAGATAAAATACTGTTCTTTACCTCGATGCTTTGCTCAATAGACTCTTTTATTCTGTTCATAACTTAACTTTTGCTTATTGCAAAGTTACAGATAATTTGTTGAAATGTTGGAGGAATTTCAGGATTTTTTTAGTATCCCTATTCCCTCAATTCCTCAAATCCTTAATTCCTCAAATCCTAAAATTTCATTATCTTTGCACAAATTGAAATCAATCAAAATTTTATCAATATGAAAAAAATCTTTTTATCATTATTTATCGTGATGTCGGTTGTTATGAATGTAAGAGCCGATGAAGGAATGTGGATTCCTATGTTGTTACAAAACAACGAACAAGAGATGCAGGAGATGGGTATGAACATCACTGTTGAAGACATCTATTCTATCAACAACAGCAGTATGAAAGACGCTGTCGTCTTATTCGGCGGCGGTTGTACTGGTGAAATCGTCAGCGACCAAGGTCTTCTCTTTACTAACCATCACTGCGGCTTCGACTGGATTCAACATCACAGCACAGTGGAACATGACTATCTCACCGACGGTTTCTGGGCGATGAGCTTCGAAGAAGAACTTCCATGTCCTGGCTTGACAGCAGTCATGTTGAAGAAAATGGAAGACGTCACAGAGCGCGTCCTCGAAGGCGTTGAGAATAGCACAACAGTAGAAGAAAGAGCTGAGATGATTAAAAATAATATCGCAAAAATCATAGAAGAGACTTCTGCTACAACAGACTACGAACTTGAAATCAAGTCTTTCTATCACGGAAATCAATATTATATGATTTATAACGAGGTGTTCAAAGATGTCCGTATGGTCGGTACTCCTCCTTCAAATATCGGTAAGTTCGGCGGCGACACTGACAACTGGGTATGGCCTCGTCACACCGGCGACTTCTCAATCTTCCGTATCTACGTCTCTCCAGAAGGTAAAGCTGTTGAATATAGCGAAGACAACGTCCCTTACAAACCAGCTTATCATTTCCCAATATCATTGAAAGGCGTTGAAGAAGGCGACTTCACTTTCGTATTCGGCTATCCAGCTCGTACTAACGAATATCTCCCTTCTGTAGCTGTAGACCAAGAAGCTAACGTCATCTATCCTGTCAGCGTCGACCTTCGCGGCAAGATTCTCGACATCTATAACAAACACCAAGAAAAAGACCCTAAAGTTAGAATCCAATATGCTTCAAAACATGCTCACCTTGGCAACGGCTGGAAAAAATGGATGGGAGTAATTGAAGGTATCAACAACTTTAAAGGGGTTGAAAAGAAATATGCTTTCGATAAGGCTTTCACAAAATGGGCTAACCATAGCCGTTCGAGAGGCGCTTACCTCGAACTTATCAAAGAATTCGACAGAGTTTATGCTGAATACGAACCATATCGTTTGGCAACTACTTACCTCTCAGAAACAGCTCTTCAAATAGAAGTCTTGACATTTGCAGCTAACTTTAACGCACTCGCTCAAGTTACAAAAGACACTCCTCAAGAAGAAATAGACGCTCTTATCGCTGAAGCAAGAGAAGCAGCAAAAGTGTTCTTCAAAGATTATCATCAGCCAATAGATAGAGAAGTAGCAGCTATGGTTCTTCAAGAATATATCAACAACCAACCAGCTGACTTCCGTCCAGAGCTTCTCAACACTATAGTTGAAAAATATGACAACGTTCAAGCATACGTTGATGAATTGTTCGCAAAGACAATGTTTGCTTCAGAAGAAAATGTTAATAAGTTGTTAGACAATTTTAAGGCTTCAAAGGCAAAGAAGATAGCTAAAGACCCAGCTTTGATGGCATATAAGAACGTGATGGATTTCTACTTCGCAAATGTAAGACCTAATGTTGCTAAGATAAATAATGAAATCACAGAGTTGCAAAGAATATTCATGCGCGGACAAATGGAGTTCCATGCTGAACAGAATCCAGATAAGATGATGTATCCAGATGCTAACTTCTCATTACGCGTTACTTACGGTAAGGTCGGCGGTTTCTCTCCAAGAGACGCTGTTCGTTACAAACACTACACAACATTAGATGGCATCATGCAAAAGGAAAATCCTGAGATTTACGATTATGTTGTTACAGACCGTTTACGTGAGCTTTATGAAACAAAAGACTATGGTCGTTATGCTGATAAAGACGGCAGCATGCACGTTGCTTTCATCGCTGGCAACCACACAACAGGCGGCAACTCAGGAAGTCCAATCTTAAATGCTGACGGTCATCTTCTCGGTCTCAACTTCGACCGCACATGGGAAGGAACAATGAGCGACTTGATTTATGATCCATCAATCTGTAAGAACATCTCTGTCGACGTTCGTTACGTTTTGTTCATCATCGACAAATATGCTGGCGCAACAAGATTGATTGACGAAATGACAATTGTTGAATAATTCACAATTCATAATTCATAATGCATAATTAGGATGTCACTGATGGTGGCATCCTTTTTTTGTGAACTAAGAGCTTTTCGGTTGCTGAGCTTGTCGAAGGCTTACCATTTATTTTGAAAAACCTAAGAAATTCAAAAATTCAAAACCTCAGAATTTCGGTATAATTGCCAAAAATGGTTGGTGAGATTCTTGTAAAACAATGTATATCAATTTAATTAAGTAACTTTGATGAAAACTGTTTTCATCAAAGTTATTTTTTATGTCAAAATTATAGCCCTGTAAGGGCGACAGATTATAGGCAGGTATGGAGAACGAAGTTCGGAATGCTTGTAAAGAATTGTTGTATGATAATCCCAAAGTGCCGTAGGTACGACAGAAGATCTTTCGCTCCTACGGAGCTTTGATGTCCTATATTAATAATGCAAAACCACCTTTTCATAACTAATACCTTTTTCAGTTTTAACAATAATTAAGTAAATACCTGAATTACAATTCTGATTCAGACCAATTTGAAATGTAAAGTTGTCTGTTGGATTTATTGAAACATTCACTTTTCTGCCGAGCATGTCAATCATCGTAACGTCTTTAATACAAAAATCAGATTTGATTGAAATCTTTTCATTGTTTGAGAAAATTGTAGGATGTACCGCTATATTTTCATTGCCATCAATTTCATTTATAGACAAATATGTCGGGAGTACACAGTCTTCTATGTCGGGTGACACAATATATGTCAGTTCGCCATCTTTATGTTGGCATATCAATTCAGAGCATCCCCAATGAAAATCAGGAAGTATCATTGGGAAAGTACCTTCCGTAAAAATGAAATTGTCAATAAATAGTTCTTCAAACGACACTTTTCCGAACTCAATGATTTTTCTGCCATTTTCGTCACGAACGCTTTGCACGATAACTTCGTTCTGCTCATATTGATTCAAATCATGGAGCAAGGGGAACATAAACGTATCTCCAACATTCAAAGACATGTCGCACAACAACAAATCTTCCTCTACATAATCGTTTTTGACATGCATATACAATCTGCCGTTTTCCCTATCTTCGCGGAAATATATAGTTTCTTCGGCATAGTTCAAAACCATATAACCATATTCATATTCAATCTGTTTCGGCTCTACAAAATAATACAGATTGTCATTTATTGTAACAGTGTCTTTATTAGAAATAGTAAATGTATAATTCCAGTCGGCATCAGTAACCACTTTATACGAATTGATTGTTGTCGAGTCATTACCGAAGAAAGACTGGTAAACGTAAGTAGAATCCCTCTGCGCATTCAATATCATCCCGATATTTATTGCTATTATAAGTAGTAATAGTTTTTTCATAAGATTTTATTTTTAAAGTTAATTTTTTTAAAAGTCAACTAGACAATGGTGCCTGAGCCTGTCGAAGACACGACTCGGCGCTTCGACAAGCTCAGCGACCAACTTAGTTCAAAGTTCAACAGCTTTAATTTTTATTGCAAATGTACGTTATGAAAAAAACAATGTCAAGTGGAAAATAATCAACCAAAATGAATTAATTTATTAATAATGTGTATGTAGGGTGTGTTTTGCTAAATAAAAAAGCCGTCACTTCGTATGAAGCAACGGCTTTAATTATGAATTATGCATTAAGCATTATGAATTATCTAATGACAATCTTCTTAGTCTGCATTGTGTTTCCTAAGATCTTGACGAAGTAGACTCCGCTTGAGAGGTCGGAGACATCGATGCTTCTGCTTCCGTCGAAAGTGAATCTTCTGACTTCTTGTCCTTGTGCATTGATGATGAGAACGCTCAACTTACCATATTCATAGTCTGAAGAGAAATTGAGTGTTGACTTTGCTGGGTTAGGGAAGATGTCAACATTGAATGTTTCTTTTTCAACGAGAGTAGGAACTTCTGTTAAGATGTTAACCTGATTACTCAAAGAAATGACTTTACCAGAAACTCTCAAGACAGGATTGTCAGGAGCATCGCATCTTGTACATGTGAAGCCGTCAACGCAGTTAGGGTGATTTGGATGACATTCATCGAAGTATGTTGGGTCGAATTCGTAGAATAAGTCAGCATAACCTTCTGCTATATGTTTTGTCAAGTCGAAGTCCCAAACCATTGCGATGCTGCCTGGACACCATCCAGAGCGGTTGTAAGTCCATGTACCAGCTTGTGGTTGACAACCTGCTGGGTTAGGGTTACATGTTCTCCATAAGTGTTGGTCGTATTCTTTTACACCATTGATATTGATGTTGTGTGTTGCTTCGTAGAACTCAGCGGCATTGCCTGTGTTGTATGTGTCGTTGGCATTGCTGCTCCAGTTGTGTCCTGTTGTGATGAGTTTCAACTTTGCAGCCTCTGTGTTAGGAGTGAAGAAGTATTTTACTCTTGGTACAGGTTGTTGTTTGTTATAGTCGCCGAATGGGTAGATGTCGTACCATAATTCTTCGACGTTAGCGTAGTCGTATTCAGGGTCGCCTTTAGTCATGTTGAAAGTAAGTGTTGGGCAATAACCGTCGCCGTTCCATGACTCGAAGTAAAGTTCGAATTCTACGAGGCCTTGGAGTACTGATGTGAAATCTGTTACATCAACGTTGTCTTCACATTCTCCACCGAAAGGTGTGGTGTAGCGGAAGAGTTCCATCCATTCGCCTCGGTAGTTTCTTACTTTAACGCCACCAACGCGGTCGTAGTCGTCACATTTGCTGTTGATACAGTTATGGTCGTAGTGTGCATTGATTTTGTTGAATGCGCCTACGTGTGTTGGCATGACGTAATTACCTTTTGCTGAATGAACAGAAGGAGTACATTGAAGGTCACCGTCGAAAGTTACAACGTCGAGGTTTTCGTATTCTTTTGTGATGGTGAATGTTGAAGACTTCTCTGTTACGTTGCCGCCTGTTGTTGTCACGCTGATAGTCATGTTATGTTCTCCGTATGTTGAAGGAGTCCAGTAGCAGTAGTAGTAACCGTTTTCTGGGTCGTTAGGATATACTGTAGTCAAAGTGCTTTCTTCGCCGTTGATAGTTGCTGTCACTTCTTCGAAGTGAAGAGCGTCGGCATGTTCCACTTTAAGGCTTGTGCTGATGACGATAGCTTTTAACTCAGGGAGGTATACATTTGTTTCGTTATATGGACGACGGATAGTGATGTCTGTTGGATAAGCTGTATGGTCAATTACTTCGAAAGTCTTGATTACGTCAGGAGCTGCGAGCCATGTGTCGTCGCCAGCTTGAGTAGCTTTGATGCTTACCTTACCTGTTTCTCCTGTGAGAGTAATGACATTGCCGTCTAAAGTAGCAGGACCGCTGATGAGTTCGAAAGAGACAGGGAGACCTGATGTTGAAGTAGCTTCTAATGTATAAGGAGGGTTAATTGTCAATTGTTTTGGAACGTCAGGCATGTTGATGTATTGCATATTACCTTCTGGCATTTGGCGAACCAAGAAGTTGTCGAATCCGCCAGTACCGCCTTGGCAGTGGAAGAAGATGCCGTCCCATACTTTATAGTCGCGCATGTCGCCTGAGCCTGGTGTCATGCCCATATTGAGTTCTGTAGCTTCTGACAACTGGTTCCATTCGCCCCAGTTTGTTCCGTCGAAGTCTTTAACGAATACTGTCAAAGAACCTGCACCGTCGTAAGCAGAGAAGTCGAAAGACATTTTATATCTAGCCCAATTTTCTTGTCTGTAGTTGGTGATGAGGATATCTGTTCCGTCAGGGAGGACGATGTTAGGATGACGGTCGTTGCCGCTGCCAGCGATGCGGAGGTACACACCGCCTTCGCCTTCTGTCATGCCTTGAAGGATGTTTCCGTCGCCGTCAGCATCGTAGCCGACACCAGCGAAGACACCCCACCATGCTGGAGTGATGTCGAATTCAAAGTCGATGATGCCACCTTCTTTGAAGTTGAAACCGAAGTTTTCTGAGGCTTTACGTGTTGCTGTTCTACCAACGCCAGGACCACCGTATGGATAGTAGACAGCAGGTGTTTCGTTAGGTGATAACAAACCATCGCAGCTGTAGTCGACATCGAAGTCTTGTGATGTAGAAGCTGTCTGATAGTGTGTCGACCAATTGTCTTGTCCGTTGAGACATTGAGTGCCTAAGGTGTAGTTATCGAAGTTGATAACGTACTCCACTTGTGCATTGATAAGATTCATGCACAACATTATTGATAATAACAAAAATACTTTTTTCATTCTATTACATATTTAATTAATGATTATCATTTCATCCACCATACCTTGGTTTGTCTTGTGTCGCCGAATTCCATCTTTTTGACTTGTTCGTTGTAGTTGTCATAGTTGTATGTGACTTCTGACTGTGGATAAGGCAATCTGTAAGAAACGAGTTTGCTATGGTTGATTGTAGTAGGTGTTGTTGCGCCAGTGTCTTTAGTGCGGCGTGCGAGGTTCCATGCTTCGTTTGCTTGACGGAAGAGGTCTAACCAGCGTTGTTGGTAAATCAATTCCAAGTAAGCATTGTCATCGTATGCGAATTCAAGGTTGCTGTAGACCATTTCATTCATGATGTTAGAAGCGTATGCTGAAGAGAGTGAATACAAGTCACCGCCATCTAATATTTCTTGAAGTTCTGGATATACATATTTATATGTAGCGTCAGTTCCGTAGATAGGAAGTTGTAACCAGAAGTTGAATGACAATTCTATACCTTTAGTTAAAACACCTTCTGCTCCAGAAGGGCCGTTGATACCACCAGGAACGATACCTCTGACGAGCATTTCAGCTTTGATGAAGTTGACTTCAGCAGCGCTAATCATCATTTGAGGTACGAAGACGTGGTCGCGGATGAGGTAGAAGTTGAATGGAGAATACAAGCAAGCAGGACCTTTGAATCCGTAGTTCTTGTCTCTTGCTGATGAGTAAGGAGTACCGCCTTCTGTAGGTGTGTTAGCGTCTCTCAACTGTGGATAGGCTCTCCATGCTCCGTTTGGATATTCTGCAGTCTTGTTGTTTGTGTCGAAGAAGATATAGACTCTTGGGTCGAAGATTCTGTTGTCAACAGAGTCTGTTGGTCTTGACATCTGAGCAAATACTGTCTCACCCATTCTTAAGTTTTTATGTTCGCGGAATGCCCAGCCTTCATCGCCGAAGTTGCTGCCTAAGTATTGTGGCCACAAAGCGAAACCGCCGTTACCGCTGTAGTAATAGTCGTCTACTACTGGCTTGTTGAAAGCTTCTGTCAAGATAGGTTTTGCGAATTCAGTGTCTTTGTCATACATTCTTAAACCGTGACGTAAAATCAAGGAGTTAGCTACTTTAGCCCATTTGTAATAGTCGTTATGATACATTACGTCGTAAGAACCTAAAGAGTAATAAGTGTTGCCTAATGATGTCTTAGCTTGTCCGTTGCTTAAGATGTTTCTAGCCCATACGAGTTCGTTAAGCAAGGTTTTGTAGATAGACTCTTGGGTGTCGTATTTAGGCTTTCTGTTTTCTGTGGTGTTGAACCAGATGTATCCAGCTTCTGAATAAGGGATGTCGCCGAACATATCGGTAATCTTGAAAGTCTTGAAAGCTTCTATGACGATGAGCTGAGCTCTTACCTTATCGTCTATTTCGTTATCTTCAGCAGATTCGCATAAAGCGTCGAGGCGGTCATCGATGTCGTGTATGTTAGCAAGTGTGAGGTAGTAGTTGTTCCACACTGCGTCGACGCCGATGCTGGTGTTACCCCAAGCCTCTGATGTCAAAGCACCGAGTTCTGTCTCAGCATAGAACAACTCGTTCCAGAGATAGAATTGCTCGTTGCTGTTCCATGTGAGGCTGCTGACTACGCCGTTGAAGAGAGGTCCGATGTCGGTACCTGTTGGACTCATTGGGTTTTTGTTCATTTCGCCGAAGCCTCTATCGCAAGAGCTGAAAGCGAGAGCGAAAACTGCTGTTGTTGCCAACAATATATTTTTGATATTCTTTTTCATAATTATTTTCTCCTTCATTTTAATTAAAGACCGAATCTGAGTGATACTATGAATGAGCGTGTCATTGGGAATGAACCATATTCAAGACCTTGAGCGTTACCAGTTCCGAGAGTACCCTCTGGGTTGATGTTATCTGGCAATGATTTATAGAAGTAGAACAAATCGCGGCCAGTGATTGAGAGAGAAGCGTTTTGGAACACTTTGAGTTTTTCAAGGATTCTGTTAGGGAAGTTATAGCTCAATGTTATTTCACGCATTTTAATCCATGTGTTGTTGACGATACCTGGAGTTGTGAGGTAGTTGCCCCAGCCTCCGAAGTTAGGCATGTATTTGTAGTAGTAATGTACCACTTGTTCGTTTTCTGTCACAGCACCTGTCTCTGGGTCTACAATAACACCTGGCAATACGACACCGTAGTTGCCTAAGAAGTTACCTTCTGCGTCGTAGAGTGGGAGACCGTTACCTTCGCGTTCGTATAATGTCTCGTTGCTTTGACCTGTCTGCATTGCGATGACGTAAGAACCGCAGTAGATTTCGCCGCCGAGTTTAGCGTCTATCAAAGCGTAGAGTGATAAGTTCTTGTAGTTATATTTGAGGTTGATACCGCCTGTCACTGCAGGAGCGCAGTTGCCGACAGGAACGCGTTGGTTTGTCTTGAGGTATTCTGTACCTTCAGCGTTGAGGACAGGACGCATAACGCCGTTAGCATCTTCTGCATATACATAATCCCAACCGTAGATTGTACCATATTGTTCGCCTTCTTGAACAGCGATAGCTGGACCGTTAGAACCCCATACTTCTGACAAGATATACATGTCGGCACCGCCTAAGTCGACGATACGGTTGGTGTTTCTTGCGAGGTTGAGACCTACTTGCAAGTAGCTGTCAGCTTTTTGGAATACGTTGTAGTTCATGATAGCCTCGATACCTTTGTTGGTGACGATACCAGTGTTGATACGAGCGCTGCTAGAACCAGATGACACTGCAATAGGAGAAGCAAGGATTTGATCCCAAGAGTAGATGTCGTAATATGTCACGTCCATATTGAACTTATCCCATAAGCCGAGGTCGAGACCGATTTCGAAAGAACGTTGACGTTGAGGTTTCAACTGTACAGGAGGAACCTGTGTTGGGAGTGTTGTTGACAACTGACCTCCGAATGAGCCAGTGTTATAAGTGAAATCGAGCTGATAAGGGTTGTCGTCGCTAGCTGTTGTAGCAGCAGAACCTCTTACTTTCAAGAAGCTGACAGGACCCCAGTTGATTTTGAAGGCTTCAGTAGCGATGAAACTGACAGTAGCTGATGGGTAGAAGTAGCTGTTGTTGTTCAATGGCAATGTTGAAGACCAGTCGTTTCTTCCTGTGAAGTCCATGAAGAGGAAGTTCTTGTAAGAGATGTTCAAGAAACCATATAATGAGTTGACTTGTTTTTCATAACGTGACTCGCCTGGGAGCATGTTTGTTGTGAGTGGGTTAGAACCACCGCTCAAGTAGTTGTTGAATGTGTATAAATATTCGTAAGCCCATGTTCCTGTGCCAGCCCATAAGCCGTAAGTGTTTCTGTAATAACGTTCGCCACCGAAAGAGAGACGTGCGTTGAACAATGAACCGAAGATGAAGTCTTTATGAGCAGTGAAGAGGAAGTCGGCGTCGAGGGTGTAGTCTCTGGTGAGATTTTGTTTGTAGTAGCCGCCTGTCATTCCGTCGACAGCTGTAGGTTTGTTTCTTGTCTCATATTGGTCCAAGCTGAAGTCAAGGGCTGTCTTACCAGCGAATGTCAACCAGTCGGTGATGTCGTATGTGAGACGGAGAGAACCGTAGGCCTTGTCACGGTCGAGAGTTGTGTTGTTGTTGTAGAAACTCCAGAAGGTGTTAGCGTTGATGTATTGGAATGGATATGTTCCCCATTCTGTCATTGTTCCGTCTGGCTGTTCGTATGTTGTTGATTCGATACCTTTCCAGCTTCTTGGCCAGCTGTAGAGAAGACCTTTGTTGAAGTTGCTGTATGACTCGCCGAGGACTGGTGAGTTGAGACGATGGTAGTCGAAGTATGTGAAAGAGACGTCAGCTTTGATTTTTTCAGAGATGTTCAACAAAGAACCGACGTTGAATGTTGTTTGTCTGATGTTACAGTTGTCGATGATAGCATCGGAACGGTCATCGGTGACAGAGACTCTCACAGAACCGAAGTCGCCAGCGTTTTGGAAGGAGACGTTGTTGGTGAAAGAGTGTGAGTTTTTGTACAACATGCTGAGGTTGTCAGGCTGTGGAGTATATTCTCTCATGACGCTGTCCCACCAGAGCATTGTTGTTCCGTCCATGACAGGGCCCCAAGAGACAGCACCGCCGTAGTAACCGAATGTTGTGTTTGTAGGTTCTCCTTCTGGGCCTAAGTCTGCGCTATATCCGTTGACGTCGTAGATGTAGTTGCCGTTCTCATCTTGTTTCAATGATGGTGTCAAGAATGAGATAGGACCGCCAGCGCCGTATTTGTTTTGTACGTCACGGTAACCGTAAGGGTTAGTCAACTTATATGTTGAAGAGAAGTTGATGCCGAGACCTTGTTGTTTCTTACCTTTCTTTGTTGTGATGAGCACCACGCCGTTACCGCCTCGTGAGCCGTAGAGAGCTGCAGCGGTAGGTCCTTTCAAGATGTTAAGGTCTTCGATATCTTCTTGGTTAATATTGTTAAGAGCTGTTCCCCAGTCTTGACCGCCGTCCCATCCAGTGACACCGCCTTCGTTGGTCATAGGGACACCGTCGACGACGATGAGTGGCTGGTTGTCGCCGAAGATACTGTTGTTACCACGGATGACGATACGTGAAGAACCGCCGGCAACACCGTCGCCAGTGATAATCTGCACACCAGCAGCACGACCGCTCAAGGAGTTGATGACGTTGTCGCTACCAGAACGTGTGAGGTCTTCACCGCTGATGTCTTCGGTAGCATAACCTAACTCTCTTTTCTGACGTTTGATACCTAAAGCTGTGACAACGACATTGTCCAACAACATGGCGTCTGTCTTCATCACAACGTCAATCTTTGTTTTTCCATCTACAGGAATCTCTTGAGATTGATATCCCACATATGAAAATTGTAATACGTCATTGGAATTAACTCTGATGGTATAGTCGCCGTCGATACCAGTGACTTCTCCTCTTGTTGTGCCTTTGACTTGAATTGTTACACCAGGTAATCCCCAGCCATCTTCCGCAGAAGTGACTATACCTGTGACAGTAATCTCTTGTGCATTAAGACTGAAGCCTAATGCAAGAAACGTAATTAAGAAAAAGTAAAACTTCCTCATATCAAATAATTTTAAATTTTTCAAAAAAAAGTTCTACAAAATTATAATAATTAATAATATAAGTCAACGTAAGTTTTTAGTATTTTTGTATGAAAATAAAAATATTCGTTATGGCAAAAATCAAGACAGTTTTTTATTGTAAAGAATGTGGTAATGAGTCGCCTAAGTGGATAGGCCATTGCCCTGGCTGTGGAGCATGGAATAGTTATGTGGAAGAGAGTGTAGCATTGGGTAAAGATAATAAGTCTGCCAAGAATTCTTTTTTGCCTGAGATGAAATCTAAGCCTGTTCCGGTATTGGAGATAAGCGCTGCCAAAGAGGCTCGTATCGACATGGGATGCGGCGAGCTGAATCGTGTTCTTGGCGGCGGCCTCGTCCCTGGCTCTCTCATCTTACTCGGCGGCGAGCCTGGAATAGGTAAATCGACACTTTTGTTGCAAGTAGCTCTTAACCTTAAAGATAAGAAAGTGCTTTATGTCTCTGGCGAAGAGAGCGCACAGCAAATCAAGATGCGTGCTGAGCGTATCGGAGTGCGTAACGAGAGCTGTCTCATCCTAACAGAAACCAATACTTCCGACATCACAAAACACATTGAAGAGATAAAACCTGATATCGTCATCATCGACTCTATACAGACTCTCGAGTCGGCGGCAGTCGACTCAACGGCGGGCAGCATAAGTCAGATTCGTGAGACTGCCGCCGAGATGAACAAGGTGGCGAAGGCTCTTCATATACCAACCTTCCTCATCGGTCATATCACCAAAGACGGCAGCATCGCCGGACCGAAAATACTCGAACATATTGTCGACACAGTGATTCAGTTTGAGGGTGACCGTCACTATGGATTCCGCGTTCTTCGCACCATAAAAAACCGCTTCGGTTCTTCTTCCGAACTCGGTATCTTCGAGATGAATGCCAATGGATTACGTGAGGTGTCTAATCCTAGCGAAATACTTCTCTCACAACGCGACGAGAACGTCAGCGGCATCAGCATCGCCGCCACTCTGGAAGGTCTGCGTCCTATGATGATAGAGACTCAGGCTCTGGTCAGCACCGCTGCATACGGAACGCCACAACGTAGCTGCACTGGCTTCGACACTCGTCGTCTTAACATGCTTCTTGCGGTGTTGGAGAAAAGAGCAGGATTCCGACTCTCGACGAAAGACGTCTTCCTCAACATCGCTGGCGGAATACGCGTCGACGACCCTGCGATTGACTTGGCAGTGGTGGCTGCTATATTGTCATCGAATGAAGATGTCGAAATCAGCAACAGATACGCCTTTGCAGCAGAGGTGGGACTCTCTGGCGAGATACGCTCCGTCAACAGAATAGAAGCCCGCATCGCCGAAGCCGACAAACTAGGAATGGAAAAAATCTTCGTCTCCAAATACAACTGCCGAGGCCTCGACGTATCGAAGTTCAATGTGGAAGTGGTTCCGCTGGCGACGATAAATGAGTTGCTGAGGTTTTTGAGTTGCTAAGTTACTAAGTTGCTAAGATTTTGATTGTTTAATTTTTAAAGTAATAATTTATGAAGCCTATTGAAACCATGTATATCTGGAGAGAGTCCAGAGTATTAGTGAATGATATTTATAACATGATGAATAAATGTCGAGATTATAGTTTTAGAGATCAAATTCAACGAGCTGTAATAAGCATAATGAATAATATAGCAGAAGGTGCAGAGTCGGGAACTAATGCTAAGTATATAAGCTTTTTGAATATATCAAAAGGAAGCTGTGCTGAAGTTCATTCGATGTTATATTTATGCGAAGATTTTAAATATTGTTCAGAGAATGAGAGATTATCTATGCAAAGTAGAACAAAACAAATATCAGTCGGAATAGCAAGACTGATAAAATACCTTTCCACCAATAAATAATTGTTTATAATATATCTCAGCAACTCAGCAACTCAGCAACTTAGTAACTTAGCAACTCTAAGCCCCCACACAATCAAAAAGGACATACACCATCTCGACAGCAGCATCCAGAGGTAGGCTCCGCCGGCAGCGGTGAATAACAACAGGTCTTCTAGGTTGCTGTGTGATATACCTATGTGCATGTTGAGGAGGTCGTTTTCTTCTTTGGTGGTTTCGCCTTTTTCGGATTCTTCTATCATGATGCCAGCGCCGTAGGCTAATCCTAAGGTGTTGGATACTAACCACAGGAACGCTGTTTTCTCTGGCAAGCCGAAGAATATCATAACCGGTTTCAGAAATCTTGAGATGTATTCTATGATGCCGTATTCTGTCAAAATCTTTTGTAATACCGTTAAAAGATAAACGATGACAGCCATCAGCACGACGTTCTTTGTTGTTCGTAAAGCCCAGTCTTTCAGCATGAATGCAAATGTAAGTTTTTCTTGTATGTCATTCGCAACAGCTGAAGACTCGAAGCTACCAGGCATTATTTTGTTTAAGACCCATCCTAATAAAAAAGCTGATAATGTCCTGACGATAACAATCTTGATTACTGGCGAGCCTGTCTTGTGCTGCACCGTTGTTTCTACAATCATATTATGCGAGCAAAGCACCATGACGGCTAATATTGTAGCGGCTCTTGTGCTTAAATCCAATGTCGTCATCACTGCGATGGCAGAATAGCAGTTCACGAAATATCCTGAGACATAGGCGAGAGCTGCCTCACCTGGAAGTCCGAAGTGAGAGAACAAAGGAGTGAGCCAAAATGAAATCCATTCTATGATGCCGAAATATTGTAACAACAATATCACGAATGATAAAGAGACCATTATCTTGGTCAGCCACCAAATGGTTTTGAACGCGCTTGGTCCCGCTAGTTTTATGCAATTCAATAGACGTTGTGCTTTGATCATTGACTGTAGAATTTTATTTGTTGGTTGCAAAATTATATTTTTTTGTTGTAAAATGTTAATGATTTTATACAAATGATTCTTAATTTTTATTCACAATTGATTGATTTTTAATAAATAAAAATTTTTTTTCAAAAAAATGTCGAAATTACAATTTTTATTGTAGTAATTTTGCACGCGAGAGACGTTATTGTTTCATCACGTTTTTTTGAAATCAAACACATTATATATATGGTAAAGAATTTAGTAATTGTCGAGTCTCCTGCCAAGGCTAAAACTATAGAAGGTTTTTTAGGTAAGGATTATGTGGTGAAGTCGAGCTATGGTCATGTGAGAGACTTGAACAAGTCGAATTTGAGTTTGGATATGAAAGCCGGTTTCCAGCCTTTATATGAGATTCCGGAAGATAAGAAATCGTTAGTAGCAGAACTTAAGAAGATAGCAGAGAGCGCCGAGATGGTGTGGCTCGCTTCCGATGAGGACCGCGAAGGAGAATCAATTTCGTGGCATCTTTTCGAGACATTAGGTCTGCAAGACGAGAAATATCGTCGTATCGTTTTCCATGAAATCACCAAGACTGCTATCGCTCATGCTATCGACAACCCTCGTAAGATTGACATGGACTTGGTAGCGGCACAACAGGCACGCCGTGTTCTTGACCGCGTTGTGGGTTATGAGTTGTCACCTCTTCTCTGGAAAAAAGTTAAACCATCATTATCAGCAGGCCGTGTACAGTCTGTCGTCGTTCGTCTCATCGTAGAATGTGAAGAAGAAATAAAGAACTTCAAGCAGACAAGCGCATTCCGTGTGACAGCGATATTCACCTTCACTATCGATAATCGTGAATATTCTCTTTCAGCTGAACTTCCATATCGTTTCGAGACAGAAGAAGACGCTCATGCTTTCTTGCAAAACTGCAAAGAAGCTTCATATAAAATTAAAGCTGTTGAAAAGAAACCTATATCAAAATTGCCAGCTCCTCCTTTCACAACATCAACATTACAACAAGAGGCTGGTCGTAAATTGGGCTTCTCTGTCAGCAACACAATGCGAATAGCACAGCAGCTTTACGAGTCAGGAAAGATTACTTACATGCGTACCGACTCTGTGAACTTGTCACAGTTCGCTCTCATGTCAGCTAAAAAAGAAATCGAGAATCTCTACGGAACAGAATACGTTAAAAACCGTCAGTTCTCAACAAAATCAAAAGGCGCACAAGAAGCTCACGAAGCTATTCGTCCAACATATCTCGACCAACAAACCATCAAAGGAACAGCCGACGAACGTAAGCTCTACGAACTCATCTGGAAACGTACCATCGCTTCTCAGATGGCAGAGGCTCAGATTGAAAAGACAAACGTCAATATCGAAATCTCTAACTCTGACAAGGAATTCACAGCAAGCGGCGAAGTCGTTTTATTCGACGGTTTCTTGAAAGTATATACTGAAAGTTCTAACGAAGAACAAGGTGAGTCAAGCAACGGAATGTTGCCTCCTCTCGTAGTAGGTCAGGTCCTCGACTTGGAAAAGATGGAAGCTCAACAGCGTTTCACACGCCACACTCCTCGCTACACAGAATCTAGCTTGGTCAAGAAAATGGAAGAGCTCGGCATCGGCCGTCCTTCAACATACGCTCCAACAATCTCTACTATCCAAAAACGTGGCTACGTTGAAAAGAAAGACATTCAAGGCGAAGTACGTAACTATAAAGTCTTGACACTTAAGAAAAACAAGATTACCGAAAAGATAGGCAAAGAAAATATAGGTAACGAAAAAGGTAAGCTCGTTCCAACAGACATAGGCGTTTTGGTAAACAGATTCTTGTTGCAGTATTTCGATAACATCATCGACTATAACTTCACTGCTAATGTTGAAAAAGAATTCGACAAGATTGCTGAAGGCGAATGTAAATGGAACAGCATGATTAGCGATTTCTATAAGGATTTCCATAAACAGATTGAAGACACATCCGACAACTCTGGCAAGTTCAGCGGCGAGAAGTTACTCGGTGTAGACCCAGCTTCAGGCAAGAACGTATATGTCAAAATCGGTCGCTTCGGTCCTGTCGCTCAGATTGGCGACACCGACTCAGAAGAGAAGCCTAAGTTCGCTGGTCTTAACAAAAACCAAAGTATTGAGACAATCACTTTGGAAGAAGTCCTCGACTTATTCGCATTCCCTCGTAACCTCGGTGAATATGAAGGTTCTGAGATTCAAGTGGCAATAGGTCGCTTCGGTCCTTATGTCAAACATAACAATGTATTCTACGGCTTGACAAAACTCGACGACCCAGCGATGGTATCATACGAAAGAGCTATCGACATCAT
This sequence comes from Candidatus Limimorpha sp., assembly GCA_045127605.1. Classification (GTDB taxonomy): domain Bacteria; phylum Bacteroidota; class Bacteroidia; order Bacteroidales; family F082; genus Limimorpha. The sequence continues at coordinate 30,267 of JBGVQR010000076.1, read as the reverse complement.
CGAGTCGAAACGTAAGGCTGACTTGGATAATGTGGTTTCTACATATCCAGAAAACGAAGACTTGAAAGTGTTGAAAGGACGCTTCGGAATTTATATTAGCTTCAACAAACAAAACTATAAGATTCCAAAGACTTACGATGCAACAAACTTGACATATCAAGACTGCATGGATATCATTAATGACCCGAATAATGCATCTAAGAAAAGAGGAAAGAAAAGTTAATTGAAAATTGAAAACTGAAAGTTGAAAATATTTTCAGTTTTTAATTCTCAACTTTCAATTTTAGAATCAATGCGCTTCCAACCAGTTGTTTCCGGTGTTGAGATTTACTTCTATCGGGATGCTGAGTGGGAGCGCATTTGTCATTTTGTTTTTGACGATTTCGCTTAATGTCTCAAGCTCGTCTTTATGGACGTCGAAGACCAACTCATCGTGGACCTGTAATATCATCTTAGATTTCAGCTCTTTGGCTTTCATCTCCTGGTGGATGTTTATCATCGCGATTTTTATCATATCGGCAGAGCTACCTTGTATTGGTGCGTTGATGGCGTTTCTCTCAGCGAAGTTTCTCACCACGCTGTTGCCAGAGTTGATGTCACGTAGATAACGGCGACGTCCTAGCATTGTCTCTACATATCCATTCTGTTTGGCGAAATCCACTTGTCTGTCGATGTATTCTTGGATGCCGACATATTCCTTGAAGTAATTTTTAATTATCTCTGATGCTTCGCTTCTAGATATCTTCAGTCGTTCTGCCAATCCGAATGCCGACATTCCGTATATTATTCCGAAGTTGACGGCCTTGGCGTTGCGACGCATTTCGGCTGTGACATCCTTGATGTCAACGCCATAAACGCGAGCTGCGGTGTCGGCATGAATGTCCAAACCTTCACGGAAAGCCGACTGCATAGCCTGGTCGCCGCTGAGATGAGCGATGATTCTTAACTCAATCTGAGAATAATCCGCTGCAAGCAAGATGTGGTCTTTGTCACGTGGAACGAAAGCCTTTCTTATCTCACGACCTTTGTCGGTACGCACTGGAATGTTCTGAAGGTTAGGGTTGTTGGAACTCAATCGTCCTGTGGCAGTGACCGCCTGATTGAATGAGGTGTGAATAAGTCCGTCTTGTGCGCTGACCAAGGAAGGCAGGGCATCGACGTATGTTGATTTAAGTTTCGTTAAAGAGCGATAGTCGAGGATGAGCTGTACTATAGGACTTTCGTTGATAATCTTCTGAAGTATTTCTTCGCCTGTTGGATACTGACCAGTCTTGGTCTTTTTGGCAGGAGCTTTTATTTTTAATTTGTCGAAAAGAATCTCGCCTAACTGTTTTGGAGAGCCAATGTTGAAAGGTGTCTCTGCAATTTCGTAGATGCTACTCTCAATGCCGGCAATTTCCTTTGCTTGTTCCTCGCTAATCTGTCTCAAACCCTCAATGTCAATCTTTACGCCATTAGCTTCCATCTGAGCAAGTACTCTAACCAAAGGCATTTCAATTTCATAGAAAAGATTGTCAAGATTGTTCTCGGATAATAATGCCTTGAACTTTTCATAAAGCTGCCATCTGATGTCGCCTCCATCTTTAGCATAAATGTCGCTGAGATAATCCAAGCTGTGATTAAGTTCTGGCTCAATGAGATAATGAGCTATCATGACATCCCATAGCTTGTTGTCGATTTCGATGTCGTATTTGGCGAGCAATGCAATGTCAGTTTTTATATTATGACCTATTATGGTCTTTTCCTTGTCTTTAAAAATACAGTCAAATTTTGTTAATAAATCTTTACACTTCTCTTTATCGACAGGAAGTTCTATCTTGTAAATGTTATCAGGATTGACAGCAAAAGTCATTTCTCTTGTCTCGATATGGAAAGAGAATTCATTGCAGCTCTTGAGATTGTCAATAAGTTCATCGATTTGAGAATCATCTTTAACGATGATAGATTCAGTCTTTTGTATAGGAGCTGCAGGCTCTTCCTCGAAGCTACCGAAAAGGTCTAGTTGACCTTGACTTTGACTATTGACATTGACTGTCTGAGTCGGTGTCTGAGTCGGTGTCAGGGTTGGTTGACTTTTAAACCTTGCAAGGAATGTTCTGAATTCGAGTTCTTCGAACAATTCGGTGAGACGTTCCATATTAGGTTCTTTCACTTTCAGTTCCTCTTCGTCGAAGTTGATAGGAACGTTGGTGTCTATTGTAGCGAGTTTTTTAGACATCAAGCCTTGCTGTGCGAAGTTGATGACATTTTCGCGCATCTTGCCTTTCAGTTTATCGGCATTGGCGATGATGTTCTCAACGGAGTCGTATTCTGCCACCAGTTTAGAAGCGTTTTTTTCTCCGATGCCAGGTATTCCAGGAATGTTATCGGAAGCGTCGCCCCAGAGTCCGAGGATATCGATGACCTGTTCTGGACGAGCGATGCCGTATTTTTCGCAAACGTCTTTTGGTCCGAGCACTTTTGCTGGTTCGCCGCCTTTAGCAGGCTTATAAATGAATATGTTTTCGCTTACGAGCTGTCCGAAGTCTTTGTCAGGCGTCATCATGAAGGTAGTGAAGCCCTCTTGCTCTGCTTTTTTAGCCAAAGTTCCGATAATGTCGTCGGCCTCATAGCCTTCGCGTTCGAAGATAGGGATGTTAAAAGCCTTTATTATTTCCTTGATGTAAGGCACGGAAATTTTGATGTCGGGAGGTGTCTCTTCACGATTAGCCTTATAATCAGAGAAATCGTCGGTACGAAGAGTTGGCGCGCCTAGGTCGAAGGCGACACCTATATGAGTAGGTTTCTCGTTTTTCAATACTTCGTACAAAGTATTGAGAAATCCCATAATAGCCGAAGTGTTGAGTCCTTTAGAGTTGATTCTTGGGTTTTTATTTAAAGCGAAATAAGCTCTATATATTAGTGCGTATGCATCGAGGAAGAATACTTTTTTCATCATTTTTTATTTTTAGTAAAGATAGAAAAAATACTCAAATTGAGTCAAATAAAAATGAATTTTTAAACGATTGATAATCAAGTTTGATTTTTTTAGAGTGTCAAAATATTCAAAAATATGTGCTGTGAATTAAAAAAAAGGTTTAACTTTGCAACAAAGTTTTTTTTCTTGAGCAGAAAATATTATTAACTTAAATTTTTAAAATCATGGCAGACGTAAAAGAAAAAGTTGTGTCAATTATCGTTGATAAATTAGGTGTTAATCCTGAGGACGTAGTAGAAACAGCAAGTTTTACAAATGACTTAGGTGCAGATTCACTTGACACAGTTGAGTTAATCATGGAATTTGAAAAAGAATTTAACGTTACAATTCCAGACGATCAAGCAGAGAAGATCTCTACAGTGGGTGACGCTTTGAAATATATTGAAGAAAATATCTAATTAAGCAAATATATGGAGTTAAGACGTGTAGTTATAACTGGATTAGGAGCTATCACGCCGATAGGTAATACAGTTTCAGAATTTTGGGATGCGTTATGTAAAGGTGTTAATGGAGCTGGTCCTATAACACGTTTTGATTCTTCAAAGTTTAAAACTCGCATAGCTTGTGAGGTCAAGAATTTTGATTCACTTCAATTCTTTGATCGTAAAGAAGCAAGAAAATTGGATTTGTATGAACAGTTTGCTATAGTGGCATCTGATGAGGCAATCCAAGATTCAAAAATCACCAAAGACAATACCGACTTCAATGAGGTTGGTGTTGTCTTTAGTTCTGGTATAGGCGGCATCAATAGTTTTTATGAAGAGGTGATGTCTCATGCCGCTGGCGATGGAACTCCTCGTTTCAACCCATTCATCATTCCTAAATTATTACCGGACTTAGCAGGCGGACATATTTCCATAAAAAATGGTTTCTTCGGACCTAACTATTCTACCGTATCGGCATGTGCTTCATCAGCAAATGCTATAGCAGAAGGTTTCAATTACATTCATTATGGTATGTACCCTGTAATCATCGTTGGCGGTTCAGAAGCAGCGGTATGCCCACCAGCAATGGCTGGCTTCGAATCCATGCGTGCCATGACAACTCGCAATGATGATCCAATGACAGCATCTCGTCCTTTCGACAGAGACCGTGACGGTTTCCTTATGGGCGAAGGCTGCGGCTGTCTCGTATTGGAGGACTTAGAACATGCTCTTGCACGCGGAGCAAAAATATATGGCGAAATAGTTGGCTGCGGATTATCAAGCGACGCTTATCATATCACAGCTCCACATCCTGAAGGAAGAGGCGCTATGTTGTGCATGGAACGCGCTCTTAAATCAGCAGGATTGAAACCAACAGACATCGACCATATCAACACTCACGGAACATCAACACCTGCAGGCGATACTTCAGAAGTAATGGCTATCAGCCAACTCTTCGGTGATCATGTCGCAAATATGCCAATCAATTCTATTAAGTCTATGACAGGTCACTTGCTCGGCGGTTCAAGTGCTATCGAAGCAGTGGCTACAGTATTGACTTTGCGCGATGGCATCATTCCTCCGACAATAAATCACTTCAATGATGACCCAGCGATAGACCCTAATCTCGATATCGTTTATTGGGAAGCTCGTAAAAAAGATATGACATACGCCATTAGTAATGCATTCGGCTTCGGTGGCCATAATGTAAGTGTAATATTTAAGAAATATCAATAATTCAGGCTGTGTCTTTACTCACCTTTTTTAGATATAGAAACAAAGCAGATAGAGAATTAGCAAGTTCTATCCATAATATATTTGGCTTTTATCCCAAAAATATTGAGTTGTATAAATTGGCTTTCACTCATAAGTCAATGTCTGTAAAAACTACAGGATACAGCATCAGTAATGAGCGTCTAGAGTTCCTCGGTGATGCTGTGTTGAGTACAGTAGTGGCACAGTTCCTCTTTAAAAAATTTCCTACAAGACAAGAAGGTTTCATGACAGAGATGCGCTCCAAAATAGTGAGTCGCGCTTCTTTGAATAAATTGTCTCTGAAATTCGGTCTAGAAAATCTTATCAATTATGCTAGAACAAATGAACAAGCTAAGTCTAAGTCGATGGGCGGTAATGCCTTCGAGGCTTTCACCGGCGCATTGTTCCTCGACTATGGTTATAAATTCACTTATAAAATCATGGTGAATCGCGTCATTAAGATGCATATTGATATAGAAGAACTGGAGAAAAGCGAGACTAATTATAAAAGCAAACTTCTTGAATGGGCTCAACGACAGAAACGTCGTGTCGTGTTTAATCAAGTCGCTGTTAAAGGTAATGGTCACGATCGTCTTTATCATATTCAAGTCACTATCGATGACCAGGAATATGGAAAAGCAGCGGATCATTCAATAAAAGGCGCAGAACAGCTTGCAGCAGAAAAGACTTGGTTAATGATGAACGAACAAAGCTCACAATGAAAAAGAAAACAAAATTCGTAGTAGAACCTTTTGATGATATCAGAATAATAGGTATCACCACAGGTATGCATGATTATCAGCTGGCGTGGAATATCAACAAAGCAGCCAAACTGAACCTCGTGAAATACAAAGATCTTTGTTCTGAGGAAGGAGATTTATTTTCTTTTTATCTCTATGACGCAGGAGAAAACTCCAACACTTTTAATCTTGTAGCTCTTTCGAATGAGAATGTTCGAAGGGTGTCGTTTTCGCCTCAGACAGACTATCTCTTGATAATAAGGAATTTTATTAAAGATTCAGATTACCAGTCTTTTTTAACAAAGATAAAGTCAATACCTAATGTTCATTTTGCATACTCGATAGATTTAGGCAAGAACTCGAAAATTGACACCATCCTTGAAGATATAGAATTACACGAAATGAATATCTTCGATGAGATGAATAAAAGATTAAAATAAAAAACGCCACCTTTTTGAAGTGACGTTTTTTTGTTCGATAACCAATAAGCCTTAGCTCAATGGTGTCTTATGCTTGTTCAAATTGTTTCAAGAATCTTACATCATTTTCGAAGTAGAGACGTAAGTCGTTGACTTGATATTTAAGCATTGCGATACGTTCTACACCCATTCCGAATGCGAAGCCTGTATATACCTCAGGGTCGATGTTACAAGCTTTCAGGATGTTAGGGTCGCAGATACCGCAACCTAAGATTTCTAACCAACCAGTGTGTTTGCAGATGTTACATCCTTTACCGCCGCATATGTTACATGAGATATCCATCTCTGCTGATGTCTCTGTGAATGGGAAGTAAGAAGGACGGAAACGAACTTTTGTTTCTTCTCCGAAATATTCTTTTACGAAGTGGAACAATGTCTGTTTTAAGTCGGCAAAAGAAACGTCTTTGTCGATGTATAAACCTTCGATTTGATGGAAGATACAGTGAGCGCGAGCTGAGATAGCTTCGTTACGGAATACTCTTCCTGGAGCGATGATGCGGATAGGAGGTTCACCTTGTTCCATAGCGCGAACCTGAACGCTTGAAGTATGAGTTCTTAACAGCACATCTGGATCCTTGCTGATGAAGAATGTGTCTTGCATGTCGCGTGCAGGATGGTCAGGAGGGAAGTTCAATGCTGTGAAACAGTGGAAGTCGTCTTCAATTTCAGGACCTTCGCTGATGACAAAACCTAAACGCTCAAATATATTGTTGATTTCTTCTCTTACTATTGACAAAGGATGACGTGCGCCTTTCATCGCATCTACAGGGAGAGATAAGTCTTGGTCGTTGCTAGCAACGTTTTGTGTCTCGAACTGTTGCATCTGTTCGTCAAAGATTTCTTGAGCTCTGTTTTTTAACTCGTTAAGTTTAATGCCGAGTTCTTTGCGCATCTCTGGAGCTACTTGTTTGAAGTCAGCGAATAATGCAGGAATCGCACCTTTTTTGCTGATATAGGCAACTCTGAAGTTTTCTAAAGCTTCTTTGCTTTCTGCCTTGAAAGAGTTAATCTCTTCTAATATTTGAGCTATTTTTTCAATCATTTTTTTTGTTTTTAGTCAACAGACAACGGACAACAGACAACGGTATTCAGATAGGCTCATTATCAATTGTTCATTATCAATTGTTCATTGTTAATTGTCAATTGTTAATTATTTCTATTGTCATTGTAACAGCTTCAACAGGAACGTCCATGTAACCTGTCTTTACTTTAGCGATTTTGTCGATGATGTCGAGACCTTCAACAACTTCGCCGAATACAGTATATTCACCGTCTAAGTGTGGTGTACCGCCAACTGTTGTGTAAGCTTTGATTTGTTCTTCAGTGAATTTCAAACCTAAACGTTGTTGATACATCTGGATGTGAGCTTCTGTCAAAACTTGACCTTGAACGATGTAGAATTGACATCCGCTAGATGCTTTTTTAGGGTTCACTTGGTCACCTTGACGTGCTGCTGCCAAAGCACCTTTTTTATGGATGTGGTTAGCACGGAATTCTGCTGGGATAGTATAACCAGGGTCAACGCGACCGTCTTGGTTGTGACCGCCTTGAATCATGAAGTTGTTGATTACACGGTGGAAAGGAGAATTGTTGTACCAACCTTCGTTAATAAGTTTTATAAAATTATCTCTGTGTAAAGGAGTGTCGTTGTATAATTTAACTGTGATGTCACCTAATGAAGTCTTGATTAAGACTAATGTTTCTTTTTCTTGTGCTTGTGTTGTCATGCCTAATAATATACAAATGATTAAACAAATTTTTTTCATAATTAATCGTCTATTTGTGAGTAAATAATTTCTAATTTGATTTTATTTGTTGTGTCTTGACTGCCAGGACCGTGGAATATCCAGCGTTTGGCATTGTTGGAACCAGCGTAGGTGTAGAGGAATAATCCATAATTTTCAGCGTCAGGGCCAGCAAGTACCAAGTCTTGAACATATTCTGAGATTCTGAACCACACCTGGTCAGTTTTAGCGTCATACATTCCGTTATAATATTTTGTTCCGACCATTTGGTCTGGCAAAATGCTGTATGAACCGTCTTCTTTTGCTTTAACTACAATGAGTTGAACTGGTTGAGAGAACATAGCTGTGTCGTTGTTAACGCCATTGATAAGACCGTTAGCTCCGTTCATGATAAGCTTTGCCTCGTTGATGAGCACGTTGGTGTTCATGTCTTCTGCCCATTGTGCGAGATTAGGGAAGACCAATCTTGTTCTTACACCAGCGGTAGATTGTACGTAGAGATACTCGTTGCTTGCAGTATCATCGAAAGCTATTGGAGCTTGTGCTGATGCATAATAATGGTCGAAGTGGTTGAAACGTATGTATTTGTCGCTTACGTTGAAATCGTAGAATGTAGTATCGTGATTGTTGTGGTAATATATTCTCAAATATGATTTTGTATTGAGAAGGTTGAAATAGCAAATCACACCTGTACCGTTGGCTGGTTCACAAGAAACATTCAGACCGTTGAAATAATTCATGAAGGTCTTGTTAGATGTGAATTGGTTTTCGTTGCTTATGAATCTCTCGCCAAGAGTGTTAGCGATAGGAATTCTTATTACAGCTGTGAAGAGAGAGTCGTCATCGATATTGCTGAAAGTTCTAGGTCTCGGTGAGAATGTGTAATTTGCCAATTCCTCTCCAAGGGCGAATGAAGTATTTGAATAATATGTCATTGAATCGCCTGACATGCTTTCGGCTACTTCGTTAACTTTCAATGTCAATTGTGACAATGTATCGCCGTAATATCCGGAATAAACCATTTGTAGAACTATGGAGTCTGTTGTTGCGCCTTCGCCCCATTTGATGCTGTTGCTGGTGAGACCTATCTGAGAGTAGAAACTGAGGTTTGAGTTTCCGAAGAATGGGTCGTTGAGGTCGCCGACCAATGACAATGACGCCGCCTTTGTGCTGAGTGAGTCTATGCGTTCTGTCTCAGCGATTATATCGTGATTGCTGGAGAATGCCACTTTTATGAAACTGCTGTTAGGTTGTAAGGAGCTACCGATGTCAGGCAGTTTCTTGCATGAAGCAAAAGCTATCAGAGCTACAAATAATGTTAATAATAAGTGTTTTGTTTTCAAGGTGACTACTTATTTGAGATTATCGTAAAATTCGTTATAAGCATCAACGTAAGTTTCTGGAGAATGGTATTCAAGAACAGGTTTTTTTGAAGCTTTTGCATATTCTTCCAGTTCTGGATTTATCTTCTCGCTGCCAAATATGATACCATCGGAGAAGTCGATAGCAGTCTTCATCAGATTTACGTAATTAGTATCCTTGAGGAATTTAACATCTTTAGGTGCTATTCCTTGAAGTTTCATCTTCTTGTCGAAACCGCTGCGGAATGTCTCAGTGAAATCTTCATCATATATTGAAAATACGACTTTCGATTCAGTGAAGAGAGGGTTGTCTTTGAAAACCTTCTTGATGTAAATTGGGATGAGCGCTGACATCCATCCGTGGCAGTGGATGATGTCTGGAGGCCAGTTGAGTTTACGTATAGTTTCAATAACACCGCGAGAGAAGAATATAGTGCGGTCGTCGTTGTCTTCAAAGAAGACGCCGTTTTTATCAGCAATTGTTGACTTACGTTTTGTGAAGAAGTCGTCGTTGTCGATAAAATATATCTGCATTCTGGCTTTTTGAATAGAAGCGACCTTGATAATCAAAGGGTGGTCGGTATCGTTGATGATAAGGTTCATACCAGAGAGACGAATCACTTCGTGCAATTGGTTTCTGCGTTCGTTGATATTACCGAAACGAGGCATGAAGATTCTGATTTCCTTACCCTTCATTTGAATACCTTCAGGGAGGTTTCTTCCTACCAAAGAGATTGGATTTTCATCCAAATAAGGTGTTATTTCTTGATGAACAAAAAGTACTTTTGTTTTTTCCATAGAGGCATATTTTATATGTCGTTAAAAGAAATACAAAATTAAGCAAAAATTTTTGAATTAAGGAAGAAAAAAGATTGATTTTTTGAAAAAATAACAAAAAAAGCGAGTGGCTAGCCTCTCGCTTTTGTACTCCCTCAGGGATTCGAACCCTGGACCCATTGATTAAGAGTCAATTGCTCTACCAACTGAGCTAAGGAAGCATTTATTTCGAGGTGCAAAAGTACAACTTTTTTTTAATAAACAAGAATTTTTTTTGATTTTTTTTTACATGCGAAAAAAACTTTAGCCTTTTGTCCTTAGTCTTTAGTCTTTTCTTATCTTTGCGACACTATGGAATTACAAGAGCATTTTGAAAATCAGAAACACGAGTGGGAGTCTGCATTGCAAGTGAACGCTCCTGCTGAAGAGCCGGTACAGGTCAATCCTAAGGCTTTGGAACGTATGATGGCAAAACGTCAGAAGTTGATGCCGCTTGATTATTATGTAGATGGTATCCTTAAAGGTGATATCGTTATTTTGAGCAAGGCTATCACTTTGGTTGAAAGCGCGCTACATGAACATCAAAAGATGGCGCAGGATATCATCGCAGCGTGTCTGCCTTACTCGGGCAATGCGATACGTCTAGGTATCACCGGCGTTCCTGGCGCGGGAAAGAGTACTTTCATAGAGGCTCTTGGGATGGAACTGAGCCGTAATGGTCATAAGCTTGCAGTGCTTGCCATCGACCCTAGTAGCCAACGTTCTAAAGGTAGTATCCTTGGCGACAAGACTCGTATGGAGGAGCTTTCGCAGCAACGTAATGTCTACATTCGTCCTTCGGCATCTGCATGTACTTTAGGCGGTGTGGCTCGTAAGACTCGTGAGGCTATAATACTCTGTGAGGCTGCAGGTTTTGACACTATCTTCGTTGAAACGGTAGGCGTGGGCCAGTCGGAGATTGCTGTGTATTCTATGGTGGATTTCTTCCTCTTGGTACTTATTGGCGGTGCAGGCGACGAGCTTCAGGGCATCAAACGTGGCATCATGGAAATGGCTGATGGTATCATTGTTAATAAGGCTGATGGCGATAATGTGCAAAGAGCTAACCGTGCCATGGCAGAGGTTAAGAACGCGGTGCATCTGTTCCCTCTGGCTGAGTCGGGACAGCCTGTTAATGTGATGACATGCTCTGCATTAACGCATCATAATGTTCCGGAAGTGTGGAAGATGGTTACAGATCATGTTGACAATATTCGTAAGTCAGGATATCTTGCAAAGAAAAGAGCTAAGCAGGATGTACAGACTATGTACGACAGCATAGAGCAGACGCTTAAAGATACATTCTATGAGAATTCTTTGATAAAAGATATGATTGCTTTAATGGAATCTGATGTCAAAGAAAAAAGAACTACGGCATACACCGCAGCTCATAATCTTTTGGAGACGTATTTTAAGACTATAAGTCGTTAACTCGTTAAGTCGCTAAGTTGCTGAGTTGCTAAGTTGCTGAGAAGGCTTAGCAACTCAGTAACTCAGAAACTCAGCAACTCATAAACTCAGCGTCTCTTTGCAGGAAACATCTTTCTTAATCTCAATAAAATCTTTCCGATATTGCCACCTGCAACGACGAATGTGACTGATGTTATCACGAGTATCAATCCTATTGCTATTCGTGTCGTCATGACTTCGTTAAAGACAACAATTCCGAAGAATACTGCTGTGACAGGTTCCAGTACACCTAATATTGCTGTTGGAGTTGATCCGATATATTGTATCGCTTCTGTTGTGCATATCAGTGAGATGACAGTAGGGAAGACTGATAATGCGATGATGTTTGCCCAGAGCCACCATTTCTCGGCTGGTGGCGTTGTGAGCACTCCGCTTGCCAATGCTCTTAGGGCGAAGATAATCCATCCTACGGCTAAAACGTATAAGGTGACTTTTATAGTCGCCATTTTTTTTATCCTTGATTTATTGACCATAACGATATAGATGGAATAAGAAAGTGCAGAGCCTAATACGAAGAGGATGCCTTTCGTGCTGACGACAGCTCCTTCTCCGCTCTTGCATAACAAGGCGATGCCGACTAACGCCACGGCTATGCATGCTATCGTTTTTGATGATATTTTCTCTTTAAAGAAAATGAACATTATGAGTGCCACTATGATTGGATAAACGAATAATATCGTAGAGGCGATGCCCGCATCCATGTGATGATAGCTTGAGAATAATGTTATTGAAGATAAAGCGAATAAGATACCTAATATAATTAATGGCATGATGTCTTTCTTCTCGATGGAGAAATCACGGCGACGTATTTTGAGCATGACAGCCAATATCGGTATTGCAATCAGGTAGCGGAAGAATAGTACAGAAAACAGATCCATGCCAGCATCGTAAAGAGGCAGTGCGAATAATGGATTCATTCCGTAGGTGACAGCAGAAATAGCTGCGAACAAATAGCCTTTAATCTTGTTATTCATAATTTGAAAAATAGTGCGCAAAAGTACATTTTTTTATTTGAAAAAAACTTTCATTTTTCAAAAAGAATTTGTATCTTTGTGAGGCAAAAAAATAAAACTAATGAAACTATCAACAACATACCTCGGACTAAAAATAAAATCTCCTATCATCGTAAGTAGTTCTACATTGACAGGCAGTGTTGAAAGTATTAAGCATTGTGCTGAAGCAGGTGCTGGCGCGGTGGTCTTGAAATCTATTTTTGAAGAGCAGATTTTGTCGGAGATCAGAAGGGAAGAGGGCTACACTGATGTTGATATTTACGATTCATATCCAGAGGCTCAGGAGTATCTTAACACGTATATGCGTGGTACCGAAATCGAGATTTATGAAAGACTTATCCGTGAGTCGAAGAAGGTTGTCGATATTCCAATCATAGCAAGTATTAATTGTTCCGATAAAGGCGAATGGATTAGCATTGCGAGAGAGCTTCAAGATGCTGGTGCTGATGCTTTGGAATTGAATGTCGCCATAGCGGCGTTCGACAGAGATATAGACCCAAGAGAAATAGAAAAGGAATATATTGATATTCTTAAGGAAGTTGAGAAAAATATTAATATTCCAGTTTCCGTTAAACTTGGAGATCATTTCACTAATATCAGCCGAGTGGCTTTCGGCTTGTCAAAGGCTGGTGCTAAAGGATTGGTGCTTTTCAACCGTTTCTATAATCCTGATATCAATATCGAGAAAATGAAGGTGGTTCCAGGTAACTCAATATCTGCACCAGAAGAAAATCATAACACCCTTCGTTGGATTTCTCTCTTGTCATCACAAGAAATACCTTGTGAACTTTCGGCATCGAGAGGTGTTTATACAGGCGAAGACGTGGTGAAACAGATTCTCGCTGGAGCTAAGACGGTTCAGGTCTGTAGCACGCTATATCGTAACGGCATCGATTATATAAAACAAATGAATGCCGACGTGGAGGCTTGGATGGAAAGACATAATTTCGAAAATGTTGAAAGCTTCAGAGGTATAGTGAATAAAAAAGAAGATATAAAAGTCGTGGAACGTCTTCAGTATTTAAGAAGAAACTATGACATACATTAATATTATTGTTTAACTTAAAAAATTTAAAAAAGATGAAAAAATATGTTTGTGATGTTTGCGGTTATGTTTATGACCCAGCAGTAGGTGATCCAGATAACGGTGTTCAACCAGGTACTCCATTCGATCAACTTCCAGCAGATTGGACTTGCCCTCTTTGTGGCGTTGGAACCGACAACTTCTCAGAAGAATAATGAATAAAAAAATACGCATGGGTTTGTCTCATGCGTATTTTATTGAAATAAAAACCAATACTAATATTATGCTAAAAATAAACTTGACCGACGATATATTCTATGTCGGCGTTAATGACAGAAAGACTGATTTATTTGAAAATCATATGGAACTTCCTAACGGAGTTTCGTATAACTCATACCTCATCGTCGATGAAAAAGTAGCTCTCATCGACCCAGTGGAAGTAAGCTTCATGGCTGAATTCCTCTTCAAAATAAAAAGCGTGCTAGGCGACCGTAAGATAGATTATCTCGTCATCAACCACGACGAACCAGATCATAGCGGCGCAGTACGTGCTATCGTACAAGAATATCCAGAAGTTCAAGTGATAGGCAACTCTAAAACATTCGGACCTTTAGAAGCTTATTACGGACCTATCAATAATAAAAAAATAGTGGCTGAAGGCGAGACATTATGTCTTGGAAAACACACCCTTCAGTTCTTCATGGTTCCTATGGTTCACTGGCCAGAGTCAATGGTGACATACGAACAAACAAACAAAATTTTATTCTCGAATGACGCTTTCGGTGGCTTCGGCGCACTCAACGGTTGCATCTTCGACGACGAGGCTAACCTCGACTTCTATGAAGACGATATGCGTCGTTACTACGCTAACATCGTGGGTAAGGTGGCTAACCAAGTGGTGAAAGCTGTTGAAAAACTCGCTCCAGTGGAAATCAAGATGATTGCTCCATCACACGGCTTGGTATGGCGCAGCAACTTGCAATGGGTTTTCGACAGATACGTTAAATGGAGCACTGGTGGCAACGAAGAAGGTGTCGTTATCGCTTACGGTACAATGTACGGCAACACAGGACTTATGGCTGACATCATCGCACGTGGCGTGGCAGAAGCTGGCGTTAAAAATATCAAGATTTATGACGTTTCTAAGACAGAGGTGTCACATATCATCAGCGACATCTGGAAATATAAAGGCTGCATCATCGGCGCTTGCGCTCACTACGGCACTGTGTTCCCAGACATGACATTGTTGTTGCACGAACTCACAGAATTCAAACCTAAAGATAAAGTTTACGGCGTATTCGGCGGCATGAGCTGGGGCGGCGGCGGTGTGAAATATATCAACGGTATTGCTGACAAAAACGAATGGCAGCGTCCAATGGAATCTGTTGAAGTTAAAGGCGCACCATATCGCGATGAAGATGTCGAAAGACTTTACAATTTAGGAAAAGCTATCGGTGAAGCGGTGAAGAATTCATAATGCATAATTCATAATTCATAATTGTAGAGACGTATCAATTACACATTAAAAATAACAATATGTAATTGCTGCGTCTCAAACATATTGTGAGCTTACTTATCCTGTATAATGGGCAATCTCAGGGCCTCAGAATGTGGATATGTAAAGTCTATTGTATTAAACCCTCCGTTAATAGAATTAACTTTCTGATTTACGGAGGGTTTTGTTATTAAAAATGTTCAAAGCTCAACGGTACCTGAGCCTGTCGAAGGCACAACAAATCAACGCTTCGACAAGCTCAGCGACCGAAAAGTTCTTAGCTCAAAGCTCAAAGTTCAAAAATATTTCGTATCTTTACTACAATATTTCGTATCTTTACTACGTTAAATTTACATCTTATTAACCAACATTATAACACCGATGGCTCGATGGGAAATAACTGAGATTACAATTATGAAAAAAACAACATTATTACTTGCAATCGCCTTATTTGCAGTAACATTCACCTCATGCCAAAAAACCAAACCCTACAACCCTAAAGAAAAAATAAGCAAGATTTATGTTGACCAAGGTCTAGGAAAACATCTCTCAGAAGAATGGAACTGGGAGGGAAATCAATTGAAATCAATCAATCATTACATCTCGGCAGACAATGTCCAATTAAATTATTACACTGAAGTATTCACTTATAACGATAAAGGTCAGGTACAGACAGTAAAAACTGAAAATGGAGATTCGTATACAGAATATCTATATGGAACAAAAGACAGATTATATCAAGTTAATTGGTATGTAGAAGGCGCTGACAAACCTGTTGTTTATAAGTTTGAATATGATGACAACAAATTGTCTGAAATTACAGTAGTAGGCGATATAGATATGACTGATGTAAAAGCATCATCATCTTCAATGAAATATGTTCTTCCTGAAACGATACTCACTCCAATTGAAAAAGCCTTGAATAATAAACCTATGGAACGTGGCGAGAAAAATCTAGAGATGGATATTGAATGGCTTGGAAAAAATATCTCGGAGATAGAAGTGGAATATGGAAACTATTCTGAAAAACATTATTTCAGCTATGACAATTATCAGAATCCTTTTGGTAATTTCTTCGGTATGGGTGTTGACGAGCTTTGCACTTTTGCTAATAAAAACAATGTAGTAGAAATAACTAGTGTCAGTTCATATATGGGATTTTCATACACTGATACAAAATATATCAACTACACTTACGATGGCGAATTCCCTGTGACAAAAAGTTACGGCGATGTCATAGAGTATTATGAATATGAATAATTAAAATTATGAAAACAATAGCTCTTGTTGCGCACGACGCAAAGAAAGACGACCTCTTGAAATGGGTCACTGAACATGCAGAAAAACTTATTGGTAACGAGTTTTATGCTACCGGAACGACAGGTAAAATCTTATCTTCGGTATTGCCTGATATCAATAGATTGAAGTCGGGTCCGTTAGGCGGTGACCAGCAACTGGGTGCTCTTATCTCTGAAGGAAAAATCGATTATCTCATCTTCTTCTGGGACCCAATGACAAGCCAGCCTCACGACGTCGACGTCAAAGCTTTGTTGCGATTGAGCGTTCTTTACGACGTGCCAACAGCTTGTAACCACGCTTCTGCCGACTTCCTGATTAATTCGGCATTATTCGGAAAAGAATATAAAAGCGCTCCAGAAGATTATTCGGAGTACCTTAATAGAAGTATTTAATAAGTCACCAAGTCACCAAGACACCAAGTCGCCGAGACTCCGAGGTTTTGGGAATGGCAATAAAAAATGCGTTAATGATTGTTAACGCATTTTTTATTAATCCTCAAAACACCTTGGCGACATGGTGTCTCGGTGACTTAGAGACTTAAAACGGAAGACTTCCGCTTGGTATTTCTTCAATCTCTTCTATATAGACGGTGCGTCTAGGTTCTTTGTAGCCTTTTTGGTAATATTCAGCAGGTTTGAGAATCTTGCCAAAAGCAAAGTCTTGTATCATGACAAGCTCGTCACTGTTTTCTATATAAGCGTATTTGTGGTCTGGGTCATCGTCCCAGTCATCTTCAGTGAAGCCGAATGCTGAAGCATTGATTCTCATGGTGTATGTTCTTATGACTTCTTGTTTGCCGTCTTTTGTTGTTAGAGTGAGTCTTTCTTGATATGGAGAGCTGATGATAGAGTCGCGGCGTTCTTTTGTTATGTCGGTGAGAAATGCCTCGAAACGTACGTCGTTGAATGATGTCAAGAGGTTGAGTACGCGTATAGTGTCAATGTCGACATTGGAGCCATCATGAAGATGTTTCATCTCGTACTTATAATTTCCAGTTGTGTTTATCACGAAGCTATTTTCAGCGTCGTTGTTGAATTCTAGCTTCATCGAAGCAATGTTGTTTATGTCCTCGGAGATGATTTTATGGTCGCGCCAGTCTTCTTGGTTTGCGCTGAATCGTGAGCTGATGAAGCCTCTGAATCCGTGAAGGTGGACGATATATGCTTTGTCAGAACCTTCTTTAAGGACGTAAGTTCCGCTGTTGTCTTGTGTTACATCACCTATATAAAATACCTTTGTCAGTTTTTCGTGAGGGAAAAGTTTTACCTTGTTAAATAAGTTGATACGAGGAACAATCTGGTATATTTCCACTTTAGTATTTGTACCAGCCATACGAGTGATGACGTTGTTGTGAGAAGCTAACGACACTGGCATTTTTATTCTCATCTTGTCGAGAGTGTAGAGCATATTGTTGACCATTGTTGGCTGAGCGTCATATTTCTCATTGACTTTCCAACCTTCTTCTGTTCTGCTCAGAAGAACTTGATTACCGCTTTTATCAGCGAAGAAAAGACGTGTTACTGAAGCAGTGTCGCGAACTGTGAAGTCGTAGGCATCACCACGTAATGTTGTCAAATAACGATTGTTCCATAAGAGGACAGCGGCGATGACTATCAACAAAGATGTTAAGATTATAGCTAAACGATTTTTTTTCATATAATTTTATTTTGCAAATTTTCTTTTTCTGATAAATGCGAGTATGAACCCAAATATTACCATTACAGCACTTGGTAATACAACATTTACAATCTGCCACAAGAGTGCGTCGTTGTTGACTTTATTAATATCAAGGAGTCGTATCTTCAACTCGCGTGATCTTATCTCTATGAGTCCTTCTCCGTCGACGAGATAGCTGATGGCATTCTCGATAAATTCTTTGTTGCCGTATGTTACCTGTGTGTATTGGTCAAAGCCTAGAGGTAGTGGATAACCTTTAGGGATATGGAATTGGTTGCGTATGATATCACCATCGGCAACGACAATCATTGCTGTTGGTTCGCTACTTGCTTTGAAACCTATCTCTTTTGAATCCATGATGCCAGATGTCATTCTGTTTGCATAAAGCGATTCGAACTCGCCTTTTAACAGATATGCTACGTTTTGGCTTTTTTGAGAAAACATACGTTGGTCAGGTTTCTGACGTAACATTCCTAATGTGATGTAAACTGGGGCGTTGGAGATATTTGTGTAGTTGGATGTCTTCAACAATGGTATCTTTTGAACATCAGAGTCTGACATCACTGGGTCAATAGAACTGATGAAGTCAGCTTTCACAGGGTTGATGTTCTTCACTATGCTGTTGTTGGAACCTGCGTTAAGCAAAGGGAAGTAGTACCAGTTGAAATATTCTATCTGAGCCTGTCCTCCCATCTGACCTGTTCTCAATGCTATCTTCGCACTGTTGAGGTCGAGGAGGAGGTTGCTGTTGAGTCGAACTCCGTATTTGAAGAACATGTCATCCAATTTGACATTTAATGTGTTGCCTATTGTTGACTCTGACATTTGAAGGCTGTCCATAGTGGCTAAGACAGGGTCAATGAGCCATAATATCTTACCACCATGCATGACATATTGGTCGATGATGAACTTGTCTTTTTCTGAGAAAGGCTTCGTTGGCTTTGCAATGACGATAGCGTCGTAGTTGGAAGAAATTATGATACTGCTGTCACGAGCAACCGTTCTGCTGTTCAATGCAGTTATCTGTTCGTCGAGGCTTATGCGTTTTACGTTGTATTTCTTTTGAAGGCTTCTAGTGATGTCGTAAACTTCGTTTTCGTTTAACTCGCCATGACCTTCAATGAAAGCGATGCTAGGTCTCTTTTCCTGAGTGAGCTCTTTGATGGAACTGATGAGTTTATATTCAAGATTCTGAGCTGAGTTGTTCAAGACTTGGTTTGATGATTCGCCGATATGAGTGTCGAGCAAATCTAAAGGTTTCTCTTTCTCTTGATAGCTTACCAAAGCACAAGGCCAGATGATAAGCTGTTGTGTGCCTGACTTTGTTTGTACAGCAACCTCTGTAGGATTAAGGCCGCTTTGATATAATAATTTGTAAGTCTCGTTTCTTTCAGCGGCGTCGTTGCTTTCTGAAGGATTTATGAATTCATAGTCGACGAATTTGCTGTAAGCTCTAAATTCGTCGAGCATTTCTTTTGTCTCTTTTCTTAATTTCTTGAAACCTGCAGGGAAGTCGCCTTCGAGATAAACTCTGAAATAGACATAATCGTCGAGGTTCTTTAAAATCTCTTTAGAAGTGTCTGAAAGAGTGTAGCGTTTCTCGCTTGTCAGGTCAAAACGTGTGTAGACAAAAGAAGCGATGATGTTGACAGCGATGATGACAATCAGAGTGATGCCAAATGATATAAGCTGATTCTTTTTAAGATTTTTACGTTCGTTTTTCATCTATCCTCCTTTTACCATTTACGACTCGACAAGACTAATTTTGTCGATGACAAGAATAAAACAATCACGCTGATGAAATAAAGAATGTCGCGGGTGTCGACAACGCCACGGCTCAATGAGCTGTAATGTGACGACATTCCGAGATGTTGTATGAATAAATCTACTTTTCCGAATAATGCCATAGAGTAGATCATATCGAAGCCGATGTACAAGAATCCGCATAAGAACACGGATAACAAGAATGCGAGTATTTGGTTGTTGGTTATAGAACTACAGAACAATCCTACCGATACGAATGTCGCACTCAGGAAGAAAAGTCCGATGTAAGAACCCCAGATTCCGCCGATGTCAACATTGCCGACAGGCTGACTCAGACGATATACAGAGAAGAAATAAATGAAAGTTGGGATAAGGGCTAGAATCACCAAGGCGACGCCTGCGAAATATTTGCCGAGGACAATCTGCCAGTCGGATAAAGGCTTGGTGAATAACATCTCCATTGTTCCAGTTCGCTTCTCTTCTGCGAAGCTACGCATCGTCACAGCAGGAACCAAAAATAAAAACACCCATGGAGCAAGGATGAAAAGGCTGTCCAAGTTGGCATAGCCGAAAGTCATGATATTGAAATCACTTTGAAAGACCCATAAGAACAAACCCGTGATTAACAAGAAAATGACAATCACCATTATTCCTATGAGAGAATTTAAGAAGTTACTTATCTCTTTTTTGAATAAAGCGTACATATGTAAATATTTAGCTTACAAAGATACGAATTTTTGTCAACAGATTATGGATTTTTGTTTAGGATTTTAAGGAATTTAAGAAAGCAAAGGGACTCAAGTTCCTCAAAGTCCTCAAGTCCCTAACTTTTAATTTTCAATTTTCAACTTTCAACTTTCAATTTCAAAAGCGTCCCAAGGCATGCCGCTTGGTTTCGGTGCTTTTATCTCGATTGGAGTTTTCAATGTTGGGTGTTCAAACTTTACTTTATAAGCGTGGAGGCTGATAGAAGCGTCAGGGTTTGAACGAGGGAAACCGTATTTGAGGTCGCCTTTGATAGGGCAGCCCATGTGTGACAGCTGCGCTCTGATTTGATGGTGGCGACCGGTGATGAGTTCTACTTCAAGGAGATAATAAGAGTCGGAACTGCCTATGACACGATATCTCAGCTGCGCCAACTTAGCTCCTTTGGTGTTAGAACTTACGATATATGACTTGTTTTGTGTCTCGTTTTTTATCATATAATCTGATAACTCGCCGGCTTCGTGTGGTGGCTTGTTTTTCACGATGGCGAGGTATGTCTTGCTGAACTCACGTTCCTTGACTTTTATCGTCATGCGGCTCAAGGCCTTGCTTGTCTTGGCAAAGATGACAGCGCCGCTGACAGGTCTGTCGATGCGATGCACCAAGCCAGCGAATACGTTGCCAGGTTTGTTATAAGCTTCTTTGATATAAGATTTCACGTCATCGAGAAGACAAACATCGCCAGTCTTGTCGCCTTGAACTATCTCGGAAGGCAATTTGTTGACAACAATGAGATGATTGTCTTCAAACAATATACGTTCTTCTATTGGTTTTCTCATATTAATATTGCTCGTTTTCGTTAGGGAAGTTGACGTCTTTCACATCGTTGATATAAGCCTGAACGGAGTTCTTTATTCCATCGTAGAGGTTGTTATATCTTCTCAAGAAACGAGGTGAGAAGTCGTTGCTGATGCCGAGCATGTCGTGTAAAACGAGAACTTGTCCGTCGGTTCCAGAGCCGGCGCCTATGCCGATTGTAGGTATTCTCAACGATTGTGTGACTTCTGTTGCGAGAGATGCAGGAATCTTTTCCAAAACGATGCTGAAGCAGCCTTTCTCTTGTAACAAGAGAGCGTCTTCACGAAGACGTTGTGCTTCTTCGTCTTCTTTGGCACGAACGATATATGTGCCGAATTTGTTGATGCTTTGTGGCATGAGTCCGAGGTGTCCCATCACAGGGATGCCAGCGCTTATGATACGTTCAACTGATTCGAGGATTTCGCGGCCACCTTCCATCTTGACAGCATTAGCTCCTGATTCTTTCATGATGCGGATGGCAGAATTCAAAGCTTCTTTGGAGTTGCCTTGGTATGTTCCGAAAGGCAAGTCGACAACAACGAAAGAACGTTTCACGGCGCGACATACTGATGAAGCGTGATAAATCATCTCGTTCAAAGTGATAGGCAAAGTGGTCTTGTAACCAGCCATCACGTTGGAAGCACTGTCGCCAACTAATATGATGTCAATATTTGATTCGTCTAAAATCTTTGCCATTGAGTAGTCGTAGGCTGTCAACATGGCAATTTTCTCACCATTGTTCTTCATGTTTTGAAGTACGTGAGTCGTTACTAAAGATACGTTATGTGATAAATACATTTCTTTTGTTTTGATGCAACAAAAGTATATAAAAAAATAGTATCTTTGCCTATATTTAAAACTTATTTTTACAATGAAAAGACTACTCTTATTTATTTCTATAATACTATCAATAATTATCCTGAATTCATGTGATAATAGTGTCAATATTTTTACTGATGGAGAAGAAGTCACTGCTGTTTATGGTTACCTTGATGTAGATGCAGACACTAACTACGTAAAGATTACAAAATCATTTACTGGCAATGCTGTCGATTTGGCACCAGATTATTCTGCAAGTAATTATGATTATAAACTCGACGTGAAACTTATCGGAAAATTTGCCTCAAGTCCTAGTATTGTTAAAACAGTGATGTTAGACACGACATCAGTGTTTAAGCCTTACGATCCAGATGGATTGTTCTATAGCGGAGTTAATCAGGTTTTATATTATACCACAGAGAAGTTGATGGAAAATCAGGAGTATCAGTTGGTGATAACACGTAACGATGGTGAAGTCGTGAAGTCTAAGGTTAAGACCATTTGTGGCATGACTATAAGAAAACCTATGTATAACATAAGCTTTGAGTCGCCTGTCACAAATAGAATAGAATGGCGTTCCAATACATTTAACCAGCTGGCTGCATATTACGAAGTGATAGGTTATTTCCATTACAAACAATTAAATCCAGGACAGTCTGATACAACATATCATACAATGAAATGGACTTTTGGCTCTGGAACAGGAGAGTCGATGTATAATAGCAGCACAATGAATATGTTTGCTAATTATACTCCTACAGCATTTTATTCACGACTTGCTGCCGATGCCAATATTGCAAATAACACATCAACATATACACGCCGTTTCGTTGATTGCTTTGAAATTGTGATAACATCTACAGGCGATGAGCTGTACAATTATATATTGATACAAAACTCAGGAAGTGCAATCATGGATACTCCAGAATATACTAACATAGAAAACGGTGTCGGAATATTTTCCTCACGTGCTGTATGTCGTAAAAAATTCGAAGTAAATGACCATAGTGTAAACACTTTGATTCGAGAACATCCAGAATGGGGATTTGAGAAAGTTTATTGACTCTGAACTCTGAACTCTGACAATGACACAGACACTGAACTCTGAACTAAGACTTATAGACTTTAATAAGTTCAGCAACCAATAGCCAAAAGCCTTTTCTGTCGTTTTGTCACCAGTATTTTTCTCGATGTCAGTTTTTTAAAAATATAAATAAATGTGAAAGTCGCTGATTTAGTGACTTTTTTTATTTTATGACAAAAATAATTATGACATGAAATTTTATTTTTTGACATGTTAAAATTCATTGGCATAATGATTGACAAAATCGAGTCGCTGTCAGATTATGACACGATAAAAAAAGAAACAAATAAAACATTAAATAAAAATAGGAGAAACAAATTATGTCAAAAATTATTGGTATTGACTTAGGTACAACAAACTCATGTGTTGCAGTTATGGAAGGTAACGAACCAGTAGTTATCCCTAACAGCGAAGGTCACCGCACAACTCCATCAGTGGTAGCATTTACAGACAACGGCGAACGTAAAGTCGGCGAACCAGCAAAACGTCAAGCTATCACAAACCCATTAAAGACTATCTATTCTATCAAACGTTTCATGGGTGAATCATACGACAAAATGGTCAATGAAATCGGCCGCGTACCATACCAAGTCGTAAAAGGACCAAACAATACTCCACGTATTGACATTGACGGTAAATTATATACTCCACAAGAAATCTCAGCAATGGTACTTCAAAAGATGAAGAAAACTGCTGAAGACTATTTAGGCCAAACAGTTACAGAAGCTGTCATCACAGTTCCAGCATATTTCAACGACGCTCAACGTCAAGCTACTAAAGAAGCAGGCGAAATCGCAGGTCTCACAGTACGCCGTATCATCAACGAACCAACAGCAGCAGCTTTGGCATACGGTCTCGACAAGAAGAAAAACGACGTTAAGGTAGCAGTATTCGACCTCGGTGGCGGTACATTCGATATCTCAATCCTCGAACTCGGCGACGGCGTTTTCGAAGTTAAATCAACAAATGGCGACACTCACCTCGGTGGCGACGACTTCGACGGCAAAATCATCAACTGGCTCGCAGAAGAATTCATGCATGACGAAAACATGGACCTCAGAAAAGACCCAATGTCATTACAACGTCTTAAAGAAGCTGCAGAAAAAGCTAAGATTGAATTGTCATCATCAACAGAAACAGAAATCAACTTACCATATATCACAGCAACAGCAACAGGACCTAAACACTTGGTTCGCAAGCTCACACGTGCTAAGTTCGAACAATTATGCGACGACCTCATCCGCGCTACTATCGAACCATGCCGCAAAGCTTTAGCTGACGCTAACATGACAGTAAACGACATCGACGATGTTATTTTGGTTGGTGGTTCAACACGTATCCCAGCTATCCAAAACATCGTTAAGGAATTCTTCAAGAAAGAACCTTCAAAAGGCGTTAACCCTGACGAAGTTGTTGCTATCGGCGCATCAATCCAAGGTGGTGTTTTGACAGGTGAAGTTAAAGACGTTCTTTTACTCGACGTTACTCCATTGTCATTAGGTATTGAAACACTCGGTGGCGTTATGACAAAACTCATCGAAGCTAACACAACAATCCCTACACGTAAGTCAGAGACATTCTCAACAGCTGTCGATAACCAACCAGGCGTTGAAATCCACGTATTGCAAGGCGAACGTCCAATGGCAAATCAAAACAAGACTATTGGCAAGTTCCACTTGGATAACATCCCTCCAGCACCACGTGGCGTTCCACAAATCGAAGTTACATTCGACATCGACTCAAACGGTATCTTGAACGTTTCAGCTAAAGACAAAGCTACAGGCAAGTCACAAAGCATCAGAATTGAAGCTTCATCAGGTTTGAGCGAAGAAGAAATCAAGAGAATGAAGG
The DNA here is from genome assembly GCA_045127605.1 of Candidatus Limimorpha sp. Lineage (GTDB taxonomy): Bacteria > Bacteroidota > Bacteroidia > Bacteroidales > F082 > Limimorpha. The sequence goes on along the minus strand of JBGVQR010000076.1, from coordinate 5,411 downwards.
CAGAAGCAGAAGCTAACGCTGACGCTGACAAGAAAGAACGTGAACGCGTTGACAAATTGAACGCTGCCGACTCAATGATTTTCCAAACAGAAAAACAAATGAAGGAATACGGCGACAAATTGCCAGCTGACAAGAAAGCAGAAATCGAAGGCGCACTTGGCAAGTTGAAGACAGCACATCAAGCACAAGACATCGCTGGCATCGACGCAGCAATGGCAGAGATGAACGCTATCTGGCAAAAAGCATCAGAAGAGATGTACAAGAACGCCGGAGCACAAGGCGGTCCACAAGACCCTAACGCTGGACAAAATCCTAACAACGGCAATGACGACGTTACTGACGTTGATTTTGAAGAAGTAAAGTGAGAACACTGAACTCAGACACTGACACAGACTGTTGACAGTTGTCCGTAGTCTGTTGACTTCAAAAGAAAAGGTCAAACAACAATCATAAAATTCAAATCAAAAAATCGCGTAATCGAAGATGGTTGCGCGATTTTTTTGTTGAAGATGAGGTTTTATCACATTAAGCAATGCCTCCATATTGCTGGCTGACATAATTATAAACCACGTCTTTATAATAATTGATGCTCTCGTCTGAATAGCTTTCAGGTAATTCTCTCCATAAAGTGTCACGAATAGCAATAATGATAGTCGCTTTTGTTTCTTGCTTATCAAATGGATGATCCATTGTTTCTAATAATTCTTTGATTTTTGCCAATAGATCAATAGCTACTTTCTTTATTTTTTTAATATCATCTTTTGAAAGATTTTCCTTCATCAGCAAATCATACATGGAAAGCTGTTCGTCGTTTTCAAACCCTTCACGGACGTAGCGTTTTTCTTCTTCTGTAAGTTGTTGCGAAAGCTGCATCAGTTCTTCAAAGGTTTGCTCAATGTTTACCCGATTCTGTTCTTGGTTATATTCTCGGATAATCTCTTGATACTTTTCGTAGAAATTGATACGTGCAGGATTCTGTGCTAACATTTGTGCAATACGTTCTTGCAACAACTCCTGAATATCTTTCATAATTAGGTTTTTTTCTTTACTCTTGGCAAACTCGCGCCTAAGTAAATCGAAATTGATACCACTGATATCGAATTGGCGGTTCATATCAGGTTCAGCTACTTCAGTAGTGCTTATTTGTAAATGTTCGTTTACAATCTCATTGATGGCCACGCTCAAATCGGTAATGTCTGCGTGTTTACGCTTCTTCTGTAACTCCTTGTAGATAGCTTCTATTGCATCTTTATGCTGCTTCATTTCTGCCGTAATGTCTTCACGGTCTAAATATTTCCACAGTCTCAGCAAGGTAGTGGCGTAGGTGCAATAAGTCTTTCTAATCTCTGCCGTTTCACACATGGCATTGGCAGCTTCTTTCAACAAGAACAATTTGAAGAAATTATCTGCCTCTATCAGATTCTGTAATTCAAAATCATGTTCTTTCAAAAACGAAGTAGCAGCTGCTATCGCCTCGTGTACATGTTTGATAAGTTCTTTTTTATCTATTGTTGGATCATTTCCATCTTCTCCTTCTGGATTGGCCGTATAATCAGCTAACGCCTGACGAAGTGCTTTTACGATACCAATATAGTCAATGATTAATCCATTGGTCTTGCCTTCTGCCACGCGGTTGGCTCGAGCAATAGTCTGCATCAATGTATGGGCTTTCATGGGCTTGTCAATATACAAGCACGAAAGTGTCTTTACATCGAAACCAGTGAGCCACATGGCACACACAAATACTACTCTCAGTTTATTATCTTTATCCTTGAACTCCTTGTCAAGTTCTCTCTTTTCCATTTTGGCTCGATGTGGAGCAATATCTAATCCCCATTTCTGGAAAGTCTGTATTTCATTCTGTTCTTGCGAAATCACCACTGCCATTTCCGTTTCCTGCATCCACTTGAGCTTGCGGTTTAATTCCTGTACCTCTTGTTGAGAAGTCGATTTTGCAATCTGTTTCTCCAACGAAGCTATTTCCTTCTGCCAATATTCCTGTACATACTCGTACATCCTCACGCAAGTCACTTTGTTGTAGCTTACCATCATAGCCTTGCCCGAAGTCCATAAGTCGCTATAATGACGTACGAAATCTTTCGCCACAATACGCAAACGTTTTGAGGCTGTCAGCAAATGCACTTCTTTGGCGAATTCCCTTTCTAATTTAGCCAACTGCGAAGCATCCATATCCCCCGCTTGTTCCAAAGCTGCAGCTATCTCTTCGTTGATTTCTGGATTCTGTAAGTCTTGCAAGCGTTCACCTCTGTTTTCGTAATATAAAGGTACGGTAGCCTTGTCCTCTACGGCACGCTTGAAGTCGTAGATACTGACATACCCACCAAAGGTTCGGGCTGTAATATTGTCGTTAGAAAGCAATGGGGTTCCAGTAAAACCTATACGATTTGCTGTAGGCAACAGGTGCATCAAGTTATCAGCAAAGATACCATTTTGAGTACGATGTGCCTCGTCACTAATGACCACAATGTCGTGGTCGGGATAGATTGGTTCTGCATCTGGTTTGTTGAATTTCTGTATCAGAGAGAAGATAAACGAAGGATTTCCTTTCAGTTTGGTAATCAGGTCATCTCCACTTTGAGCAATGAACTTCGAAGCCTTTACTTTCCCTAACATTCCGCAGTTCTCAAACGTATCGCTGATTTGCTTGTTCAGTTCTTCTCGGTCGGTCAATACTACTATGGTAGGTGAACCGGCAAACTTACGACGTATTTTCTGAGCCAGAAAAAGCATGGAGTAACTCTTACCGCTTCCTTGTGTATGCCAGAATACCCCTAATTTGCCATTTACATATTCACGGTTGCGGTACATTTCCACCGCTTGATTCACGCCCAAGTATTGATGATTACGTGACAAAATCTTAACCGTACGCCCATCCGAATGGTCATACAGGATAAAGTTTTCCAATAGATCGAGGAAGTTTTCTTTCTTGCAGATACCACGCAACATGGTAGGCAGTTCGATGCAGCCTGCTTCCGATTCGTTGAGTCGTTTCCATTCGTGGAAGAACTCCCATTTCGAATCAATGGTGCCAACACGAGCTTCAAGCCCATTACTGAACATGATGAACGCATTATGATAAAACAATTGCGGTATGGTATCTAAATAATCCCGATAGTTCTTGTTGAACGCATCTACCACTTCTACATCATGGTTCTTCAGTTCCATAAACAGCAACGGAATTCCATTTACAAAACCAACAATGTCTGCACGGCGACGATACAATGAACCATATACCCATAACTCACGCACACACATAAACTCGTTCTTCTCCGGTGAAGCAAAGTCTATTACTTTAGCTTTTACTTCTTCTGTTTCACCATTAGGTTTGGTACGGGTTACGGGGATGCCATCTTTGATATACTGATACTTCTGTTCATTAATTTGCATCAGTGACTGGCTGCTCATACGTTCTGTCATTCGCTCTACCGCTTCGGTCAACTGTTTCTCTGTCATCCAAGGATTCAGCGCCTTCAGTGCCTTGCAGAAATGACGCACAAGCAACACTTCATGATAGCTCTTTCTACCCAAGGTTCCTGCTTCTCCAAGTACTTCGGCATCCCATGCCATCACACTGGTCCAACCCAATTCGTTTTCCAACAAATCGGCTGCACTTTTCTGTATCAGTTGATCTTCGCTGTAGTCTTTTGACATAATTACTTTGTTTTAAGTTTGTTAAATAGTGCTACTTGTCCTGTACTTGTCCTGTACTTGTGGGATAGTTCTATTCTTCGTTTATATTTATTATAGCCATTTACTTTATAATCTCCCAATGACCTCCCTTTGTTCCAATACGACGAAGCAAACCCTGTTGTTTCATTGATGAAATAATTCGCTCGCACTGACGCTTTGTTACTCCTAACATATCTGCTAACTGAGGTGTGGTAATTGTAGGAATATTGCTAATCATATCCAATATTTTCTTCTCGTTTTTACCGACATTATTACCGACATTATTACCGACATTATTAGCAATGGAATCTTTTTTATGCATGTTCAACGAATTAAGAATTTCACGAAGCATAAAATCTATGAATGGACCCGATTGTCCTCTGTTTGTACTTTCGGTTATAGCGTTGTAATAGGCTTGTTGGTTGGCGTGTACCATGTTTTCAACAGGCAGAAACTCAAATATAGGGTTAAATTTGCCCAAAATAAGTGATTGCCACAATCTTCCCATACGCCCGTTACCATCTATGAAAGGGTGTATGAATTCAAATTCATAATGAAACACACAAGAACGAATCAACAAGTGGTCTTTTGATTTTTTTAGCCATTCCATCAGTTCGCTCATTAGTATTGGAATTCTATCTGCAGGAGGTGCCAGATGCGCCAATCCTTTCTCACCATACACGCCCACGCCTTCACGTCTATAATGCCCCGGATTATCCACCAGTGCCTGCATCATTACACCATGAGCCTTTAGCAAATCTTTCTCTTTAAAGGCATCAAGTGTAGGATAAAGTTCGTAAGTAGCGATAGCATTTTTCACCTCTTGTATCTGCTTGATAGGAGCGACAACGTTTTTTCCATCAATGATATCTCGAACTTCATCTTCGCTTAGATTATTGCCCTCAATTGCTAATGAAGAGTGTATAGTTTTTATACGATTAGCTTTCCGCAAGAGCAACCCATCTTCTTTCTCCATGCGGATAACGAAACGTTCCACTTGTGCGGATATTTCTGCAACCATATTAATTGCTTCGGCACTTATTTCAAACGGCGGTGTGTACATATTGGTTGTTTTTGCGATTTATACTTCTATTTCTCCACTCATCAGTTTAGGAAGCAAACGGTCACGAGCTTCAGTGATGTGACGGATTTGGTAAGAAAGATTCTTTATCTTAGCAAAAGTATTATTTACTATAAGATTAAACGTGTCTAATAATGAATCTACTGGAACTACAACTTCTATATTCTCAAACTTGCTTTTATTTACATTGGTCATAGTAGCTCCATTACTTCCAATATTATTCAAATGTTCTTTCAAAGATAAGAAAGTAAAATACATATAGTATAACTTGATATCATTATCTAAGACCAACGAATTAATCTGTTGATTCGTTTGGCATAGAGTTTCACTAATGCAAACTAATCCTGCGGTGCCAATACATGATACCATCAAAGAATTCTCTGGTATATATTTCCCTAATTGAGACTCTGCTCCTTGCTTACTTAATCTTTGAGAACTTATAGGATAAATTCCACTATGCATATCTGGTATTGTTATAAATGGAATGTCTCCACCATAATTTGCTTTATTTGCTGTAGATGGAGTTTTACCTGTTATAACTTTTCCTAATTCAAAAATTTTCTTCTTCTCCCACCCATCAGGTACACCATCCACAATCTTAGTGTTTTCGTGTCCTGGGAAACGGAGGTCAATGAACCAT
>JBGVQR010000075.1:0-8393 GCA_045127605.1 Candidatus Limimorpha sp. | reverse complement strand
TTAAGTTGTCAAGTAATTACACTGTTACAGAACCTCTTACCATTAACATTAAAGATACTCCTGCCGACCTTGTTCTTACAAATGGAACGCAGAAAATTAAAGTCACTTTATCGACTAGCGGCTTCGAATTGTTAAACTACTATTTCAAGCCAAGCTCAAGACGTAAAGTCGACATCTCATTAGAGGAGGTGCCTTTGCACAAAGACGGCGAAAGCACCTACTCTTTTAGCAGCAGCTACGCCAAAGAAAAGATAGCCAACTACCTCACCTTGGAACCTAGCGAAGTCTCATTCGATGAGAGCAGAATCATCCTCAACATGGAACAGCTCGACTCAGTAAGAGTTAAAGTCATTCCTAACGTAGACCTCACCTACGAGAAACAATACAACAGATTAGGCAAGATACAGCTGACACCAGATTCAGTCACTATATTCGGACCTAAGAACAAGATTTCGTCTATAGACAATATACACACAGAGAAACTCACATTACGAAATGTGAATCAAAACATTGACACCGACCTTCCTCTCAAGCTCGATAATATGCTCAACGCAGATTATAAGGATGTAAACGTGAAGATATTCGTCGAGAAATACACAGAAGCCGTCGCCAACGTGCCAATCACCAATAATTCTAAAGAAAAATTAAGACTTTTCCCTGATAAGGTAAAGATAAAATATATTGTATCCTTAACCGACTACAACATCATAAAAGAGAATTCTTTTAAGGTTAACATTGATACAGCCGACATCAAAGCCGACAACAATTTCCTTCCAATATATCTCACAGATTATCCTAACAACACAAGGATTATCAACATCGAACCTAAGGAAGTTGAATATATCATCATTGAGAAAAATGAAAACTAAACGCATTGGAATAACTGGCAATATCGGAAGCGGCAAAAGTCTTGTCTGTAAGATATTCAACCATTTAGGCATCAGCACATTTCATTCTGACGAGGAAACCAAGAAACTATATTTTCTTCCTGACATAAAGAAAGAAATCGTCGGACGTTTCGGTGATGAGGTATATTTCGAAGACGGGAGCCTCAATAAAAAACTACTCTCCTATCATCTCTTTCAAAACAAAGAAGCACTGCAATTCATTGAGGATTTGTTATATCCGAAGTTAAACCAAGTGTTTGACGAATGGTGCGAGAAACAGACTTCAAAATATGTCTTGTTTGAATCAGCTATTTTGTTTGAGAAGAACTTCGACAGACAATTCGACAAGATTATCTTCGTCTCTGCGCCAGAAGATGTAAGAGTCAAGAGAGCGATGCAGCGCGACAGATGCGACGAAGAAAACGTACGCTCAAGGATGCGTCTCCAATGGGATGAAGAGACAAAAAAAGCGAAATCAGATTACATTATTAATAACGATAATAACGTAATGCTGATTCCGCAAGTTATGAAGATAAACTCTGAACTTTGAAAGATCTAGACTTTCTTGATTCAATCTCTTTTATTTCTTGACTTATGTCTTATGACTGCAAAAGCAGCGAGCAATAATACTCCGCCTCCAAGCGGAACATTGCTTCCCACATGTTCTTCTATGCCATGTTTCGATGGCAATGTCGGAACACAGTCAAATCCTATTGTTTCTGTTCTTTTATTATCTATTTCATAGTAATCAAAGAAACCGTCACTTTGTGCGAGCAGATTCATGCTTAACGCAAAAGCAAATATTGTAAAAATTATTACTCTTTTCATTTTTATGTTATTTATACAAACATACTATGATAACTGATTTTGATTGACTGAGATTGATAAAAGGCAAGTAACATTATTTTTCAAGCTCAGCAACCATTATCCGTCATATTTTATAAAATTATCTTTTGAATCTTAACCTCATCATCATTTACACAACGTACGATGTAAGCAGAGTTTTTCAAGCCGCTTACATTTATATGCGCCATAGCATTTTCTTCTGACAATACGACTCTTCCCATCATATCAATGATTTGAATTGAACCTTTTGCGTTAATTATCAATTCGCCATTGTTTACATATACGAAATTGCTTTGTGTTTCAGAATTCAAGCTTTGAGCATTTGCCAATAGCACGAAGCGTTCAGCGGAATCATTAGCTTTTGCCACGAATGTATATTCTTTTTCCATAATGATATTCACTTTATCACCCGTAAGTCTGTCAATAAGATAAAGATTTTCCACTTTGCCTTTGATGTCGAATGTCAATGTGTAAGTACCCATTTCTTTAGCTTCGAAATATAGCGGTATTTCATTGACGTCCTTACTAAAATTCAAAATGCCGTAATTTATATTCTTATCTTTAACATAAACGCTAGCGATATTTTCGTTAAAGTTTCTGAGTTTAGGGAAGCCAGCAGTCTCTTCTTCATCAAAACGTATTATGACATTATCCGAACCCTTATTGTTTGATGCCATAATATCAATACCATTATATTCTTTACGGCATGTTCTAGTTGAACTTCTGGAAAATATGATATTATTGTCATTTCCTTCTGTTGTTCTAACCATGAAGCCTTCTCCTGCCTTTATAATTCCTTTATCTTTATATACATATCCACCATCTTCAGCATCTAATGTTGCAAAACCATCATACACATTGTTGACATTCACATCTGTTTCCCAATCAATGTCAAACACGAAAGGATTTCCTATCAGATTGAATTGAGCCAAAATCTCAGGATAATAATTGAAGTCTATTTGATATGACTCACCTGCTGCAAGGTAGTTAAGATTGCCTTTGAACTCTGACACTGATTCAGACTCATAGGAGACCAAATAACCTCTACCCTTTTCAAAAACATTGTCATTAATGAATTGAACATCGTCAATGCTTAGTCTATCCGAACCTACGTTTTCCAAATAATGATAAAAAGCGATATAAACATCATTACCTGCATAATCACTTAAATCAATGGTAATGCTTGTAAAGTTCGAGTTTGTTATTTTATAATCTCCTAACACATATGCAAAATCACTTACTTCAGTATTAGATTCTTTAGACAATAAAACTTTAAATGTTTCAGGGTATTCATTATCCCCTAATCTAGAAGACACTTTAAAACTTAAAATTGTATTATTAACTTTAATTATTGGTGAGATTAAGTAATTTTCAATATCAATATCATTTCCATCTTCGTCAGCAGATGCTGAATACATATATTTTGATTTAGTTTGAAATTTCCAGCCATCACCATCACCATTTACTATTGAAGTCCATCCATTATCAAAAGGATTAGAACTAAAGTCGTATGTAATACTTCCCATTTGCTTGAAGTTTTTCCACTGAGTTTCTGATGTTCCGTCATACATATACAAATCGTAGTCACCGCTGACTGGAATAAAGTCTTCAGTGCTTACGTTTTCTACAGGTGATGATACGAACTGCCAGCCAGTATTATCCTCCTCGCCCCAGTCGTTTGAAGGAATGACGATATTATTTTTAAATGTAGCGGCAACACCGGCATTGTTATGGACAAGCTGCCCTCCTTCTTCTATTATCAATGACTCGGCATTATTATTAGTAATATTTCCTGTGACTGTCAAAACGCCACCTTCTTTAATTGTGAGGGAGCTATTTTCGTAAATCTTAAGTGTTCTTACAACGACATCGCTTCCATTTTTAACATTAAGATGAGCTTTGACAATAACATCGTCTGATGGAGACAATTGTGCGAGACTTTCATCATCGGAAACAAACTTATCGAAGTTTATTACATAAGGTAAATCGTTGGTTCCTATAGTGCCATCAACAGTAAAAGTGATAGTCTGTTCTGTGACATAATCCAGTTCCTTTTTCAACTCATGATTATATAATTTGAATGTGATGACATCTCCTGCATCTCCATAAATCGTGATGTGGGCCATATATCTGTTGACACTTCCGTTTGCTGTCTTTATGTGTGTCAGTCTTCTGCTTCCTCTAAGTTCGCCGTTCAACTCATTGTCACTTACACAAAAAGCTCCAAGTTCTATCATGTCGTCTCTCTGCTCCTCGCCACAGAGTTGCACTACGGCGATAACACTCATATTTGTAGGATAAGCGTTGACATCTGGATTCCAATGATTCTCACTGCTCTGTGCATACAATAAGTTCCCGATAATGATTGTCAATAATAACAATAAAAATTTCTTCATAAATCATCAAATAAGAGAGACGTGTCAACAGCTAACAATTCTCATTGACACGTCTCTATGTTAAAATTATTTTACAACTATTCTATTATACTTAACATTACCTTGTTCTGTAACTTTTATCACATAAACACCTGATGTTTCTATGCCGTCTATCTTGCTTACGTTTTCATATTCGGCAATTCTTACACCTAAAGCGTTATATATTTCAACATTGTCACATTCAGTCTCAAGGTATAATTCTGAATTTACATTGACAGGATTTGGATAAACATTGACCTTGTCGTATGTATTTTCATTTATACCTGTTGTAGACATACTCATGATATAAGGAGTATCTATTGTTCCCAATGTTGCATTAGCAGCGTATGTAATAACGCTTGACAATGTATAAGTTTCAGCTGATGCTACATCGTAATATTTGAATGTGAGTGTCTCTCCAACTTCTCCACAGATAGTAAGGAATGTCATATATACATCCAACTGTTCGATATAGATTGGGCGTGCGCTACCGCGACATTCTCCATTGCTGAATGCTGCTATTTCATAATCGCTCATTTCCATTCCATTATTTTCAACGATAGCGATAACGCTCATGTTGGTTGGATATGCTGACATATTAGCATTCCAATAATTATTTGCTAATGAAGCATTAGATTTCAACTCTGATTTCGCATTCGATTGATTTGGATAAACGAATTCTCTTGTCTCTCCAGATATGTTTTGATACATATAACCTTGACCTTTTTCCAATGTCTGCAATGCACCTAACCAGCCAGCGCCTTCATAATATTGAGAGAAGTGTGTCTGTGACTTGAAGTAATCTCCGTGCATTGGTGTTATGTTCTGCAAGGCTTCTTCTATTGACATATTATAACTTACAGGATAGCCGACCCAGTTCCAATTAGGTTTCAATTCAATTGTATAGTCTGAAGGATTTGCAGGTGTGCCTTTGATTGTAATATCTTGTCCGTAATATGAATTGATGTCTATCATATACATTTTTTCTGTATAATATTCATCCAAAGCACCAATCCATTCACCATATTCATATGTGTCGAACGCTGTCTGGCTCTTTATTTGAGTTGCTGCACTACCCAATGCTGATTGAACTGTTTCAAGGCCTTCTGCTCCGCTGAGCTGCATATATGTTGAATACCAGTTCCAGCCTTTGTTAAGATGTCTAACATGAGCATATTCATAGTTAGCTACAAATCTCAACTGTCTCTCAACGCGGAATGTATATGATTTGTCTGTTGAGATGACTTCGCCATCTAATGTCCAGTTCTTGAACAAGAAACCTTCAACGTCATTTGCTGTAATTGTGACCTGTTCTCCTTGGAAATAATCACCTGCGCCTTCAACGTCACATGCTTCTGGTATATTACATACCACTTCGATTGGTATTCTTGAAATAGGGATAAAGTTAATTACCTTTGGTGTTTCAACGCTACCATGTGTTGCATCTTCTACGAATGTGAGGTAATCGTGTGAGAGATATTCCATCTCTTTCTGAGTGTTATGGTCGTAGAGCTTAAATTTGATGTTATCGTTGTTTGTACCATAGATAACAAGCTGATACATGAATTTGTCTACAGCTTCAAAATATTGGATTCTTGCGTTGCCGCGAAGTTCTCCATCACAGAAAGCACCGATTTCTATATTGATATTGTTAGCTGAAACACCTTCCAATTGTACGTCTGCCCATACAGTCATATTATGAGAAGAGATACCAGGGTCTGCTGTCCAATGGTTATTATTCATGAAGTTAGCCTGAAGGTTTCTGTCAGCCTCTGCAACAAATGTATATTCTTGTTCTCTTGAAACGAATTCTCCGTTCTCTGTCCAGTAGACGAAAGTACTATTATCATAAAATGAATGCCATTGACCATTTTCATCCCTCCATGAACTACCATATTCTCTTGCCGTTGCTTTTACTGTAACGCTTTCACCATTGAAATAAGTGCCGTCACCTTCTGTAGTACCCATATATTCTTTGTTGATGGAAGTTACTATCTCATGTCGTACTATTTCTGTTACGAGAGTATAGTTGTTCCAAGGTGTTTCTGCTTGGTATTTTTCCAATGACTCAGCAGGCACTTGTATTCTCATTCTCTCTGGACAGCCGTTGAAAGCATCGCTGTCTGTTTGAGGAACGTCTGTAGCATAACATTCTACCATTGTCATATTGTTACAGTTTGAGAACGACTCAAAGCCGATGTAAGTAACGCCACTTGGGATGACGATTTTTTGCAAATTATTACAACCGCTGAATGAGAGGTCGTTTATGGAAGTAAGTTTTGAACCCTCTTCTATTATAACAGTCTCCAACTGACTACAATTTTGGAAAGCTAGGATTCTGATATATTCTACGTTTTTAGGGATAAAGACAGATTTCAATTGAGCACAATCTTTGAAAGCTGAAGAACCTATTGCAGTAAGACAACTTGGAAGCTCTATCTCTTTTATTGGAGCACCGGCAAAGACAGACTTTCCCAAAGATGTAAGCTGTGAATTCTCTTCAAATGTAACTTCTTCCAAACCCCAACATTGACCAAATGCTTCGTCTTGAATTTCTTTCACACTGCTTGGTATTTCTATGCTTTTTAAATTCATATTAGCATTAAAAGCAGACTTTCCTATTGAAACCAACTGAGAGTTTTCCTCAAAGCTAACATTTGTTAAAGCATAGCAGGCTTCAAAAGCACATTTTTCTATGCTTTTTACAGAATTTGGTATTTCTATGCTTCTTAAATTGCCACAAATCCTAAAAGCGCTATTTTCTATTGATTGCAATTGAGAATTTTCCTCGAAAGCAACTTTTACCAAATTTGAACAATCTTCGAATACAAAACCGCCTATTGTTGTAACGGAATTTGGTATTTCTATGCTTGTTAATGATGAACATCCTACGAAAGCCAATTCTCCTATTGTTGTAAGTTGTGAATTTTCTTCAAACACAACCTTTTCCAAATTTGAACAACCATAGAAAGCACCTCCTCCTATTGTTGTAACACCACTTGGTATTTCAATGCTTGTTAATGAAGAACAATAAGAGAAAGCATCTTGTACTATTGTTGTAAGCTGTGAATCCTCTTCAAATATAACCTTTTCCAAACTTGAACAGTTTTGGAATGCATTAAATCCTATTGTTGTAACAGAACTTGGTATTTCTATACTTGTTAATGAAGAACATTCTCTGAAAGCTTCATTTTCAATGCTTATTACATTAATTTCAACTCCATTTATTTCAACTGTGGCTGGAATTGTTATCGCTGTTGACTCTGTTGACGAAGTCTCCAATCTTACTACTGCTCCTTCTACCAATGGATTCGCTGTAAATCTCAAGCTGTATCCTTCATATTCTTCCACTACATATTCTCCATAATGATAAGGATAAATTTTGGTGATAGTATAGTACATACCAAAATCTGTTGATTTATATAATTCTATAGATTCTTCTGGAACTTGGATAATAAGAGATCCAGATAGACCTTCAAAATAACAATTAGGTACTTCTGGGACTTCCTTTGACCAAAATCTTATAGATTTAAAATTCTCACTGCCAACAAATGTCCATTCGCTTATTTGTACAACATTGCTTGGGATATCAAAACATATCAAATTATTGCAATATCCGAAAGCCTCTCCTCCTATTGCTACAAGCTGTGAATCCTCTTCAAACACAACCTTTTCCAAATTTGAACAATAATAGAAAGCACTATATCCTATTGTTGTAACAGAACTTGGAATTTCTATGCTTGTTAATGAAGAACAATGAGAGAAAGCTCCACCTACTATTTCTGTAACGCCACTTGGGATTTCTATGCTTGTTAATGAAGAACAATCAGAGAAAGCACCATCTCCAATTCTTGTCACACTTAATTCAACTCCATTTATTTCAACTGTTGCAGGAATTGTTATCGCTGTCGGTTCTGTTGGTTGTGTTGTACAATAAACACTACACTCTGCCGGTTCAACATTTGTAATTGTAAATTGTAAGGAATAACCCTCATAATCGATGGTGGTTGACTCACCAAAATTTTGTGCATTGAGTCCTATTCCATAGACTATCAATGCAATGATAAGTAAAAACTTTTTCATGATGTTTTATTTTTAAGATTATTAAATTCAGTGGGGGGGGGTAAAAGAAAATATGTGGGCGCACAAAGTACGTCCATATCTAAAATGGAAAGCGGAAAACGAATTCAGTATTGTATCTAAAACTCTAAAATTCTCAGTATTTAGAATTTTCGCATAGGGGGGG
>JBGVQR010000074.1:0-27527 GCA_045127605.1 Candidatus Limimorpha sp. | reverse complement strand
GGTTTACCAGTCATCATCACATAAAGAGGCTGCAAGAATCTGGTGTCGAACAACATCGCACCATTGACGATGCCGCCGTGATTGTCGGCTAAAAGTTTCAAATTCGCATAGTGAGTTGTTACTACGCCAAACGATTTTTTTTCGTTAAGTTTCAATAAGATGGCTTCTGCTATCGCGCCGCCGAGCTGAGGTTCAGTACCTGTTCCGAATTCGTCAATTAAGAATAAGGTGCGTTTGTTGGCATGACTCAACAATTCCTTCATGTTGAGAAGGTGAGAGCTATATGTACTCAAATCGTTTTCAAGAGATTGAGAGTCGCCGATGTCGATGAACATATCGTGGAAGATGCCGCATTTAGAATCGACTTCCATTGGCACTGCGAGTCCACATTGAAGCATGTATTGAACAAGTCCTATTGTCTTAAGACATACAGACTTACCACCGGCATTAGGTCCCGAAATCACAAGGATTCTGTTGTCTTTGTTGAGGCTTAAATCTAAAGGTGTTATCTGTTTGTTTTGTGATTTCAGCTTTTGTTCCAAAAGAGGATGTCGAGCTTGTCTCCATGAGAATATCGGTTCGTCGATGATTTCAGGGATGACGCATTTATATTCGTTGCTTAACAATGACTTAGCTCTGATGAAGTCAATAAGTCCTAATAAGTTCCAGGCTTTTAGAAGGTCTGGTATTTCTGGACGTAGGAGTTGCGTGAAGGCGAGCAGGATTTTGTTTATCTCTCTGCGTTCTGCATATTCTAACTCTCTGATTTCGTTGTTGGTGTCAAAAATCTCTGCAGGTTCGATGTAGACAGTCTGTCCTGTTGCAGACTCATCGTGAATGAAACCGCGCAATGCTCTTTTGTCAGCGGCTTTCACTGGAATCACGGGACGACCGTCGCGTATAGTGAGTTCCGCGCTGCTGTCGGTCCAGCCTGCTGCTTTGGCATCGGTGAGAATCTTGCGCATACGTCTGTCGATGGAGGTTTGTTTTTTTCTTATCTCGCGACGTATCTCTGCGAGTTCTGCAGAAGCTCCGTCAGGAATCTCGCCTTTGTCATCAATAAGACGTGTGATTTCTGTGAAAAGATGACGGTCTATTTCAATGCCAGCGGCTAATGCCTTTAGCGATTTTACCCTATCAGCAGATTCTGATTTGAAGAAGTTTAAGACGTATGATAATGCCGTGAGCGTTGGCTTTAAAGCGAAAAGACTTTCCACACTGATGACAGTGCCTTCGATGCTAAGATGTCTGAAGTCGCTGCGCAAGTCGTTGTAGTCTCTGATAGGGAAGGGGACGCCGTTTTGCAATAATGAAAGGAAGTCTTCTATCTGCGAGAGACGTGTCCTTATTTTTTCAATATCAGGACAAAAACGCATCTTCTCGACAAATTCCTTGCCCATCTCACTGATACATAACTCTGTAAGTCTGTTCTTTATCGACTTAAAACCAATCTTATTCTCGAAATCTTTAGGATATATCACGTCTTAATTTTATTTTTTGCAAAGATAGGAAAAAGACTACAAGACCACAAGTTCTTTAAATACAAGAAATTCAAAAACTCAAAACCTCAAAATCTAGGAAATTTTTGAAGTTTTAAAATTCTGAATTTCTGATATTTTGAAATTCTGAGTTTCTAATAAAAACGTTGTCTTTATTCATTTGCCCGTTGACTTGTCGTGATTTTTCCGTTGTCTTTAAAAATATTGCCGATAACTTGACATTTTTCTTACATAATTTAATAATTAGTGTTATTTTTGCAGTTCTTGATAATAATAAATAATTATATATATGGTAAGAATAGAAATTTGTACAAATGGTTATCAATCAGTGATTAACGCACAAGAAAATGGAGCACACTGCACAGAATTATGTGAGTCTTTGGAAGTAGGTGGCGTAACTCCTTCATACGGAACATTGAAGAAAGTGGCTGCAGATATGCAGATTCCAGTCAGAGTCCTCATCCGTCCTCGTTCTGGAAATTATATCTATAATGATGCAGAACTCGAAATGATGTGTACTGACATAGCTTTAATTAAAGAACTTGGTTATGAAGGCGTTGTTATTGGTGCATTGACAGAAAACGGAGACCTCGATGTCGAGAAAATCAAGGCTATGATGAAGGCAGGCGAAGGAATGAAATTCACTTTCCATCGTGCTATTGACGCATGTAACGACCCTCTTGAAGCATTGAAGATTTTAGTCGATTTAGGTTTCGATAAAGTTCTCACTTCAGGTTGCAAGCCAAAGGCTGTCGATGGCATAGAAATGATTGCTAAGATGCAAAAACAATACGGCGATAAGATTAAAATCATGGCAGGCGGTGGCGTTAATGTAAATAATGTCTCAAAAATTATTAACGAAACTGGCGTTTCAAACTGCCACGCTTCTTTGACAGTTGATGTCGAAAATTACTGCCAAAACCTTTATCCTGAGAAAGTTGACAATACTGGTGCAGCTATGTGCTGGAAAGTGACATCACCATCACTGATAAAGGAAATGTTAAGTATTGTTAACAATGGTTAAATGTTAGTTAAATAAAGCAAATGCTTTGTTATTACATTTATTTTCCATAATTTTACAAAACGAAAAATAATAACCAACCAATAATAAAAATCAATTTAAACAAATAGACTAGTATTATGAAAGTACGTAATTTGTTTATTGTAGCAGCTTTTCTGATGTTGTTCTCATGTACAGAGAAACATGCTAATCCTTTGATTCAAAGTTTGAACGACTCATGGAATGTGAGCACCGACACTTTAGGTATCAATATGCAGGTCGATGTTCCATCGGTGATAATAGCAGATATGTATGAGGAAGGTTTGATTCCGCATCCTTATTATAGTGATGTAGAACCACAGCTTCAATGGATTCCACAGCGTGAGTGGGTTTATACCATGAATTTCGATGCAGAAGAAAACATCATGAATGAAGACGTTATCGAGCTTGTTTTTGAAGGCCTTGATACATACGCTGACGTATGGCTCAATGGAAAGCATCTTTTCTATGCTGATAATATGTTCAAGAAATGGACTTGTGATGTTGAAGATATTCTAAAAGAAGAAAACAATAACATCAAAATCAAGTTCTATCCTTTTGATAAAGTAAGAGATAGCCTGATTGAGACTTATCCTCTTCGTTTCCCAGAGAAATATGCAGTCATGCGTAAGTCGGCTTATCAGAATGGCTGGGACTGGGCTCCTCGTTATATGAACATGGGAATCTGGCAGCCTGTCTATCTGAAGGCTTGGACTCGTTCTACAATGAACTCGGCAACAATCATCACTACTGCTATTCAAGAAGATAAGGCAGATTTATGTTTTGAAGCATATATTGAGGCTGACAAAGAACATGATGTGAATTTACAAGTGTTCCAAGATGACGTAAAGATTTTGGATAATAACGTTCAACTTAAAAAAGGCAGCAATCATTTCTCATTCCCATTTGAGATTGCAAATCCTAAGTTGTGGTGGCCTAATGAATTAGGTGAACAGAATATGTACACATTCAATGTTAAGATGCTTGATGAAGAAAATATCATTGAGACAAAAGACATCAGAATGGGTATCCGCACCATTGAGATGGTGGAAGAACCTGACAGCATCGGAACAGCGTTTTACTTCAAAGTCAATGGTACACCTTTATATATGAAAGGTGCCAACTATATTCCAGAAGACATGATTACATCATGGATGTCGAAGGAAAGAACACAGAAACTTCTTGAACAATGTGTCGGCGATGCTCACATGAATATGTTGCGTGTCTGGGGCGGCGGCATCTATCCTCCTCATTATTTCTATGACATCTGCGATAGCCTCGGTATCCTCGTTTGGCAAGACTTCATGTTCATCGGCTCTACATATCCTTATACCGACGCTTACCTTGATGATGTAAAAGAAGAAGCTACAGAACAAGTTATAAGATTGAAGAACCACCCATCACTTGCATTATGGTGCGGCAACAACGAAATCAGCGAAGGTTATTACAACTGGGGCTGGCAAAAATCTATGGGCTGGTCTGACGAAGAATATAAGGAGATGAAAGATGGTTACGACAAACTCTTTGAAGTTCTTTTAGATGAAGTAGTTAAGAATAATGATAAGTCGAGACCTTACTGGCCAAGCTCTCCTAAAAACGGATGGGGCAGAGCTGTCAGTTTGGTTGAAGGCGATGTTCACTACTGGGGCGTCTGGTGGGGCGAGCTTCCTTACGAGATGTATCGTGAAAAAGTAGGTCGTTTCAACAGCGAGTTCGGCTATCAGTCATATCCTTCAATGTCAACACTTGCTATGATTGATGAAAACCTCGACTTCGACAATCCTGTTATACAAGCACACCAGAAACATCCAAGAGGCGAGAAACTTATTAAAGAACATGTTGTTAAATATTTCGGCGAGCCTACAGACTTTGAAGATTACGTCTATCTCAGTCAGCTCTCACAGGCATACGGTATGGATGTAGCTATCACAGCTCAACGCAGCTCACGTCCTCGCAGCATGGGTTCTCTCTATTGGCAGCTCAATGATGCATGGCCATCAATTTCATGGGCTTCTATAGATTATTATGGAAATAAGAAAGCTTTCCATTACAAACTCAGCGAGATGTATGCACCTATATTATTAGGTATGGATGAAAAAGAAAATGGCAAATATAACCTCTGGGTAAGCAATGACTTGCAGCGTGATATCAAAGGACGTATTCGTGTTTTGGTAGAAGACATGAAAGGCAATCAGATGTTTGCATTTTCTGAGGTTGTAGACATCAAGGCTAACAGCTGTTTTAGACTTAATGAAAATGTCAGAATCAATGTGTCGAAGAAGAAAAGAACAGAGTGTTATGCACGTATCATCCTTATGGAAGAAGACACAGTCTTGAGTGAGCGTTTGCATTTCTTTGCATATCCAAAAGATTTGAAACTTGTCAAGACAGAACTCGAGCCAAAGGTTACATTTGCTGATGGAAAATACACTCTTGAATTCAATTCAAAGGTATTTGTTAAAGATGTCTTTGTCTCAACTACAGAAGCCGGCGAGGTCTCAAGAAACTTCTTCGATGTACTTCCTAATACACCGATGATTATAACATTCGAACCGGAAGATAAGGAAAAGAAAAATTTGAAGTTTAAGGTACATGCTTATAATAATTAAAAATTGAAAACTGAAATTTGAAAATGGAAAATTGGCTATCAGCTATCAGCGGTCAGTTTGAAGTTTAAAATTAATTTTCAGTTTTCAATTTTAAATTGCACACAGCGCTGAAGGTGCGACAGAAAAACGTCTCTGTCGTGCCTTCAGCACTTTTAATATCATTCCGGTCATGAATGCAGGGGGTCCGTGCTTCGCACTTTGAACTCTGACTTTGAACCCTGACTCTGAATTCTGAATTCTGAACTCTGAACTCTGACCCTGACTTATAGACTCAGCAACTCAGCATACCCTCAATTCCTCAGTTCCTCAAATCCTTAATTCCTAAATCATTGTCTCTTTCCTTTATCTCATTTTTAATCATTTCTTCTAATTTGTTTTTAGGAATAAGGTACTGGAATTCTGCTACACCAATTGGCTTGTTAATGTCTTGTAAAGCGAGTTCTACTTCCAAATGATCTTTTCCAGCACAAAGGATTATTCCTATGGAAGGATTCTCTTCTGGTGCTTTTTCCAATTTATCTAATAATGACAAATAGAAATTCATCTTGCCAACATATTCAGGTTTGAACTCGCCAATCTTTAATTCGATAGCAATCATAGAACGCAGCCTTCTATGGAAAAATAACAAATCAACATGATAATCTTTATTGTTAAAAGACAAAGTATGTTGGTTCCCGATAAAACTGAATCCATTTCCCAATTCCATAATAAAGGATGAGATTTTATTAACCAAATGTCGTTCTAAATCCAGTTCTTTCAATGGTTCTACAGCGTCTATGAATCCTAAGTGATACCGACTCCTGAAAATCTCATTAGCATATTCTGCGTTCTCTCCCGACATAGTGACGGCAAAGTTATTTGATTTCTCACTCGCTTGTATAGAAAGATGATATTCGGATTTCAAAGCAAGGAGTAGCATATCTAATGACCATCCTTTGTTCAATATTTCATTAGCATAAAAAATTACATGTTCCGCAGATAAATCATATCTTAACAATACTAGATTATGTCTCCAAGGTAAAACTGCGACGCTCCGTCGCAGTTTTGCATCTTCTTGATAATAACGAATATAGAATTTTTTCATATCCCACAAATTCCTTGGAGACAATCCCATATTAGGATATTTCGCTTTTAAATCAACAGATAGTCTTTTGACGATCTGGTCACCATGTTTACTATCGAGTTTGCGTTCTTCCAACAATCTGCCAATCTCCCAATGTGATGACATTATGCTAGTGTTGATTTGTTTGGCAATCCGTACTCGTGAAGATTCTATCACCGCTATGGTGTCGTGTAATAACTTTTGATAATCTTTTTCAGCATAATTATCAGATGCATTTACATTTTTAATAGGTTTCATATTGATAAATTTAAATTAAGGTTATTTTATTTTCATTTACAAAGCTACAGCTACAACATTCTTTTGTCAAGACTTTGTGAAGGAAATTTTTTGCTTTTAACAATTTTTAACAAAAAATCAGTGAAATATTAAGAAATGATGTTAAGGTTTGTTAACTATTGAACCTTGAACCTTGAACTCTGAACCCTGAACCCTGAACCACACTCATAGACTTAGCAACTCAGCAACTCAGCAACTCGGTGTCTTGGCGTCTCGGAGACTTAAAAAAAAAGACGCCATCTTTCAATGACGTCTATATCTCGGTGTCTCGGAGTCTCAGCGACTCGGTGACTTTTTAATCTAATTTCAAAACAGCTAAGAATGCTGATTGTGGTACTTCTACACTACCGATCTGACGCATTCTCTTCTTACCAGCTTTCTGCTTTTCGAGGAGCTTACGCTTACGGCTGACGTCGCCACCATAACATTTTGCAGTAACGTCCTTACGAACCTGACGCACTGTCTCTCTCGCAATAATCTTAGCTCCAATCGAAGCCTGAATTGCGATGTCGAACTGATGACGAGGAATGAGTTCTTTCAACTTTTCACACATCTTACGTCCGAAAGCGTATGCATTGTCACGGTGAATCAAAGTCGACAAAGCATCGACGACTTCGCCGTTCAACATGATATCCAACTTGACCAAGTTAGCTTGTTGATATCCTGCGATGTGGTAGTCGAAAGAAGCGTAACCTTTTGATATAGATTTTAATTTATCGTAAAAGTCGAAAACGATTTCGCTCAATGGCATTTGGAACTTAAGTTCGACGCGGTCGGTGGTGAGATATGTCTGATTCATCAAGACACCACGTTTGTCGATACAAAGCTTCATGATAGAACCGACGAATTCATTCTTGGTGATGATTTCTGCTATGATGAAAGGCTCGTCGATATGGTCGAGTTTTGTCACTTCAGGCAAACCGCTTGGGTTGTGAACGTCGAGTTCTTCGCCGTCGGTGAGATAAGCCTTGAAAGAAACGTTAGGCACAGTTGTGATGACGTCCATGTTGAACTCACGGTCGAGGCGTTCTTGCACGATTTCCATGTGGAGCAAGCCGAGGAAACCGCAACGGAATCCGAAGCCAAGTGCTGCTGATGACTCAGGTTCCCATACCAATGAAGCGTCGTTGAGTTGTAATTTCTCCAATGAAGCACGGAGTTCTTCGTAGTCGTCAGCGCTGACAGGATAAACACCAGCGAAAACCATAGGCTTGACGTGTTCGAAACCTTCGATTGGTTTTTCGCAAGGATTTTCTACGTGAGTGATGGTGTCGCCAACCTTTACTTCAGAAGAAGTCTTGATACCTGAGATGATATAACCTACGTTACCTGCAGATAATTCGTCTTTTGGAACTTGTTTGAGCTGAAGCACACCGATTTCGTCAGCGTGATATTCCATCTTCGTTGCGAAGAATTTCACGAGTTCGTCTTTGCGGATTGTTCCGTTGAAGATACGGAAGTAAGCGATGATACCGCGATATGAGTTGAAAACAGAGTCGAAGATGAGAGCCTGCAATGGAGCGTTAGGGTCGCCCTTTGGAGCAGGTATTCTGTTGACGATAGCTTCGAGAATCTCTTCGATACCTATATTATTACGTGCGCTACAGCGTAAAATGTCGGAACGGTCGCAGCCGATGAGGTCTACAATTTGGTCTTCTACCATCTCAGGGTTTGCGCTGTCCATATCTATTTTGTTGATGACAGGGATGATTTCAAGGTCGTGTTCCATCGCCATATATAGGTTGGAGATGGTCTGAGCCTGGATGCCCTGTGTGGCATCGACGACTAATAATGCGCCTTCGCAAGCTGCGATAGAACGTGATACTTCGTAAGAGAAGTCGACGTGACCGGGAGTGTCGATGAGGTTGAGGGTGTAGTTGACACCGTCCTTAACATAATTCATCTGGATGGCGTGGCTCTTGATGGTGATGCCGCGCTCGCGTTCCAAATCCATATCATCGAGAACCTGGTTGACTAACTCTTTCTGTGATAAAGTCTTAGTGTTCTCTAAAAGTCTGTCTGCCAATGTGCTCTTACCATGGTCGATATGAGCTATAATACAAAAGTTTCTAATCTTATCCATGATTGCAAAGATATAAAAAAAGTCAACAAGACTACAAGGCTACAAGTCAACAAGTCAATATTTTTTTAGTTAGGAATTAGGAGTTAGGAGTCAGGAGTTTTTTAAGACTACAAATTTTAGCCCTGAAAGGGCGAAACAAATATAGGGTAAGGCAACGCCTTATTAATTAGGAGTTGGAAGTTGACAATTAAAACGATAATTTTTTGAAAAAATATGATGTTATCATTAAAATCTTTTCAAAAAATAATTAAATTTGCGTGTTAAAAACATATAATATTTTTGATTTGTTTAAATTATAAAAAACTATAAAAGTATGGCAAAAATTAAAGTTGGCATTAACGGTTTCGGTAGAATCGGCCGTTTCGTTTTCAGAGCTGCTCAAACTCGTAATGACATTGAAATAGTAGGTATCAATGACTTATGTCCAGTTGACTATTTAGCATATATGTTGAAATATGACACAATGCACGGTCAATTCGACGGCACAATAGATTTCGACGTAGAGAAAAACCTTCTCATCGTCAATGGCAATCCAATCCGCATCACTGCAGAAAAAGACCCAGCAAACTTAAAATGGAATGAAGTAGAAGCAGAATACGTTGTTGAATCAACAGGTTTGTTCCTCTCAAAAGACAAAGCTCAAGCTCACATCGAAGCTGGCGCTAAATACGTTGTTATGTCAGCTCCTTCAAAAGACGACACTCCAATGTTCGTTTGCGGCGTTAACGAAAAAACATACGTTAAAGGAACACAATTCGTTTCTAACGCATCATGTACAACAAACTGCTTAGCTCCTATCGCTAAAGTCTTGCACGACAATTTCGGCATCGAAAACGGTTTGATGACAACAGTTCACTCAACAACAGCAACACAAAAGACAGTCGACGGTCCATCATTGAAAGACTGGCGTGGCGGTCGCGCAGCATCAGGTAACATCATCCCTTCATCAACAGGCGCTGCTAAAGCTGTTGGTAAAGTCATCCCTGAATTGAACGGCAAACTCACAGGTATCTCAATGCGCGTTCCTACATTAGACGTTTCTGTCGTCGACCTCACAGTGAACCTCCAAAAACCAGCTTCAAAAGAAGCTATCTGCAAAGCTATGAAAGATGCTTCAGAAGGTGAACTCAAAGGCGTTCTCGGTTATACAGAAGACGCAGTCGTTTCTTCAGACTTCTTAGGCTGCACATTGACATCAATCTTCGACGCTAACGCTGGCGTTTATCTCACAGACACATTCGTAAAAGTCGTTTCATGGTACGATAACGAAATCGGTTATTCAAATAAGGTATTAGACCTTATCGCACATATGGCAAAAGTTAATGGCTAATAGCCAAAGGCTTTTTAGAAACTCAAAAACTCAGAATCTCAGAAACTCAAAATTGGGGTTCTGAGTTTTTTTGAACTAAGAACATAGAACTCTGAACCAAGAACCTTAAACTCTACATTATTCTTAATTTTTTTTAACTTTCTCTATTGCATTTGGAAAAAAAGCATATTAACTTTGCAAGTTCAAATGTAGAGATTATGAATTATCCAGACACTTATTCCAAGGAAGAACAGCTTGAAATGGATAGGCAGTATGAGGTGCTGCTTGATGCATGGCAAGGCGAGAAAAAAGAATCGGATGTGGAACTCGTCAGAAAAGCTTACGAGTTTGCAGCATTGGCTCATAAAGACGCTCGACGTAAATCGGGCGAGCCTTACATCTTCCATCCTATAGCAGTGGCAATCATAGTGGCTAAGGAAATAGGAATGGGTGCGACTTCCATAACAAGTGCTCTCCTGCATGATGTGGTGGAAGATACGGAATATACCGTTGAATATATCTCTCAAGAATATGGCCCTAAGGTGGCAAGAGTGGTGAAAGGACTCACTAAACTCAGCAGCATCGACTTCCAAAACAGCATAGAAAGCATACAAGCAGAAAACTATCGTAAGATAGTGAACACCATGTCGGAAGATATTCGTGTTATTCTTGTGAAACTAGCCGACAGACTGCATAACATGAGAACGCTTGAGTCGATGGCTCATCACAAACAGCTTAAAATTGCTTCCGAGACAGTGTCGTTCTATGCTCCATTAGCTTATCGTCTAGGATTGTTCGCCATAAAATCAGAACTGGAAAAGCTTTGTCTTAAATATATTAACCCTCAGGTTTATGAGTCGATATCATTGCAACTTAACGAGATAAGAGAAAGCAAGATAAAAGAACTCGAAGAGTTTATCGTCCCTGTCAAGGAAGAACTGGAGAGGGTAGGAATCAAGGCAGAACTGAAAATCATTGAAAGAAGCCAGAGCAGCCTCTGGGAGAGAATGCATAAATTCGGTCTTTCCTTAGATGAGATATACGACGCTTATGTGCTGAGAATCATCATCGACTGTCCTCTTGATATGGAGAAGATACAATGCTGGCAGACATTCGGCGTGTTGACGATGTTTTATCGTCCGAACAACTCAAGGCTCAGAGACTGGCTTTCATTCCCTAAAATCAATGGCTATGAGTCGATACATGCTGTCTTCATGAGCAAGCAAGGCAACTGGATAGAGACGCAGATAAGGACACAGAGGATGAACATCATCGCTGAACGCGGTGTGATGGCTTACCTTAAATATAAGAACGATATCAATGATGCAGAAAACAGTCTTAAGTCGTGGCTCGATAATGTGATAAGTCTGACTAACTCCAGCGACTCCTCGGCGATAGAGTTTATCAATAATTTCAAACTCGACTTATTCGGTGACGAGATTTGTGTCTTCACTCCAAAAGGAGAGATGAAAAGTATGCCGAAAGGAGCTACCGTACTCGACTTCGCTTATATGATTCACAGTGAGATTGGCAATCATTGTATCGGAGCTAATGTCAATAAGAAACTTACCGCTATCGACTATGTGTTAAACATGGGAGATCAGGTGGAAGTTATCACCTCGCAATATCAGCATCCGCAGGAAAAGAGCTTCGAATTCTTAGTGACATCCTTGGCGAAGTCGCGTCTGAAAGCAGGAATAAAGGATTACAGAAGGTCGTTCAAGGAAAACGGAAAAGACAAGCTTCGCGAGTTCTTCGATAAGTTGAATGTGGAGTTTACGAAACCAAACAGAAACCTCGTGGTAGAAGCCTTGAATCTGGCAGGTCGCATCGACTTGTACTATAACATTGCCATAGGCAGAATCAACTTCCAAGATGTTGAGCCTGTCTTCAAAAACGAACATAATAATTCCAATACATTATTAAAGATATTGACATTCGGATTAGTAGGTTCTGCACCTAACAAGTCTGAGTCAGTGTCGAAGTCAGAGTCAGAGTCGAATGACTTGGGTTACACCATATCAACATGTTGTGACCCAATACCTGGCGATGATGTCGTGGCAATCACATTCCCTAACCAGCCAGTTCAGATACATCGTCCCGATTGTCCGAAGGCTATCGAGCTAATGTCGAAATATGGCAAGAACATCGTAAAAGCTAAATGGCAGTTCTCGGAAGACATCGCTTTCATGGCGACCTTAAAAATATCTGGTGTCAATAAGTTAGGCTTCGGTTCGGAATTGTTCTCTGTGCTGAGCGATGACTTCAAACTCGACCTTTATTCCATCAAGATGCAAAGCGAAGGAGGAATGGTTGATGTCACTGTTTCATTTTATGTTAAAAACCTGAGACATTTAGAGACTGTTATCGACAGTCTGAGGAAAATGGATCTCGTACAGAAGGTGATGAGAATTGAAAGAAACATTGAAAGTTAACCACTTACTTTTTTTGAAAAAATATATTTTATTTCTTTGTTAACGTACTGAGATTTTTACTAATTTTGAACGCTAAATAGGAAAAGGATTTTAGAATTTTAAGATTCTAAAGTTCTCCCAGGCTCCAGTTCGAGAGCAATATTTAGCTTAGTTTTTTGTAAATTATTAAAAATCAATAAAGACTTATGGCAAAAATAGATTTGCTTCTTGGATTGCAGTGGGGCGACGAAGGTAAAGGTAAAGTCGTCGATGCTCTTACACCTCATTATGATATTGTAGCTCGTTTCCAAGGTGGACCAAACGCAGGTCACACTATCGAGTTCGACGGTAAGAAATTTGTCTTGCACACAATTCCTTCCGGTATCTTCAACGACAACTGTGTCAACGTCATCGGCAATGGCGTCATCATCGATGCTAAGATTTTCAAAGATGAGATAGACACATTAGCAGTAAGCGGCATAGATATCAAAGACAGACTTTTTATTTCTAACAAGTCACATCTCATTATCCCAACACACCGTGCTCTTGACGCTGCTAACGAAAAAGCACTTCAAAAGAATAAAATCGGTTCTACCTTAAAAGGTATCGGACCTACTTATACAGACAAGACAGCTCGTCGTGGCTTACGTATAGGCGATATCGCTGCTGACGACTTCATGGCTCGTTACGAGAGACTTAAAAACACTCACCTCGCTCAAATCAAAAACCTCGACTTCGATATGAGCACTCTCACTCTCGATAACATGCCTTTCGAACAATATGAACAAGAATGGTTTAAAGCTATCGAGTTCTTGAAACAATTCCAATTCATTGAAAGCGAATATTTCATCAACAAGTCTATCGCTGAAGGTAAACGCGTCCTCGCTGAAGGCGCACAAGGTACTCTCCTCGATGTTGACTTCGGTAGCTATCCTTTCGTTACATCATCATCAGCTATAGCAGCTGGTGCATGCTCAGGTCTCGGTGTAGCTCCAAGCAAAATAGGTAAGGTTTACGGTATCTTCAAAGCTTACTGCACACGCGTCGGTACAGGTCCTTTCCCAACAGAGTTGTTCGATGAAGTAGGAGAGAAGTTACGTAAGAACGGCCACGAATTCGGTGCTACAACAGGACGCGCTCGTCGTACAGGCTGGCTCGACCTCCCAGCTCTTAAATATGCTGTCATGCTCAATGGCGTCACCGACCTCATGATGATGAAAGCAGACGTTATGGATGACTTCGAAGAGATAAAGGCTGCTGTGGCTTATAACTACAAAAATGAAGAAATCGACTTCCTTCCATTCGATGCTTGTACTCAGACAATGACTCCAGTGTTGAGGGCTTTCAAAGGCTGGAACCAAAAGATAGAAAAAGACATCCCTGTCGAATTGAACGACTATATCGAATTCATCGAAGATTACGTAGGCGTTCCTATCACATTGGTATCATACGGTCCTGACCGCAGCGAATGTATTGAAAGAGCGAAGAACTAAGAACTTTGAACTTAATAAATAATATAAGGACGCATCAAAAAAGTGCGTCCTTAATTTTAAAAGGAAATTTGTTATGAAAAATAATGTAATTAAAATGATGACCAAAGCTTATGCTTTTGTATTGGTCTTGATGCTTATGATGTCATGTAATGATGCAAGTCATTTTATCTCAGATGCTCAGCAAAGAGCTGAGGTGAAGAAAGACCTCGAAGCAAAGATGGCAGCACTTCCAAACGGAGATTATTTCAATATCTTAAATGAAGACATGCCACAGAATGAAAAAGAAGCATTGGAATTTTTATACGCTTATATGTTTGACGGCGATGTCACCGACTACAGCGGCGAGTTCTATCACAATAATGTGAAAGCTGCTTTCAAGGCTAAAGAAGAGATGCCATGGGGAAAAGACATCCCTGAGAGAGAGTTCAATCACTTCGTGATGCCTGTCAGAGTCAACAACGAAAACCTCGATGACTCACGTTTTGTTTTCTATGAAGAATTGAAAGACAGAGTTAAAGACTTGTCATTATACGATGCTGTCTTGGAGATAAACCACTGGTGCCACGAGAAAGCCAACTACAAAGGCTCCGACTCAAGAACAAGTTCTCCTCTTGCGACAGTGAAGACCTCATGGGGTCGCTGCGGTGAAGAGTCAACATTCCTTGTAGCAGCCTTGCGTGCTATGTGTATCCCAGCACGTCAGGTGTACACTCCTCGCTGGGCTCACTGCGATGACAACCACGCTTGGGTTGAGGCTTACGTCGACGGCGAATGGTACTTCCTCGGCGCCTGCGAACCAGAGCCAGTGCTCGACCTCGGTTGGTTCAACGCTCCAGCATCACGTGCACTTCTCCTTCACACTCGCGTATTCGGACGTTACTATGGTCCTGAAGAAGTAATCGACAGAACACCAAACCATACAGAAATCAATGTCGTTGACGATTACGCAGAGACATCAAAGATGATTGTCAAAGTCGTTGATGAAAACGGCAATGCTTTGCCAGATGTGAAAGTGGAATTTAAGATTTATAACTATGCAGAATTCTGCAGCGTCGCTGTCAAGACAACAGACGAAAATGGCGAGACTTGGATGACAGCAGGTAATGGCGATATGATGGCATACGCTACAAAAGACGGCAAGTTCGGTTTTGAAGAGATGCCTTTCGGCGAGAAAGATGAACTCGTTATAAAACTCGATAAGAAAGAAGGTGATTTGATGACGATAGAATACGACATCACTCCTCCTGCACAAAACGCTAAGATGCCTGAAGTGACTGCAGAGATGCGTGCAGAAAACGACAGACGCTTCGCTTACGAAGACTCATTAAGAAATGCTTACATTGCTTCATTCCCACGCGACATCGAAGATAAAGAAGTGCTCGCTTTGATAGAAAAATCTTGGGGTAACTATCAGACAATTCTCGACTTCATCGCTTACGCAGAGAAGAACGACAAACGTCAGATGGCTCTTAACCTCCTCAAAGAGATTAGCGACAAAGACTTACGCGACGTTACTATGGATGTGCTCGTAGATAACCTCGATTATACAGTTGAAGGGGAAGGAGATATTTACAACGCTTACATCTTGAATCCACGCGTTTCAAGTGAGATGATAAGACCTTATAAACAAGAGCTTTCAAATTATTTCGATAAGGAACAAACTGAGAAATTCAGAAACAATCCACAGGAACTCGTAGAGTGGATCGTGGCAAACATCACCACAAACAATAACGCTCGTATCATAATGTTGCCTACAAGCGTCATCAAGTCAATGGTGACAGACTACCGTTCAAGAGGAATATTCTTCGTCTCTATGGCACGTTCGCTCGGCATTGCTTCACGCATCGACCCTGTGACTGGTAAGATTCAGTATATCAAAGACAACAACTGGATTGACGTCAACTTTGAAGAAGAAGTGACAGAAGCAGTTCCAACACGTCAAGGCACTTTGATGGCTAAATACGTTCCTTCAGGAGCATTGACAGACCTTCGTTATTACACACACTTCTCTATCAAGAAGTTCAACGGCAAGAGATTCGATTTGCTCGCTTACGACGCTAAAGACCCAGGCATGGATTTCGGTGAACAATATTCAACATTGTTTGAAAATGGCCTCGCTCTCGACCCTGGCTATTACGTCATGACAACAGGAACTCGTCTCTCTGACGGCAGCGTACTCGCTCGCACTACCTTCTTTAATATAGAATCCGACAAGACAACAAACATCGACTTGATTATGAGAGAACCAGAGAAAGGCCTCAGAATTATTGGTAACTTCAACGCAGAAAACAGATATATGCCAGTCGGTGAGACAGAAGACAAGAGTTTGTTAGCAACAACAGGTCGTGGCTTCTATGTTCTCGGTCTCTTGGATGGTGGTAGCGAGCCAACAACACACGCAATGTTAGATATCGCAGCTGTCAAAGACCAGTTGGATAAATGGGGTAGAAGCTTTGTGTTCTTGTTCCAAAACGAAGAACATAAGAGAAACTTCGAGCTTAAGAACTTCCAAAGTCTTCCAGAAAATCTTACTTTCGGTATCGAGGACGGTACAATGTTGAAAGAAGTAGTTGCAAACATGCGACTTCAAAATAACAATCTCCCAATATTTATTGTAGCAAACACACAAAACGAGATAGTATTTATCTCACAAGGTTACACTATAGGGCTGGGAGAACAGCTTATGAAAGTTGTTAATGAACTTTGAACTAAGAATTAAGAACTTACTCCGCGTATTTCATGTATTTACGCGGAGTTTTTTTTTGTCCGCTAAAAAACACTAATCTTTCACGAAATCATTTAGTGAGGATTCGTGCAGATTCGTGGATGTCTTTTAATCCGCGAAAAAACACTAATCTTTCACGAAATCATTTAGTGAGGATTCGTGCAGATTCGTGGATGTTTTTTTTGTCCGCTAAAAAACACTAATCTTTCGCGAAATCATTTAGTGAGGATTTTGCGAATATTCGCGGATGTTTTTTTCTGTCCGCTAAAAAACACTAATCTGACACTAAAATATTCGTGAGGATTTTGTGAATATTCGCGGATATTTTTTTGTCCGCGAAAAAACACTAATCTTTCACGAAATTATTTAGTGATGATTTTGCGAATATTCGCGGATGTTTTTTTTCTGTCCGCGAAAAAACACTAATCTTTCGCGAAATCATTTAGTGAGGATTCGTGCAGATTCGTGGATGTCTTTTTTGTCCGCGAAAAAACACTAATCTTTCGCGAAATCATTTAGTGAGGATTCGTGCAGATTCGTGGATGTCTTTTTTATCCGCGAAAAAACACTAATCTTTCGCGAAATCATTTAGTGAGGATTCGTGCAGATTCGTGGATGTCTTTTAATCCGCGAAAAAACACTAATCTTTCACGAAATCATTTAGTGAAATTTCGTGCAGATTTGTGGATTAAAAATTGTGTATAATATTCGTGGATGTTATAATTTTATCGAGAATTTCTTCAATCTTTCGTCGAGCATATTCGCTGGAATGGTATCGGCGATGTTCTTCGCAATGACGTTAAGAAGTCTTTCCTTGACATAATCGTTTCTTACAACCAATGAGATTTCTCTGTTAGGTTCTGGATTGACGATTGGTCGTACATTAGCCTTCTGTTGTTCCGTCAGTAAGTCGATTTGTAATTCCGGGATGATAGTGTAACCTCCGTTGGCATCTACGATTTTTATCAAGGTGTCGATGCTACCGGCTTCGTATGTGGTGGAGAAACCAGAGTCTGCTTCGCATAAGCGCATCACCTGGTTACGCAGGCAGTGTCCTTCTTTCAAGACCCAGAGATGCTCAGTAGGAATGTGATTCATCTCGTATTCCTTAATCATATTATATAATGGCTCGGTAGGAGAGACGTAAGCGAAGAATCTCTCATAATAAACAGGAATCTCCAAGAAGTTAGGATTGTTCAAAGGCGTCGCCAACAATGCCATGTCTATTTCGGCTTTCTCTAGCTGGTTTATTATCTCCGCTGTCGTGATTTCCTTCACATGAAGATTGATGTTAGGATTTTTTTCTTGCAAAACATTAAACAGTTTAGGTAAGATATAAGGCGCTACTGTCGGAATGATTCCCAATGTCACTTTGCCCGACTCTTGTTCTTTCTCCGTAAGAGCAAGTTCCTTGAACTGTTTGGAGTTATATAATATCACTTTCGCCTGGTCGATGAGACGCACACCTATCTCCGTTGGTGCTATAGGCTGTGCCTTTCTGTCGAAGATATTGATCTCGAGTTCTTGTTCTAACTTCTGTACCATCATGCTGAGAGTGGATTGTGTCACATGGCATGATTCTGCAGCTTTCACGAAATGACGATATTTGTCAAGCGCGACGATGTATTCTAATTGTTGTAGGGTCATGTTTTTTAAGTCTATAAGTCTATAAGTTACCGAGACGCCGAGTCACCAAGAAGTCTTAGAGACTAGGTGTCTAGGTGACTTGGTGTCTTTAATTGATAAAATCGATACAAAGATAGAAAATATCTGTTTGACAAATACATGTTTCTCGTATTATTTTTGCATCGTAAATGAACAAAGCCTAGCGGCTGATGGTTAAAGGCAAAAGTCGAAAGGCTAAAGTTTACTTAAGGTTAAAATAAAATAATAAACAACAATTTAAAACAGTAAAACAATGGAAACAAACAACACAATAAACGTAATGCCAAGAATTGGCGACACAGCTCCAGCTTTCACAGCAAAAACAACACAAGGCGTAATAAACTTCCCATCAGATTATAAAGGCAGATGGAAAATCTTATTCAGCCATCCTGCCGACTTCACTCCGGTATGTACTTCAGAATTCATGTCATTCGGCAAACTCGCTGATGAATTTGAAAGACTCAACACTCAGTTGGTAGGACTTTCAGTCGACGGTTTGTACAGCCACATCGCATGGTTGCGCACCATCAAAGAAAAGATTGACTGGAAAGGCATGAAGAATATGGAAATCCAGTTCCCTCTCATCGAAGACATCACTATGGAAGTGGCTAAGAAATACGGTATGATTCAACCAGGTGAAAGCTCAACATCGGCAGTGCGTGCGGTCTTCTTCATCGACCCACAAGACAAGATTCGTACTATCATGTACTATCCACTCGCACTCGGTCGTAACTTCGACGAAATCATGAGAGTCCTAGTCGCCTTGCAGACTGCAGATAACTTTGGTGTAGCGATGCCAGCCGACTGGCGTCCAGGTGATGAAGTAATCGTTCCAACAGCAGGTTCTTGCGGCGTGGCGAAAGAAAGAATGCAAAGCTCAGAAGACGAGATGCACTGCTACGACTGGTTCTTCTGCACCAAGAAATTAAGCAAGGAAGAAGTTGAAAAGAAACTTGGAAAGTAATAGGAACTAAGGAATTGAGGAACTGAGGGTATGAGGAATTAAGGAATTAAGGAATCTCTTACCCTCAAATCCATAAATAGTAAAGATATGAAAGCGATAAATATAACAAAAGAAGAATTCTTGAATAAAGTGGTGGATTATGAAAGTAATCCTACAGAATGGAAATATAAAGGCGACAAGCCTGCTATAATCGACTTCTATGCCTCATGGTGCGGTCCATGTAAGATGTTGGCTCCAGTTCTTGATGAACTCGCAAAAGAATATGACGGAAAGGTCTATATATATAAGGTAGATACCGAAGTGGAGGAGGAGTTGTCACAAGCATTTGGAATACGCTCGATACCAACGATGCTGTTCGTCCCGATGAATGGTCAGCCAATGATGACACAAGGCGCACTGCCTAAAGCGGAAATTGAGAAGATTATAAAAGGAAACCTTTTATAAAAACTCAAAAACTCAGAAGTTCAAAAACTTAGAAATTCAGAAACTCAGAAAAAAGAAGAGATGTCACATTTGCGACATCTCTCTTTTTATTCTCAAAAACTTTTTGAAGTTTTGAGATTTTTAAGTTTTGAGTTTTTTATTTAGCAACGCTGATACGTTTTACAGCAATACCGTTTTCTGTAGCGATGCGTACCATGTAGATACCAGCTTCGTATTGTGACATATTGATGATTTCATTGTCTGAGTTGACGTCTCTGTCATAAACGACTTGTCCTAATACATTGCTGATAGTGATACGTCTCATATTTTCAGCTGTGATGTTGAGCATATCTTTTGCAGGGTTTGGATAAACCATCATGCCTTTAACACCGTTTTCGTTGATGTTTGTTACTTCAACAACGATGTAGTCTTTGCTGTTGTCATCGTATGCTGTTGCAGCTTCAGATTCACATGTTTCATTGCCACGTGAGTAGACAGCTGTCACTTGATAGTAATATTTACCAGCTTCAACTTCATCGAAGTAGTTGTGAGCTTCAGTTTCGCCAATCAATTGATAGTTGTCATTTGATGTGCTACGGTAGATGTTGTAATGGTCGAAGTCGCCATTGTTTCTTGTGAGGTCTGTTGTGACGTAAGCTCTCATGAACCAAGTGTAGTCATATTCAGAATTTAAAGCTAACAAGTCGCTCCAGTTAGAACCGTCGAAAGAAATCCATCTTCCGTTAGGGTCGCCTGTGCCTGTTGTTGCTACAGCTGGGAATTGAGTACCGCTTTGATATACAGTAATCCAGATGTTTTCTTCGCCAGAAACTGGTACTGGAGCTGTCAATTTTACTTCGAAGATGCCCTCTTCTTCTTCACCAACGAATTGGAAGTCTTGAGAATGTACAGCTGTTCCAGGAGCGAAGTCGCCACCATAAGAGATTGTCAATGTAGCATCACCAGCGACCTTGTTATATAAAGCGACTTTAGTGATGCTTGTTCCAGCGTATTCTTTTAAGTCTTTAGCAGGGAACATAATACCCCAGTAAATTTTACCGTCGCTGCCGCCGAATGTCTTTTCAGGTGTTCCGTTATCGTAATACAACCAATCTTTTACATAAGGCCATACCAATGTAGCACCTAAAGTACCATCTTCTTTCATTGTAGCTTTACCATAGAGGTCATGTGGAGCTTCACATACTAATGGTTCTTTTACAACGAGAGTTTTTGTTAAAGGACATGACATTGCGTAGTATGATAAGTCTTTAGCTCCGCCATAAACAACTCTGATTGTATAGTCTATAGATTCTTCATCTTCTGAGAAAGTATCAGTGAATGTATTTTCTTTGATAGGTTCTGGAGTGATGAGCTGACCATTGCGGAATACTATTGTTCCGAGAGGTTCTATTGTTGTTGTTTCTGGTTCATCTAAGATAGATTCATCTTTTTCACCAACGAAAGCGCGGATCATCCATGTGCCGTACCATCCTTCTCCGAACCAGTTAGCATCGAACCATGATGCGCCGTCTTGTGACATCCAGCGGCTGTTAGGGTCGCCCATGTCTGCAGAGTATGCTGCTACCCAGCCTCCAGAACCGTATTCGTTTGAGAATTGAATCCAGATGTTTTCATCATCGCTGATTATTACAGGAGTGTCTAATTCAATTTCAACATATGATTTCTTACCTGTTGTTGTGTAAGTCTGTACGTGTACCATTGTTCCAGGAGCTGTGTCACCGCCTTTGTGGATTGAGAAGGCACCGTTATGAGCTTCATAGTCGTAAAGAGCAATTTTTGTTATAGGTCTTTTTGCGTAGTCTGAGATTACGTCTGCAGGGAACATGATAGCCCAAAATATTTGTGTAGGTGATGCTGGACTTGTTGAATAGTCAAATAATCCTAATGCTGATTCCATAACACCATTGTCGTAGTATAACCATTCGCCTTCTTCTCTGTTGCCTCTTGTAGCACCAGATGTCAAGCTGATGTTGTCAAGCTTAATCCAGAAGTTGTTTGTACAGTTGTAGTGACGGAATGCGATATAAATTTCTTGACCAGCATATTCACTGAGGTCGATTGTTCTTTCAAACCATTGGCCTTGTGTTGATGAAGCTTCTGTTTCGCCAGCTGTCAATGTTTCGTCGAAAATCATTGTGAAGTCGTTGGCTTTTGTGTTGCCTTTTGCTGAGATAGCAACGCCGTAGTGTTCACTAGGATATTGTTTTGCTTGAGCAGAAACATTGAATGTAAGCTTAGAATTTGCTGTGATAGTATATTTTCTGTTTGATACCAAGAAGTTGTCAGGTGTGATCTTAGTTTCTGTTTGGTTATCGAATGATATTGAAGCAGCGCAGAATGAGTTGTCAATACCGAAACCTTGGTTAGCAAATTCTGATGTGTTTTGCCAGTTGCGAGCGTCACCGTCAGCATCTATAGTTGTCCAGCCTTCTAATGTTCCGTTGTCGAAGTTGACTGAGAAATCGTATTCTGGTTCTAATGGAGTTTCAATAGTAGGCATTTCCCATGTTAAAATAGCCTTGTTGCCGTCTTTGTTAGCTTTGTAGTTAACAGCGCTAGCAAATTCGTCACATTCTGTATACTTCCATGTATATTCAAACATCACATATTCATTTTTAGGAAGAATAGTTGTTGTATATTCTTTACCTTCAACCAAAGAAGCAACGTCAAATTGATAATATTTGTTTGTATAGTTTTCTTCAACGAGTTTGTCGTTAAGGTAGATGTTGAAAGATGCGTCTGTTTTTTCATAATCCCACATAGCCCATGCTGTTGGAGATACGTAGAGACCTTCGATTAATTCAGGCATTTTTTCTAAAACACAGCCTATTGTAGCAGCTTCGTATACATCGATGTCACCAGAGTATGGATAGTAACCTTCCAATGTAACTGTATATTCATATTCACCTCTGCGTACATTTGTGAATTGATATGCGCCAGAAGCATCTAATGTTGTTTCATATTTGTATTGTGAATCCTCTGTGCTGTTCAAAGTTACGATAGCACCTTCAGATGAAGCGTTGTCGTCTGTAGCAACTGTGAAGTTGACTGTAGTGAACATATCTTTTTCGATAACATTTGACCAAACTGTCTTTGCAGCTACTGGAACAGATGTCTCTGATGTTTGAGCTTTAATGATTATGTTGTCGACACCAGTGCCGAAGTTTTTACGTAAGTCTTCGTGTACGAATGCGATGTAAACTGTTTTTCCAGCACAAGCTGAAATGTCTACTGTAGCTTTTTTCCATTGGAAGTTAGAAGTTTCTGTCCAAAGCTCAGTCCATGGTCCTTCTGCTGATTCTGAGAATTTTACATATAAAGGGTCGCCAGTGTCACCACCGAATTCTGGAGAAGCATAGCTGAATTCAAGTGTTGGGTTGACTGCTTTTGTCAAGTCGATAGCTGGTGATACGAGATAGTAGTTTGCTTTGTCGTAACCGCCGTAAGAAAAAGCCATTTGTTCACCTGCATCAGGAGCGAGAATTACACCAACAACACCAGATGCTGACCATTGGCCGATTGTACTTGCTGTAGCTGGATCTGAGAATGCTGTCCATCCTTCTGGTAAGTAAGGATATTCTGCTGATTCAAAACCTTCTTCAAAGATTGTTTCATCTTCTGCTGTGCCACGTGTTTCTTGTTCGTATAATGCAGCAACGCCCCATTGGTAGATACCCCATTCTTGTTCGCTCCATTGTGCGTCTTGGTATGAAGTGCCAGAAACGTTTTCTGCAATAACAACTGGAGAACCATTGTTTTTGTTTCTGTATACTCTGTAGCCAATAGGTTCTTCAGAGTCTTCGTCGTTCCATGTCCATGAAACGTTAAGGTCGTTTTCGTTTTCTGTTGCAACAACGTTTTCGACTGGAGTAGGTAAACCGTCAGTCAATTTGACGTTGTCAACCATGATAGTACCTTGGTCGTCCATTGTGAAGTGGAGGATGCCGAGATATACTTCTTTGCCAGCTAAATATTCAAGTGAAATTTCAACTTTATTCCATTCTGTTGCTGAAGCTAATGCTGTCTCATCTTGTAATGTGATGAATGAAATGCCGTCTAAAGAATAAGCAACGCCAATACCGTGTTTTGCAACTTCCTTGTTAGACTTAACATCGAAAGTGATTTTTGATGTTGGGTAAATAGCATATCTGCTTGTTGTTGAGAGAATGTTGTTTGGCTTTAAGTACTCTGATGATTCTGAATAGAAATAGCCATCAGTGTGTCCAAGCCAGCAGTAACCGTCGTTGTCAACATCGACAGTCTTCCAACCTTCGATAGAGCCGCCGTTGAAATCATAGAAAAATCTACTTCCAACTTCATCAGCTCTTAATGAAAATGGCATAAAACATACCATTAACAATAAACTAGCTAAAATTTTTTTCATAATGATAATGAATTTGTTAATAATAATATTTTAATTTCTTTGATAAAATATACGTGTGTTATCTGTAAAGGAAAAGGTGTAAGTAGCAATAGTTTAAATAGCCTACAAATATATAAAAAATCTTAATTTTTTAAAAAAAAAGATACATAAAAAATAGAGGCCTCACAATGAAGTGAAACCTCTATAATTTTGTAATTATCAGTGAATATTTGTTTGTTATTCTTTAACGAATTTTTTGATAATTTCGCCATTTCCAGTCTTGACTTTCACGAAATAAATTCCGCAGTTCAAATTATAAACATCTATTGCT
Source organism: Candidatus Limimorpha sp. (assembly GCA_045127605.1). Classification (GTDB taxonomy): domain Bacteria; phylum Bacteroidota; class Bacteroidia; order Bacteroidales; family F082; genus Limimorpha. Next base: position 3,190 of record JBGVQR010000074.1, on the reverse strand, counting down.
GATTGCTGACCGCTGACCGCTGATTGCTGTTGTAGTCTTCCAAAAATATCATAAATCTCAACTGTCAGTGTCTGAGTCAGTGTCAGTGTCTGAGTCTCAATATAAAGTCTGTCTTTGACAGGATTTGGATAGATGTTGAAAGTTGTGCTTATTTCTTCAATTGCATCATCGTCTTCAACGTCAGATGCGAGTCTGATGTCGACTGTGTATTCTGTTGATAACTCTCCTTCGATTAAGAAATAGTATGTGCCTGCAGGAAGTATGGCGTTTTGAATTCCGACGCCGTTAATTGATGTGTTTGCCAACATGATGTTGTCGATGATGAGACCTGTAGCGTCGTTGCCGTTGCAGTCGAAGTGACGGAATCCGATGTAGACTTCTTGTCCTGCGTATTTCTCAAGTGATACCATTACGTGATTGAAGCCTGTGTAGTTGATGGTTGTTTCCCAGACTACTTCCCAGTTGTTTTTGTCGGTAGAAACGACAACGCCGTAATGTTCTTTGTTGTACATATTGCTGAGGTCGGCAGATCTTGCGTCCCATGACAATACTGATTTCTTTGTGATGGCATATTTCTCAGCAGTGTGGATGTAGTTGTCTGGGTATAACGCGCCACTTGAATATGTGTTTGAATAAATCGCGATTGACTCGTCAGTTCCGCTGATGTATGTGTTGTTAGGGTCAGTGAGAACCCATTGGTCTTTGTCGCCATCTTCTTCAAAAATATTCCATCCGTTAGGTTTGCCGTCGTTGAAGTCGAAAGAGAAGAGTGTCTCAGCGTTTTCATCTGGAGCAATCTCTGCTTTGTAGAAGTTGTTTTCACGAGGTCCGCCATATCCGTCGAAGCCTTCTTTGTATATTGTGAGTCTTGCATTTTCAGCATTCGCAAAGATGATTGCATCTTCTTCAAATACAGCTTTGTATACGATGTCGCCGTATGGTACGGCAGCTTCTTCTCCTTCTGTAAAATTATAGTTTTTATAACCTTCAATTTTTGCTGTCTCTGTGAAAGGCAAGGTGATTTCTTCTGCTGTTTCCCAAACGTCTTTTGCTTCAGGGAAATAAGCTTTTGCTGTTACATTGATAGTGTCGAATCCCAAAGTGTGTTCAACGACGATTTGTCCGTTGATTTTGCCTTCAACGTCTGATTCTCCATGTGTCACTTCTGCTGTGAAAGGCTGGTCGGCAGTGACGTCGACAGGTCTTGACAAGTCATAAACAATGAAGAAAGGATGTAACGATTTGATAGATAAGACTGTGTATTCTTCGCCAGTTGTGCTGAATTTGATTGTTGCAGGGTCCATCCATGCGCCTGAAGGACGGTAGCCGAGGTCGATGTTTTTAGTGTATGTGACAGGAGATGTCTCGCCGTCTCTGACTGTGGCGTTTAATGTCAATGATGCTGTCATGACGAGCAACATTAAGAAAGTGTAGAATTTTTTCATAATGATAAAATTTAGTTTGAAATACAGTCACAAATTTAGTGAAAATAATTCATAATGCATAATTCATAATGCATAATTTTTTAAGCCCTGCAAGGGCGAAACAAATATAGGATAAGGCAACGCCTTATTATTTAGGAGTTAGGAGTTGGGAGTTGGGAGTTGAGGATTTAAGGGTATGAGGAATTGAGGATTTAAGGGTATGAGGAATTGAGGAGTTGAGGAATATTTCGCGTAGAGGCGCACGGACGTGTGACTTTCTAATTAGGGATTATTTATTTGGTGTTTGCGACTTGGAATTTGTAGCCGCCAATGCGTTAGGGATTGGAGCGGCATCCTTTTGGAGCGAAGCGGAAAAAGATATAGCGGAAAGCCCGACGGCTTCGCCGGAACGCCCAAAAACAATTCATAATTCACAATGCATAATGCATAATTGAAGTTGAGATGTGCTTTGTTTAAAAAAAAAAAGTCAGCATTTTGCAACGCTGACTTTTATATGATTTACAGTTTTCTACTGATTTCCTTGATAGTGTATCCTTCGATGATGTCACCGACTTTGATGTCGTTGTAACCGTCGATGTTCAAACCGCATTCGAAACCTGCGCTGACTTCCTTGACGTCGTCTTTGTAGCGTTTCAATGAACCTAATGAACCAGTGTGGACTACGATGCCGTCTCTGATGATACGAATCTTAGTCTGACGGTTGACTTTTCCGTCGAGGACCATACAACCAGCGATACGACCGACCTTGCTGATGTTGAAGACTTCTCTAATCTCGATGTTACATGTAACAACTTCTTCGATTTCTGGAGCCAACATACCTTCGATAGCTGACTTGATTTCTTCAATAGCTGTGTAGATGATAGAGTAGAGGCGAATATCGATTTCTTCTTTCTCTGCTAGACGTCTTGCTTGAAGTGTAGGACGTACGTTGAAACCAACGATGATAGCATTTGATGCTGAAGCCAATAAGATATCAGACTCGCTGATAGCACCGACTGACTTGTGGATAACGTTGACCTGTACTTCTGGTGTTGAGAGTTTCAACAATGAGTCAGCCAAAGCTTCTGATGAACCGTCAACGTCGGCCTTAACGATGATGTTAAGTTCTTTGAAGTCGCCGATAGCGATACGTCTTCCGATTTCGTCCAAGGTGATGTGTTTTTGTGTACGCAAACCTTGTTCTCTTTGTAATTGTTGACGACGTGAAACGATAGCCTTGACTTCTTTTTCATCATCGAAAACGTTGAAGTTGTCACCGGCTTGTGGAGCGCCGTTGAGACCTAACATCAATACTGGTGTTGAAGGACCTGCAGCTTTGACAGACTTGTTCTGTTCGTTGAACATAGCCTTGACTTTACCGTATGTTGTTCCAGCGAGAACCATGTCACCGACTTTAAGTGTACCGTCTTGAACCATGATTTTTGCAACATAACCACGACCTTTGTCCAATGCAGATTCGATGATAGTACCCTTAGCAGCTTTCTTAGGATTTGCTTTGAGGTCTAAGAACTCAGCTTCCAATAAAACCTTGTCTAACAATTTGTCGACGTTGAGACCTTGTTTAGCTGAGATTTCTTGTGACTGATATTTACCGCCCCATTCTTCAACGAGGATGTTCATCTGAGCTAACTCTTGATAAATCTTTTGAGTGTTAGCTGTTGGTTTATCAATTTTGTTGATAGCGAAAACGATAGGAACGTTAGCTGCCTGAGCGTGGTTGATAGCTTCAACAGTCTGAGGCATAA
>JBGVQR010000073.1:0-30086 GCA_045127605.1 Candidatus Limimorpha sp. | reverse complement strand
TAATCACTATGAACACACATATTCGCTATTATTTCACGAAACAAATTCCATCTTAAATCAATGCGTTGGGTTGTCCCCGCAGGTAAGTAAAATTTATCAGGCAAATATCTTTCAGTAAATTTGGTTAATTCGTTATAAACCATAATAAGATTACAACGCAAACTGCGACGGTCATCATAACGATTTGACATAGATTTTAAATCAAAATATTGTTGATATGTACACATATGAAACAATGCCTCAAAACGATAACGGGGCATAAATTCTTGTATTGACGATTCTTTGCCAAAAAGAATAAGTGCAGCATATTTTATCCTTAATTTATTACTCGTGGATTCTCTTTTTGCGAGATGCAAATGTATCAAGACATCTTCATCGGACAACTGCAACCATGAATGATTCGGTTTATTTACTGAAAGTATATTGCGGCAAAACTGAAAAGTTTGATGGTCAATGTCGTCCATAGTTAAACCATCAACAAATCTCTCTTCAAACAAATGTGGATTTTTTCTTTCAAATAATGCCAATAGCAATTCTGGATGATCGGTGATGTCTAAATCTACTTCTCCATTTCTGTCAAAATATCTGCCGTTATAACGATAAACATATTGACCGCATGGAATATTTAAAGCCATTACAACTTTATCTTCTACATAAATGACTTCTGGTGTCAGATAAATTGTAGGCATAAACAAATCCTTGTTTTTTACTGTAGTTATAATGTTGTTCCGCAAATCTTGGATTTTGTCTGGATTCAGTCCGATAATTTTTCCATTGTCATTAACACCAACTAAAATACATCCTCCATTGTGATTCAAAAAGGAACATATCGTTTCATATAATGAATAAGAAATCTGGTTGTAACATGTTTTATATTCAATTCGAGAGTTTTCGCCCTCTTTTGATAATTTGATAAATTGTTTAGTTTCCATTGGTTTTATGATTCTTTAATGGTTATTCCATTGGTTTCTCCCTGCAAAACTAAAACCTTACATCTTGATTTCCAAATATTTTTAGTTAATAATCATTAACATTGCCATTATTTTTCAATTAAGATGTGTTTGTTAACATTTTTCCTTAATTTTTTTTAACATCTTCTTAATTTTGCTAAATTTGCCTATCAATATTTTTCCAATGTACGGACTGCCACAATCAACGATAACAAAAAAGCAGCTTCCAAAGAAGGCTATCTTTGCGAAGTTCGACTTGAAGCCTTCACAGCGTGAGGGTTTCGATGCCGATATTGCTCGTATTGATATTGTTGCTGTGGTGAATACTGCTACAGTTCCTGCCGTTGGAGATGGCTCTGAGGTAAAGGAGTTTTATGTGCTGGCGATACAACTGAAACGCAAGGAGTATGACAGTAAGAATATAGCTTTGCTAACGAAACTTATTCCGAGAAACATTGTGTTTGCTCTGCATTACGAAGAAGAAGTGCAGTTTGCAATATACCATACAAAACTTATTACATCAAATTGGCAACTCCTGACGCCTAACTCTTCATTTCTAACTATACAAGGTCTTGATTTGGATGTAGTTTGGGAAAATATTGTAAAAAGCATCGGAAATATTAAGGTTGAAGATGGCAATACTTTAAAGGAGCAGATTAGAGAAGATGACGAAAGGGCAAAGATATTAAAACAGATTGAACAGCTCGAAAAGAAATGCCGTGCTGAGAAACAACCTCGAAAGAAGTTGGAATTGTTTGAACAGATTAAGAAATTGAAAAATCAGATATGATTATGAGCAAATGTGAAGACCATAAAAGACATCACTATATTCCACAATGCTACTTGAGACAGTTTGGACATTCCAATGGCAAAGAAAAGCATGAAAACTTCTTTTTGTATGTATATAATGTAAATAAAGATAAACAATATACACAAAGTACGGAAAAAGTGTGTTGTAGGGACTTTTTTTACTCGATTTCTAAGGAATATATAGAGGGATTGTCAGATAATGAAATTCATGAATTATCAATCGAAGTTGATTTTTTTGCAAATTGTATTGAAAATAACCTCAACATAATATTGACTAAAGTTGAAAACATAAAGAAAAATTGTTTTTACGAGCATACAACATTTTTTCCAATACATAAAAATGACAAGTATATCATAGCTAAACAAATTGTAATACAATATTTACGCCACCCCAATGTTAGGGAAGATATTTTGTCTTTCGATGATTATGTTACCTCAAAAGCATTAAGATTATTTAAGTATGGTTTATCCAAAGAACTAAATAAACCAGACATAAATAATATTGATATACAAGTTAAACGATTTGATTCCGAAACCCATGCACGTTATTCTTTCTTGAATAATAAATTGGTAGATGAATTGGCAACAAAATTATCCTTAGATAATTGGATGTTTGTATATTCACAAAGTAATGAAATTTGTACATCAGACAATCCTGTTGTTTGTTTAAGTAAATCTATTGACAATAGATTAATAAAATGTGAACTTAATAACAATGTTAGATTGGTTATTTATGCTATCTCACAAGATTTACTTTTATTAATTTTTGATAAAAATAGTTTTACTTGTACAGATTTTACATTTGGCGAAATAACAGAATATTGTTTAAAAATGTACCACGAAGCTTTATTTAACCAATCTAATTTAATATTTTGTTATAACAATAATTTTGATTTTTTTAAAAAACTAAATAATGCAAAAACTCAAATTACAAACTGCTGATATGGCAGAACGAAATATAGAAACATTAGGGCAATTGTTCCCGTCATGCCTTACTGAGAAAATAAATGATGAAGGCAAACTCGTTAAAGCTATTGACTTTGACAAACTACGTCAAGAATTAGCTTGTGAGGTTGTCGAGGGTGCAGAGGAGCGTTACCAATTCACTTGGCCCGATAAGCGTAATGCTATCCGCTTGGCTAACTCGCCTATCAACAAGACCCTGCGTCCTTGCCGTGAGGAGAGTGTGAATTTCGACAATACCGAGAACCTCTATATCGAGGGTGATAACTTGGAGGTGTTGAAGTTGCTCCGTGAGAACTACTTGGGTAAGGTGAAGATGATTTACATCGACCCACCTTACAACACTGGTAACGACTTCGTATATAACGATGATTTTGCACAGAGTCAGGCGGAGTTTGCAGAACAAAGTGGATTGTTTGACGAGGAAGGCAATCGACTTACTGACCCTATGGTGCAGAACACCGAGAGCAACGGTCGTTTCCATACCGATTGGCTCAATATGATTTATCCTCGTCTGAAGGTTGCAAAAGACCTTCTCGCTGATGATGGTGTCATATTTATTTCCATAGATGATAACGAGGTTGAGAATCTAAGAAAGATTTGTAATGAAATTTTTGGAGAAAATAATATATTCACATTCATTTGGTCGCTCCCTAGAGGAATTAACGCAGGTTTAATAGCAAGGGCACACGAATACGTCATATGCATTACTCGCAATTCATTAATAAGAAAAAATTTCAATAGACTATCAGCAGATGTAGAATATTCGATAGAACGTTGTAACAAAAAGATAGATAGTAGACACCCAGAATCTATAATTGAGTTTAGGGAAGGAATAAGGTATGAGGGTAAGGATCAGATATTAGAAGGAATTATTGATGGTTCAGAAAAAATTACTATTATAGGACAAATGATTTTTCAAAATGGAAAATTGATGCATCCAGTCAAATTATCAGCAGGGTGGACAATGAAAAATATGATACTTGATTGGATGAATGGCAAAAAAGTGTACGATTTGAAAGGACAACCTATAGTGGAATTTTTCTTCAAAGAAAATGGTAAATTATATTCCAAAAAGGAAATCCAAACTTTATCTATAAAATCAATTTTAAAAGATATTCCAGATTCTCAAATCGCAAGAAAACAAATGGAGAGATTATTTGGAAGTCAAGATATATTTTCGTATCCTAAACCTATTGAACTGTCCCTTTTGTTATCAAAATTAATCACAAACAAATCTGATATTATCCTCGACTTCTTCAGCGGTTCTGCTACCACAGCACACTCTGTAATGCAGTTAAATGCCGAGGATGGTGGTAATCGAAAGTTCATTATGGTTCAGATACCTGAAAAAACCGATGAGAAGAGTGAAGCCTACAAAGCTGGATACAAGAATATTTGCGAGATTGGCAAGGAGCGTATCCGCCGTGCTGGACGCAAAATTAAGGAGGAATTAGCAGTTAAGAATGAGGAATTAGCAGTTAAGTTAGATACAGGTTTTCGTGTATTGAAACTTGATAGTTCAAATATGAAGGATGTGTATTACACACCTGCGGAAACACCAATTCAACAGACTCTTGGATTTGATGAATTGGTAGATAATATCAAGTGGGATGAGGGGCGCACCGCCGAGGACCTTTTGTTCCAAGTATTACCTGAATGCAACTTACCGTTATCGAGCAAAATTGAGGAGCGTGAAATTCACGGCAAGAATGTGTTTGTGGTAAACGATGGCTACCTTATTGCGTGCTTCGACAAAAACATCAACGAATCTGTAATCACAGCCATTGCAAAAGAAAAACCATACTACTTTGTAATGTGCGACAGCTCAATTGCAACAGATAACGTGGCTGATAATTTTGAACAAATATTTGAGGCATATAGCAAAGATACTGTAAGGAGAATTTTATAAAAAATATAGATTATGACATTATTAACTGCATCCAACACCGAGAACATTACAATGTTGTTTACAATTATTGCAAGCTTAAGTGTAATTTCAGCTGTTGCAAAAGGAATTATTGATGGTAGTAGAAAACGTGGGGACAATTTTAATTTAATTGTATCACAATTAAACTCAAATAATAAAGTTACTCAATTATCATCTACCCTATTATTGAGAAAATATCTTGATTATCGTAAGTATAAGAAAAAAGCTATATTTGTAATATCTTCATTGTCAAGAGTTTTGTCAACAGGTGTGTTCCAAAAAACTTTAGTTGATTCGCTAGCCTATGCCAAAAATCTTTCTGGATATGATCTTCAAAAAGCAAATTTGCAAGATGTATATTTAGGTCTTGATAAAGAACGTATTAAAATGTACAAGACAGATTTGTTTATGGCGGATTTGTCAAGTGCATTGATAAAAAATATTGACGGAGATAGTATTGTTTTTTATAGGAGTATTCTATTTGATGCAAAAATAAAGAATTGTGATTTTACAAATGCTGATTTTAGATTTGCAGACTTGACAAATACATCATTTGAAGATGTAGTATTAAAAAATGCTAATTTTCAAGGAGCAATAAACATTCCAGAAGTTATAAAGAAAGATTTGATAAATGGAAAATATCCTTGTGCTGGAAAGGTAACTTTTAAATGTACTGCTGATAAAACTATTTTCTTTTCAGTACCAGGACAAATGACAAAAGAAGACGAACTGATAACTACAGAATATCAAAATCTTTTGATTGACCAAGGTTATAATGTAATATATTATACGAGAGACACATATCCTTCTTTTGGTCAATTTAATCGCGTTAAAGAATCTATTTTATTATCATCAGGTATGATAGCGTTCGGTTTAAAGCAAATTAATATTCAAAAAGGAGTTTATCGCCCGTTAACAATTGAGTCTGAAAATTGGGATAATAAATGGCTTTCAACTCCATGGAGTGAGATAGAGATTGGTATGGGATTGATGAAAGGTATACCGATATTATTGGTGACAGATCCAGATATTAATACAGGGGCTTTTGATAATGCTTTGTCTGAATGTTATGTATCTAGAATATCTACGATGTATGATTTGAGATCAATTAAGCAAAATGAGCAATTTAGGCAATGGGTTTCTAAAATAAAGTAGGTTAAAAGATGAAATTCAAATTTAAAATACAGCAATATCAGACTGATGCGGTAGAGCGTACTGTGGAGGTGTTTGCAGGACAGCCATCAATGGATAATCTTGCATATCGCCGGGATATCGGCAAACGCGTGGCTAATCATCAGACTTCAATATACGATGATGAGATAGAGACTGGCTATCGAAACAGTGAGGTGCAATTGTCATCATCGCAGTTGCTTGAAAATATCCGTAAGGTTCAAGCTCTTGGAGATATTAAATTGTCGAATTCTCTTGCACAGAGTATCGGAGCTTGCACTCTCGATATTGAGATGGAGACAGGTACTGGTAAGACATACGTCTATATCAAGACGATGTTTGAGTTGAACAAGCGTTATGGTTGGAGCAAGTTTATCGTTGTAGTGCCAAGCATTGCCATTCGCGAGGGAGTAGGCAAGAGCTTCCGTATGCTCGAAGATCACTTCATGGAACATTATGGCAAGAAAGCCCGTTGGTTTATCTACGATAGTAGCCGTCTGAAAAGCCTCGATGACTTTTCAAGCGATGCTGGTATCAATGTGATGATTATAAACACTCAGGCTTTTGCTGCTTCGCTCAAAGAAGGAGGCAAGAGCAAGGAAAGCCGTATCATTTACTCCAAACGCGATGACTTCGCAAGTCGTCGCCCAATAGATGTTATTGCGGCTAACCGTCCTATTATCATTATGGATGAACCACAGAAGATGGAAGGCGAGGCAACGCAGACCGCACTCAAACGTTTTATGCCGCTTTTTGTTCTCAATTATTCGGCAACACACAAGACAAAGCACAACACTGTTTATGCACTCGATGCACTCGATGCCTTCAATCAAAAGTTGGTGAAAAAAATCCAAGTGAAAGGTTTCGAACTTAAAAATCTGAAGGGCACATCGAGTTATCTATATATAGACAGCATCATACTTTCTAAGACAGAACCTCCGATGGTCAAGATTGACCTTGAAGTTAATACAGCTTCGGGCATACAACGCAAATCGATGAAGTTCGGCAAAGGTGATAAGTTGAAGAGCGCAAGCGGACTTGCACAGTACGATGGATTTGATATTACTGACATCAATCCATATACTGACAGCATTACATTCCTTAATGGGATAACACTTCGCAAAGGTGAGGTGTATGGTGATAGCAATGAGTTGGCGATGCAACGGGTACAAATTCGTGAAACTATAGCCTCTCATTTCGAGAAAGAACGCGAACTATTTGCACGAGGCATCAAGACATTGTCATTGTTTTTTATCGATGAGGTGGCGAAGTATAAAAGTTATGATGAAGATGGTGAGATAATTCACGGTGTATTATGGAAGATATTTGAGGAGGAATACATCAATATCCTTAACGAGAATATATCGCTATTTGACTCCGATTATCAGCGATATCTACGCCGATTCGATGTGAGAGAAATACATTATGGCTATTTCTCGATTGATAAAAAAGGTCGAGCAACGAATGGAGAGAAAGTTAATCGCAAGACGGGTTTAGAAGATGACAAGAATGCTTACGACCTTATCTTGAAGAACAAGGAACGCTTGTTAAGTTTCGAGGAGCCGACACGCTTTATATTCTCTCACTCGGCATTGCGTGAAGGATGGGACAACCCTAATGTGTTCCAGATATGTACACTTAGACATGCAAACTCGGAGACAGCCAAACGACAAGAGGTCGGACGTGGTCTTCGTATCTGCGTTGATGCGAATGGTAATCGTATGGATTTTGAAACATTAGGCGAGAGCGTACACGAATTGAATAAGCTAACCGTTATTGCTAACGAAAGCTATAGTTCATTTGTAAAGGATTTGCAGGATAAGACTCGAGAAGCATTACGAGACCGTCCTACAAAAGCAGATGAGGCATACTTTACAGGCAAAATTGTATTTGTGGGAGATGAGAAACACGCCATCACAGCAGAAGAGGCTAATTCAATCCGAGCATACCTTTGGGACAACGACTACATTGATGACAAAGGACAGATTACCGATTTGTACAAGAGCGATTTGGCTGATGGAAATCTTGCACCAATGTCTCGAAAAATGTCACCTATGACTGATGGAATTCAGTTGTTGATTCGTGCACTGTATGATGAGTCGGTGGCTATAGACAATATGTTTGAGGATGGCAATTCAACTGTTATCAAAGAGAATAAGTTGAATGATTACTTCGCGAAGCCAGAATTCCAAGCATTGTGGAAAGAAATAAATCATAAATACGCGTACACAGTTCACTACGATAGTAAAGAGTTGGTCGATAAGGCAATAACATATATCAATGCTAATCTTAATGTGAATCAGCTTCGTTATGTTTTAGTAACGGGAGAACAAGATACTGTTGATGCATTTGGCAGTGTCACATCAACATCTAAGAAAGTGGGAACAGTATCAACTTCGACTGTAAAATATGACCTTGTAGGAGAAATAGCACGAGGCACAACATTAACTCGTAGAACTGTTGTTGAAATTCTTAAAGGGTTACATCCACAAAAATTAGCGATGTTTCAAAATAACCCAGAAGAATTTATCCGCAATGTGATTAAGCTAATCAAAGAGCAGAAAGCAACTATGATTGTGGAGCACATATCATATAACATGATTGAGGGTAAATATGACAGCAGTATTTTTACGCAAGAGAAATCCACACTGCAGATCAGTAAAGCATATCCGGCACAAAAGCACATCATGGACTATGTGTTCATTGATTCAGAGGGAGAGCGCAAATTCGCCTCGGCGCTAGATGGAGCAACGGAAGTATGCGTATATGCAAAACTTCCTCGCTCGTTCCAAATCCCAACACCTGTTGGCAAATACGCTCCAGATTGGGCTATTGCCTTCAACAAAGATGCCGTAAAGCATATATTTTTTATAGCAGAAACAAAAGGCTCATTAGATTCTATGGAATTAAGAGGCGTTGAGAAGGCAAAGATTGAGTGTGCAAAGAAACTGTTCAATTCTGTTTCGACATCGGATGTCAAATATTATGAAGTAAGTAGTTATGAACAATTACTAAATAAAATTGAAGATCTGAAATAAATTTCGATGAGATAATTAAACAAAAACTGCCTGATTTTTTTTGAGTCAGGCAGTTTTTTTATAAACACATAGAAACAAATCAATGTCGACCTTAACAAGACTTCGTGTATAACCAAAGTCGTACCATCTTCGTACCAAGTTCGTATCACGTTCGAAGTAGGGAAGTCAACAGACAACAGACTTCGTTCACGGTGCCTGAGCCTGTCGAAGGGATTGTTTTTGTTTTGAGCTGTGAGCCATGAGACGTGAGACGTGAGCAATGAAAAATTTCTTTGCGTTTCTTTGCGTCTTTGCAAGATAATATAAATTTGGATTTATACTCGCGACTATGTGTTAGTAGCCTCCAATGCGTTAGGGATTGGAGCGGCATCCTTTGCGAGCGTAGCGAGCAAAGATATAGCGGAAAGCCCGACGGCAGAGCCGGAACGCCCAGAATTCAATTCATAATTCATAATTCATAATTCATAATGCATAATTGAAAGTTCAGAGTTCAAAAGCCGTAGTTCAAAATTTACATTTTCTCTTAATAATTTTTAAGAAAAAAGTTCTTGACTTTTAATGAGTTTGGATGCATTTTAGAAAATATGATTTGAACGACTTTATCTTGAATCAGTCGGATTTACAAAAAACAGCCAATAGTGATACATGAAATCAGAATTATTGGGAAGAGTATAAAAGCCATGCAGCCGACGTTATTATTGCTGTCAGTTTTGGCTTTTGTTCTATTGTATGGTATCCATTCCTCATCACGCCAATAGTCATCCCATTGAGGAGGCTCGCTTCTATATCCCCATGGAATTCCAAAGCAATCCTCTTTCCATCTGTCGTAGTCTTCACGCCATGCGAAATAAGCCTCTTGTTTCGTCGCATATCCCATAGGAGAGTGAGCCTTGATTATTCTATATTCTCTGTTATATGAGTTTTTGTTTTTGTTGTTATAATTGTTACCATCACCCATATCCAATAATTATTAGTTCTTCAGTTGTGGATTTTTTGCACATCAAAGATAAAATCTTATTTGGAATTGGAAATGTTTTTTTTAAAATAAAGTTCTTAGTTCAAAATTCACATTTTCTCTTAATAATTTTTAAGAAAAAAGTTCTTGACTTTTAATGAGTTTGGATGTAATTTTGCAATGAATTTTAAAAACTAAAAGTTATGGCACGTCCTATTAAAGAAACTCCGATATTGTACGGAGAAGACGCTCGTAGATTTGAAGAGCGCATGAATGAAAAACGTTATGAAGATCCGGAAAAGAAGGCTAGACGTATCAGGAATTATGAAATGATAATGAAGATCTTTGAGGGATAATTTATGACTAATTTTCATAATGGTGATTTTGGTGCTTATAAAGTGCGAAGATTGCAAAAAGATGAGAGAGTAAAGTCGTTTAATTGCGGCGATGCTGATTTGAACGACTTTATCTTGAATCAGTCGGATTTGTATAGAAAAGCTTTGTTAGCGGTAACTTATATTTTCGAGCATAAAGAATCAAAGAAGGTTATTGGTTATTTCAGTCTGGCTAACGATAGAGTTTCATTGACAGATTTCAATGATAAAACAGAATTTAATCGTTTCAGACGTACTCGTTTTGTAAACGAGAAACGTATCAGAAGCTATCCTGCCGTTAAGATATGCCGATTGGGCGTTGATGAGGGGTTCCATGGAAATGGAATAGGTTCCATATTGCTTGATTTCATTAAATCGTATTTTCTTGTGGATAACAAGACAGGCTGTCGTTTCATAACTGTTGATGCTTATTCCGCTGCATTGTCTTTTTATGAAAACAACGATTTTCAGTATCTTAGAAAAGAAGAATCGGATAATATAACAAGACTTCTTTATTATGACATAAATGATATGGTAGGGTAGTATTTTTTTTGTATCTTTGCACCCGCACGTCTTGCTGAACCGACGTCCTTTTGCATTAGCAAAAGTTAAGGTTCGACAAGACGTTTTTTTGTTGGCTAAAGACAAAAGACAAAAGTCTAAAGGCTGTTGCTTAAAAAAATGTGGACAAAGTCTGTTGTCTGTTGACTTAAAAAAGTATGATAAACAAAAGATACTACATAGAAAATCTTCGCATCGCGTTTCCGGTGATATTGTCGTTTGCGGGACAGCAGCTGGTGCAGGTTATGGATACCATCATGGTAGGTCGCCTCGGCGCGGTGGAGTTGTCTGCCGTGTCGCTCTCGAGTGCTATCATCACCAACATAACCATGATTGGCCTCGGCATCGCGATGGGACTCACACCATTGGTCGGCATTCATCATGCGAGAAACGAACGTCAGCAGTCGGGAATTCTTTTTCAAAACTCTATGCTGCTTAACGTCATGATAAGCATCATGCTCTGTGGACTTCTTCTTGCCATCAACCCGATGTTGCGTCTGTTCGGACAGCCAGAGTCGGTGCTCGGCATCTTGGACGGTTATTATTATACTGTCACGTTCTCCTTGATACCATATATGCTGTTCATGTCATTCAAGCAGATGCTTGAAGGTCTCGGCAATACATTCTATTCCATGCTGATAACGATAGGCTGCAACATACTGAATATCTTCCTTAACTTTGGTTTTATCTACGGTTATATGGGATTTCCGGAACTCGGCGTCACTGGCGCAGGTGTCGCTACTCTCATCTCGAGAATCATGATGCCGATAGCGTTTGTTATCATCGTTTTGATTAAAAAAGAATATAGAGAGTATCTCTCTTATTTTAAGACGGCACATCTTTCTTTCAAGAAACAAGTCGAGGTGCTAAAAGTAGGTTATCCTATCGCGACACAACTCACTCTCGAGCTTTTCTCCCTGACATTTATGACTATCATGATGGGATGGCTAGGGGAGAAGACGTTGGCTGCTAATCAGATAGTACAGACTATGATAGGATTTTCCTTTATGATTGCCAACGGCGTGGCATCGGCTTCTACTATTTTAGTGTCTCATGACCTGGGTCGTAAAGACAATGTCTCTATCAAGAATCACGCTTATTCGGGTGTTCATCTCGGCATCGCTATTATGGTGTTCTTCGCTTTGTTATACGCTTTCGGAGGCGAGTATTTGGCAAGGATTTTCAGTGCTGATGAAGATGTCGTAGCGATAACGGCGAGATTGTTTGTCGTCGTTGCTTTCTTCGAAGTCATCGACGGAACACAGGTCACTATGCTTGGAGCATTGCGCGGACTCACCGACGTGAAATTCCCTATGTATTGCGCATTGATATGTTATATCTTGGTTGAAATACCAGTAGGTTATATTCTTGGTTTCAAACTCGGTCTCGGTGCTGAAGGCATCGTCGGCGGTTTCATGGCAGGAATCTTATTGGCAGCGATATTGTTTATAACGAGATTTAGAAAACTTACTAAATAAAACTCAGAAACTCAGAACTTCAAAAACTCAGAATTTTAAGAATAAAAAAAACTCAGAAAAATTTTTCTGAGTTTTTATTTTTTGAAGTTTTGAATTTTTGAGATTCTGAGTTTTATAAAAATCATCCAATCAACTCTAATTTATCAATATTGGTATCATCTTCCATTCTTAGGTTGTCGATGATATATTTCTGTCTCTCCGGTGGGTTCTTGCCTCCCATATAGAATTTCAGCAGTTCCATGATGCTGGAGTCGTGGCGCAAGATAATAGGTTCCAATCTGATGTTAGGACCGATGAAGTGACTGAATTCATCAGGGGAGATTTCACCGAGACCTTTGAATCGTGTGATTTCAGGATTTGAGCCCAAGCTCTTGATAGCCTCGATTCTTTCTTCGTCGGAATAGCAATAAATGGTTTTCTTCTTGTTTCTCACGCGGAACAATGGTGTCTGCAATATATAAAGGTGTCCGTCGCGAACCACGTCAGGGTAGAACTGCAAGAAGAAGATGAGCATCAGAAGTCTGATGTGCATACCGTCGACATCGGCATCGGTTGCGATGACGATATTGTTATATCTTAAGTTTTCTATTGACTCATCGATGTTGAGCGCTGCCTGTAATAAGTTGAACTCTTCGTTTTCATAGACGACTTTCTTTGTCAATCCGAGGCAGTTCAACGGTTTACCTCTTAAACTGAACACGGCTTGTGTCTGAGCGTCGCGGCTCTTTGTGATGCTTCCGGATGCTGAGTCACCCTCGGTGATGAACAAGGTGGTCTCGAGTCTCTTCTCGTGATTTGTGTTATAGTGGATGCGACATTCGCGCAGTTTCTTGTTGTTGAGGCTTACTTTCTTCGCACTTTCTTTGGCGAGTTTTTTAATGTTGGCCATGCCCTTACGTTCTTTCTCATTCTGGAGAATCTTACGCATAAGAGCCTCTGCTACCTCAGAGTTGATATGCAAGAACTTGTCGAAATGACGTTTTATGATATCGGTGATATACACTCTGATTGTCACGCCGTCTGGTTCCATCAATGTTGAGCTGAACTTGGTCTTTGTCTGACCTTCGTATTCAGGGTTCATGACTTTGATGCTTATGGCTGCTACCAAAGAAGAACGTATGTCTGAAATCTCGTAGTCTTTGTTATAGAACTCTCTGATAGTCTTAGCTATCGCTTCGCGGAATACGTTGAGATGAGTACCGCCGAGAGGGTTGTACTGACCGTTGGCGAAGGAAAAATATTCTTCGTTGGAAGTCAGGTTAGAGTGAGTGAAAGCACATTCGAAGTCGCCTTCTTTGATATGTACGATAGGGTAGGCGCATGTCTCTTCTTTGCCGCCAATCTTACGAAGAAGCAAGTCGTAGAGACCGCTCTTAGCCTGATATTTCTGACCGTTGAGATAAAGGGCTAGACCGCTGTTGAGGAAGGCGTAGTTCCAAATCATCTCCTCGACATATTCCATGATATAATGGTAGTTGCCGAACACTTCCTTGTCGGGAGTGAATGTCATCTCAGTACCGTTTTTCTGGTCGGTGTCGATGATTTCAGATTCTGTCACGAGTTTGCCTTTGGAATATTCCACGTATTTGGTCTTGCCGTCGCGATATGCCTGTGCTCTGAAATGTGACGATGTAGCGTTGACGGCTTTGGTACCGACGCCGTTGAGACCTACAGATTTCTTGAAGACTTTGGAGTCGTATTTGCCGCCGGTGTTCATCTGACCGACGCAGTCTTTAAGACTTCCGAGCGGGATGCCACGGCCGTAGTCTCGTACTTTCACGGTGCCGTCGATGATACTGATTTCAATCGACTTGCCGAAGCCCATGACGTATTCGTCGATACAGTTGTCTATGATTTCTTTGAGAAGGATGTAGATACCGTCATCGTGAGCAGAACCATCGCCGGCCTTGCCGATATACATTCCAGGACGTGTCCTGATATGCTCGCTCCACTCCAGATGTTTGATACTTTCTTCGTTGTAATCTTCTGATACTGGTATGTTTACAAAATCCAACTCGTTGTTTTCCATATCGCTTCAATAAAATTTCGTGAAACGCAAAGGTAAGGAAAAATTAGGAATGAGGAATTAGGAATTAGGAATTTTTTTTGAACTAAGGCTATTGGCTATTGAACTTTTGTAGTCAACGGACTACGGACAGCGGACTTTGGGTATGCATTGTAAAAACTTTGCGATTCTTTGCAAGAGGTTTTAGGAGCAAAAGAATTAAGGAACTGAGGAAATCCTCAATTCCTTAATTCCTCAAATCCTTATACCCTTAATTCCTCTTAACGATTCTCTTGACAATTTCACCTTCTGCTGTTTTTATCTTGACGAAATAAACTCCAGCATCAAGTTTAGAGACATCAATTGTCACATTGTCTTGTTGTCTCGTAGTCTTGCTGTCTTGTTGTCTTCCAAAGACATCATAAACTACAACATCTTCAATCTCGACATCTGTCTTGATATAAAGCATGTCGTTTACAGGATTTGGATAAATATTGACAGATGATGATAATTCTTCAAGTCCTACGCAAGCAAGAGGCTGAGCACAAGATTCGTTAGATTTTTCTGACTCAAGACCGCTAGCGGAAATTGCTGTCACTGTGTAGCAATATATTTTCTTAAAATCGTAGGTCGTTGTGTCTTTGTAGGTGTTTTCTTTTATATTTACCAAGAATTCGTCATCGCGATATATGTTATAGCTTGAGGCTTCGGCTACGATATCCCATTTTAATGAAAGAACGCCAGCTTCGAGGCTAGGTGCCCAAGCTTCTAAGTTTTTAGGCGCTTCAATTTTTTCTTCTTTTAATGTCTTTACGCAGGCTTCTGCTGACTTTTCAGATTCAGTCTCTCCGTTGACAGCTGTTATTGTGAAACAGTATTCTGTGTCAGCGTTCAAGCCTTCTGCTAAATAAGAAGTAGTTGTTACGTTCGCTAATTTGTTTGTTCCGCGATATACATTATAGCTGGTAGCGTTTTTAGCTGAAGTCCAGCTTAATGAGACTGATGTTTGGTCAATAGCGTTAGCTGATAAATTTTGAGGGACGTTTGGATTTACAATATCAGAAGCGCCGAATTCCATTTTGATGTCGTTAACATAATATTGATGTGCAGGGTTTGCATAAGCGCTGGTCTTGAGTTCGTAGCAATAAAGTTCTTCATCAATGCTGTAGATATTTATCTTAGACGAAGATGTCTTGTAAAGTCCTCTCAAAGTGTCTGTGACATGTGCGTAGAATGTGTCATAGCCTGAATAACCTAAGCTGTTGTCGCTAGCATCGTAAATGCTTATTGCAATGTTGCCTCCGTTATATGTGAAAGGATTTTGTAATTCTATTGTTGTCCATTCGTCTTGTGTGCCGAATGTGAAATCGCCGCTGAAAACAATTTGTGATTCGTCAATCAATACCCAGTCGTGGTTGTCTCTGTAAGAGTCTTGGACAGTGTTGCACATGAATACTGTGATGTCGCGAGTGTTGGCGTTGCCGTTCTTGTTACGGAATGAGATGCTCTTAATGTTGTCGCCATCCATATTGATTTCATCTTTAGTGTAAATCTGTTGTGAGATGGAGTAGCCGCTTGAAGTCCCGTAGTTTGATATAGGAGCATAATAAGTGTTAACTGCACCGTCTCCTATGCTTACTATTTCTGATGATGGAGATTCTTCTTCAGAAAGTGTTACGGTCTTAGCTTCAGTGTATTCGCTGTCGATAGTTCCGATAATGTTGTTGCTTGCAGAATATACATTCTTGCGTGATGCTACCTGATATGACAAGATGTCGTTTAAGAAGGCGTTGTCGATATTAGCTTTGTGATGTGTATCTTTAACTTCTAATTCTTCTACTACTAAGGTCTTTGTCTCGCCGGCTTTTATTGATTGTGATAATTTGACGTCATCAAAGAAAACGTCGCCCCAGCCAAAGCTTGTAATTTCTATATAAGCATCGTCGGTTCCGTTGGCGAATTCTACAGAATATTCATTCCAGCCTTCTTTTTCCACAATGATGTCTTTCTGGTCGGCGACATCATAATAGCCATATTCTGAAGTTATCAATGATACTATTAATGTTTCGTTAATATCAGCATGAGCTTTGAAAGAAAATTTTACTTTTCCGTTGTCAGATGACAGGTCTAAAACTGGAGATGTTATAGCTCCGAACACTTCACTGCCAGCATATTTGCCAGTGTATCCGATAGCCTCGTTGATTAAGGCAGGCATGAAGATATGCCAGTTTTCTATTGTGGCTTCCATTTCCGCAGTTATTTCTGGATCTGCTAATGTTCCATTTGAAGCGACATTTTCAAATCCAGTGTTTGTGTAGTAGAATGTCTCTTCTGCATTTGCAGTATGCTCTGCTGTAAGCTTGAAGATGTATGAGTCGGCATTCTCAACAGCTTCCCAGTTTGCGGTAAAACAGTTCTTGCCAACATTTGTATCTTCAAGGAGTGTTGGTGTTGGTAACTGAACAGAGACTATTTCGATGTCGTCGATGAAGACGTTTTTGCTGTATGAATAGATGTAGATGCGTGAGTTCTCTGCGCCAGCTGATGTGAACCAAGAGATGTTGGTCCATTCGTTTGTGACTTTGAAGAAGTCGACATTGGCATCTAACACTTCCATGTTTTCATCAACGATATTATAACCAACGACGTCACCGGCAGGGTCGACAGTACGCATGCGGCAGTTGATGTAGATAGCACCGCTAGTGTTAACCAAAGGAGTGATAATGATACCTGTTTCTTGATATTCTTCACTGAAACCGATGTAGGCGCAGCCTCCTGCTTGATATACTTCGCTGCCTTTCCATCCTGGAGTGTTGAAATATTCGTCGCTGATGTTGCCGTCAGCATCGTCGAGACGAACATAGTCAGGTTCGGTGTCAGTGCCTGCTGTAAACTTGGAAAAATCTTCGCTAAGTAATGTGGTTCCTGTAATGTCGCCTCTGTCTGTTGATGGTTTAACGATAGAGTTTTCATTTACGGGAGTGCGAAATGCTTTGTGATGTGAGTCAGCAACGACATCAGTCATAATCATTGCTGCTAATAGTAATAATGTAAGTCTTTTTATCATGGTTTTATGCTTTAAAAATTAGACCACAAATCTAATGAAAAATACAGAAATGACAAAGCAAAAAAATATTATCTTTGCCCAAATAATAATAAAAGATGAATTACTTATCAATCGACAATATTTCTAAGGCTTTCAGTGATAAACTTTTGTTTGAAAACATCAGTTTCGGAATTGAGAAGGGGGAGAAGACTGCGCTCGTTGCAGCTAATGGAACAGGTAAGTCAACAATGATGAAGATACTTGTCGGTAAAGAGGAAAGCGACAAAGGTACGATATCATACAACGAAAACATTAGAATCGGTTACCTGGAACAGCTACCTCAGTTTGACCCAGAACTGACGATACAAGAGGTTATCTCTACGGGTCATACCGATATCATGGCTGTGATACAGCGTTATGAAAACGCCTTGCTGAATCATGTCGATGATAATAATACTTCCACAAAAAAGGAACTGGAACAGGCTATAGCTCAGATGGACGGACTTCAGGCTTGGTCGTATGAGCAGCGTCTCAAACAGCTTCTCTACACCTTCGAGATTACGGACCTCAGTCAGAAAGTGGGCACGCTGTCCGGCGGTCAGGTGAAACGTCTCGCTCTTGCCCTCGTCCTTCTCGATGACCCAGACATCCTTTTCCTCGATGAGCCTACCAACCATCTCGATATGGGTATGATAGAATGGCTCGAGAAATATCTCACACAGTCGACAAAGACTCTCTTTATGGTCACTCACGACCGTTATTTCCTCGATAGAGTTTGTAATAAAATCTTCGAGCTTTACCAAGGTACTATGTACACTCATAACGGCAACTATGACTATTACGTTAGGAAAAGCCGCGAGCGTGAGGAAAATAAACGCATAGCTGCTGAACGTGCAGGACAGCTTCTGAAACATGAATTAGAATGGATGCGCAGCACACCACAAGCTCGTACTGGAAAAGCAAAGGCTCGTATAGATGCGTTTTATGACCTTAAAGAAAAAGCCAAAGTCCGTCGCGATAACAGCGAGCTGCAGTTCGGTGCCGATATGCAACGTTTGGGCGGTAAAATCCTCGAGATGGACAGAGTTTCTAAGTCATACGGCGATACTACAATACTCAAAGACTTCGATTATATATTTAAAAAAGGTGAGCGCATCGGTATCATAGGTAAAAATGGCATCGGTAAGTCGACATTCCTTAATATGATAACTGGCAACGAACAGCCAGACTCAGGAACTATAGTGACAGGACAGACTGTCGCTTACGGCTATTACACTCAGAAAGGTATCAAGTTCGATGAGCGTAAGACGGTTCTGGAAACCATAAAAGATATAGCGGAAATAATTCATTACGGAAAAGACAAGACATATACTGCCGACCAGCTTCTGGCGCATTTCATGTTTCCTTATTCCATGCATCGTCAACAGGTTGCCTTGTTGAGCGGCGGTGAGAAAAGACGTCTCTACCTTCTTACGGTATTGGTGTCAAACCCTAACTTCCTCATCCTCGACGAGCCTACTAACGACCTCGACCTGCTGACATTGCAGAAGCTTGAAGATTATCTCAGTACATATAAAGGATGTCTGCTCGTTGTTTCTCACGACAGATTCTTCCTCGACGAGACCGTCGACCAGCTTTTCGTATTCGAAGGTGATGGCAAGGTGAAAGGCTTTATGGGTAACTATTCTCAATATCACGAATATCTTGAAAATAAAACCAGAGAAGAGAAAAGAGAAATAGCTGCGCAGAAACAAGAGACACGCGCTGAGAAACCTGCAACAGAACGTAAGAAGAAAAGAACCTATAAGGAACAGCAAGAATACGAACAGCTTGCAAAAGATATAGAAGCTCTCGAAACAGAAAAGAAAGAACTTACATCCAAGTTGGAACAGCAACTCGACTATCAGGAACTAGAAAAGATCGGTAACAGAATAAGCGAGATTACAAATCTTATTGATGAAAAAGAGATGAGATGGCTGGAACTGGATGAAATTTAATTAGGAACTGAGGGTATGAGGAACTGAGGAATTTAGGAACTGAGGAATATATAAACTTTAAACAAGATATAAAATGGAATTATTAAAAAACTTTATCACGGAAGTAAAAGAAAACGATTTGCTTTGGTTGCTTGAGGCCAAACCTGGTCTTTTTGCTATGGTTGAAGATGGCGATGAAAATTCTTACATCCCAGTATGGAGCAAGGAATCTGAAGCTCTTGCTAACATCAGCGAGGATTGGGAAGAGTATTCTGTGACAAACATGAATATAGCTGAGTTTGTCGGTTGGATGAACGAGCTTCACGAAGACCAAATCGGTATCGCGATATCAACAGGCGAAGGCGGACAGATGTTGCCGATGCCAGCTAAGATGATGAAACAGCTTTTTAAAGATATGGCTGTCGATATGGAAGAAGACAAGAAATTGGTAGGCGAGGAATATTATGACGAAGAATGGGCTGAAGGCATTCCTGACAATTGGGAAGAGGAATATCTCGATAGCCTCGACGATGAAGAAGATGAATGAAAATTGCGCTACAAATATCTAGCTTCTAAATTGATTGCTACTCCTAATTAATCACAACTTCTTTCCATGTCGCGCTGCCATCACCCCAGTTTCCAACTAATGATGGATGTTTGACATAGTTCTTTAACAACTTCAGAAAGTCTTTTCTAGGCATAGTAGAAGCTCCCATTTTTCTGAAATGAGGCGTGTCTTGCTGCACGTCGATGATGTCGAAGTTGTTACTTATTAAGAAATTGCATAAGTGATTCAATGCTACTTTAGAGGCGTCGGTCTTGGTGTGGAACATCGACTCTCCGCAGAAGACGCTGCCTATAGATACGCCGTACAAGCCTCCGACTAGTTCGTTGCCGTCGTAGGTCTCTACTGAATGAGCGAAACCTATGCGGTGCAGCTCTTTGTATGCCGCTATCATATCCGGACAAATCCAAGTGCCGTCTTGGTCTTTGCGTTCAACGCTGGCACACATCTCAATGACTCTGTCGAAGTTGGTGTCGATGGAACATGAATACTTGTTTGAATCGATGGTATTTTTTAAAGACTTGGTAATCTTTAAATCTGTTGGTTTCATTACCATACGAGGGTCGAGTGACCACCATAATATTGGCTCGTCCTCAGAATACCATGGGAAGATACCAGAAGAATACGCTATGATAAGACGTTCGGGAGATAAGTCGCCTCCTATCGCGAGAAGGCCATCTTGGTTGGCGAGGTTCGCAGATGGAAAATCAAATACGTCATCTGCTAATAGATATACAGACATGGCATTTAGTATTATGAAGCTGTCAGCTGTCAGCCTTCAGCCTTTAGTTCGTTACAAAGTTATGTTTTAATTTTCTAAAAAGCAATAGTATTTTTTATATTTTTGCATTATGAAAAGATATTTTTTACATCTCGCATATAATGGAGCTCGTTATCATGGATGGCAGATTCAGCCTGGTGCTATTTCAATACAAGAAGAACTTGAGAAATGTCTTAGCCTGAAGCTAGGCGAGAAGGTGAGTCTAACAGGATGCGGTCGTACCGATACTGGAGTACATGCCAGAAACTGCTACGCTCACTTCGATGTTGAAAAGCCAATAAGCAACTGCGAGGAACTTGTACGTAGACTGAATATCTTTTTGCCAAACGATATCGTCATATATAAATGCTGGGAAGTAGATAATGACCTTCACGCTCGTTTTGATGCTAAGTCAAGGACATATCGTTATTATATCACTCAGAAGAAAAATCCTTTCCATACACATGACGCTTATTACTATCATGGAAATCTTGATGTGAAGCTGATGCAGCAAGCCGCTGACATCTTGTTTGAATACACCGACTTCACCAGTTTCTCGAAGCTTCATACGCAGGTAAAGACCAATAACTGCAAGATTATGGCAGCTCGTTTCTTTGAAGAAAATGATTTGTTAGTCTTTGAAATAAAAGCCGACAGATTCTTACGCAATATGGTGCGCGCTGTCGTTGGAACATTGCTTGAAGTGGGACGAGGAAAACTTACCTTGCAGCAATTTCGTGACGTGATAGAAAACAAAGACCGTTGCTCCGCAGGAACCTCAATGCCAGCACACGCTCTGTTTTTGGAAGAAGTGGAGTATTAGGAATTAAGGGTATGAGGAGTTAAGGGTATGAGGAGTTGATAGATTTGTTGAACCTTAAAAAACTAAAAAATATGAATACTATAAATTTGCTAGTCTTTTCTACTGAGGAAGAGAAGAAAAGAATGAGAGTTGATGAGTTATCTTTTGATTTCGCAAAAAGAATAGTTTTTCTCCGTAAATATCTCACGACATCTGTCGATAATAAAGAGTTTGTTATGTCAAAACAAGTTCTTAGGTCTGGTACAAGCATTGGTGCAAACATTGCTGAAGCGGAACACCCTCAATCAAATGCTGATTATTTAAGTAAAATGAATATAGCATTAAAAGAAGCTAACGAGACCAAGTTCTGGTTGAGGTTGTTAAGAGATTGTAAATATATTTCCGACGAACTAGCAGAATCTTTATTGCTAGATTGTTATAGAATTATAAAAATATTGGCTACAATAGTCGGTAAAGTAAAACTGAAAATAAAAAACACAAAGTAACAATTAATTAAAACACCCTCCTACCCTTAAACCCTTAGTTCCTCAAATCCTTAGTTCCTTATCAGTATCTTCAATCTGAAGCATCATATCTGGAAACTTGAACGTACTAGCTTTTGTTATACTCTTATTCAACTCGTATCCTATCAAGATTAAAATACAATTGAAATAAATCCATATCACGAAGATAATCAAACCTCCAATAGAACCATAAAGAAGGTTGTATGTCGAAATATTCGAGATATAGAAATTGAACGACATCGTTCCTACGATGAACAAACCGGCAAACAAAAGAGAGCCTGGAGTAATGAGCTTGAACCTCTTGCTACGAGGATTGCCGAAATGATAAAGCAACGACATCGCGACTATCAAAGCAAAAATTACTATCAACCAACGGAGCAAATTTATCATAAAAACAGTGAAGCCACTATAGATATGCATCTTGACAAAAAGCAACGGCAACAACCTCTGCCCTACTGTTATCAAAACTATTGATATTAATAACAGAACGACAAACATCAGCATCACCAAGATTGAATACACTTGCAACTTGATAAATGGTATCTGGCCGAATTCCTTGTCTCCCATGTTAAATCCTCTGAAGAAAGAACTCACCGCGCTAGTACTAAAATAGAACGCCAGCAAAAGACCGATTGACATAAGTCCGCCATGTTCTATCGACATAATCTGATTTATCGTTGAAGAAACGCTTTCATAAGTACCAGGAGGAAGTATAGTCTGCAAAGCTTCCAGCACATTGGCCGTCACATCCTGAAGCGGGAAATATGGTATCAAAGTAAATAAAAACAATATCGTAGGAAAGAGCGCGAGAAACACATAGAAAGCAACAGCAGCAGCTCTGTCGATAAGATTGACCTGTGTAAATCCTCTGATAAAATAAACTAGCACATCGTATAAAGGCACACCCTCAAATCCTGGTATTACGACTAGCCTCAAAACAGATTTGATGCGAGCTATCAAATCTTCTATATATTTCTTTATCCTTGCGATTTTTTCTTTCATACTATTTCAATAATTGTGAAACAATAATTCCTAGATAATTGCCGACAGCATAGCCAATAACGCCAACAGTAATTCCGGTTATAATAACCTTCTTATTCTTCATGCTTTCCGCAATCATCGGGACAAACAAAGGAGAATTTATCAAAGCGACAGATGTTATCACCATAGTGTCGGAATCGACTTTAAATATCTTGGATAATATTATCGACAATATCAAGGAGCAGAATATCACGAAAGCGATATAAGCGATGATGTTAGCACCAGCACGATAATCTATTGCAGTCACATCGACCATAGTTGCAACGACGAGACTGAATATCAAGACGAGATACATTCCCGCGTCGTAGCTCTTTTCCATCTTTCTTACAAAAGGCAAAAACGAAGCTGCGATAGACAATGTAGTCATCGTCAAAATAAGAATCAACATATTATCAACTTTCCCTGATATAACAAGACTCACGCCCATGCCTATTCCTACTATTAATATAGCGAGGCCCAAAGCGCCTAATGTTTTAGGGAAATGTTTTTTGGTAAAAATACCACTATAACTATTTTCAAGCTGCTGAGTTGCTGAGTTACTGAGTTGCTGAGACTTTCCGCTCACTGAGCTTTCTTCTTGGTGTCTTGGCGTCTTGTTGTCTTGTTGTCTTAAGAAAACTCTAAAGACTTTAATCCCGAACGACATCAGAAAGACGAGATAAACAAAACTGATAATCATGTCGAAGGTATGAACGAAGATATAAGTCTCGGCATCTACGTCAAGGGCAATTTTAAGACTTGCGAGGTTCGGAGTTCCGCCAGTGTATACTCCTACTAAAAGTCCAGCTATTTTTTCGAAACCAGTCTGATTATCATTGAAGATATAGAAACCGATGACATCAACAATGAGTACGGAAACGAGACCAATACAAAGAGCTACAATTGCTTTTTTAAGTTTCCAATTCTTGAAATCGCATCCGAACAGAATCATAGGAAATGCGAGAAGAATCATCACACTAGTAAGAGCATCCTGAATGCCATGCAATTGTTCCCCTAATCCGAGAGGAAAAATGATGAGATTTGAAATAAGAATACCGACGATATAAAGCAATAATATCTCCCCTATCTTATTCATTACCGATGACTTTCTACATAGAAAAATTATCAGAGAAGGAAAAATGAAATAAAATAAAAGTGATAAAATCTGTACCATAAAAAATATTTTTTTGCGAAGATAGTAAAAAAGACTACAAGTCAACAAGACAACAAGGAAACAAGTTTTATTTAATAACAAATAATCATCATATTTATTAAACAAAATTTCAAAAAAAACATTATATTTGTTGTTAAATAATATTTACAAATGGAACATCGAATATCACACGAAGGTATAATTACAGCAATCAATGACAACAATGTCGAAGTTAAGATTTTGTCTAAGAGTGCGTGTGCGTCGTGCAACATCAAAGGTGCGTGCAATATGTCGGAGATGAAAGAGAAAATCATCAACATTAATACGCCAAAAGCCAATGATTTTCAAATAGGGCAAAACGTCATGGTGAGCATGGGATTAGGACAAGCCAACAAAGCCGTTGTTTTTGCATACGTCATTCCAACCATCATATTATTTTCCATGATATTCATTTTAAACCATTTCAAAATTGAAGAAGGAATAAACGCCTTGATTTCAATAAGTTCTTTGGTTCCATACTATCTAATTTTATTTCTTTTCAGAGATAAAATGAAGAGGAAATTCGAGTATGAAATTCATTAAAAAATATGTAATTTATAAGAATTAATTGTTATTTTTGCGATACTATATTTTAAGCAATCAGCGTTCAGTTTTCAGCAATTTGACTGACGACTGACGACTAAAGGCTGAAAGCTTAATTGAATTTAAACATTTAAAAAAAATCATTGTGAACGACATCTTACTCTATTCTCTCATCGTACTAGGAGTCTTGGGAGGCATTTTAGCGGTTATTTTATACATAGTCGCACAGAAGTTCAAAGTAGAAGAAAATCCGTTGATTGACGAAGTTGAATCCACTCTTTCCGGTGCTAACTGTGGAGGTTGTGGTTTCGCTGGTTGCCGTGCTTTTGCAGAAGCATGCGTCAAGTCGGCTCACGACAAGAACAACCTTAGCGGATTGAATTGCACCAGTTCCGACATGTCGAAAGTAGCTGCGGTATTAGGTCTTACCGTCGAAGTAGCTGAGCCTACTGTTGCCGTAGTTCGTTGTAACGGGACCTGCGAGAATGCTCCAAAGAAGACACATTATGAAGGAGCTGACATCTGTGCTTTTGCTCATACTTTATATGCAGGTGGCAGCGGATGTCCTAACGCATGTCTCGGTCTAGGCGACTGCGTGAAGAAATGCGCTTTCGATGCTATACATATCGACAAGGAAAAAGGCATAGCCGTCGTTGACGAAGACAAATGCGTCGGTTGTGGAACATGTACCAAAGCCTGTCCTAGAGGCATCATAGAGATTCGTCCTAAAGGCAAGAACAACCGTCGTGTCTATGTTGACTGCGTTAATACAGAGAAAGGCGCAATCACGATGAAGAATTGTAAGGTAGGATGCATCGGATGTCAGAAATGTCTCAAAGAATGTCCTTTCGAAGCAATCGAGATGCGTGGCACCTTAGCATATATCAATGCTGACAAATGCAAATTATGTCGCAAATGCGTCGACGTTTGTCCAAGAGGAAGCATTGCAGCAGTCAACTTCCCACCTCGCAAGCCCAAAGTAGAAGTAACTGAATCAGTAAATAACGAAAGTAAAGAATAAGCGTATGAATCCAAAGAAAACATTTCACCAAGGAGGCGTTCATCCTGAAGAAAACAAACTTTCGTCAGACAAACCCATAATAACCTTCCCTATTCCTAAACAAGTCATCATCCCATTGGGACAATGTCTCGGCGCACCAGCTGAAGCTATAGTAAAAAAAGGTGATGAGGTTAAAGTAGGACAACTCATCGGAACAGCAAAAGGTTTCATTTCTGCCAACGTACACTCATCAGTGAGCGGCAAAGTCACCAAAGTCGATGAAATCATGGACCACACAGGCTATCGCAAGCCTGCCATCTTCATTGATGTTGAAGGCGATGAATGGATGGAAGGCATCGACACCAGCGACACATTGGTAGCTGATATAACATTATCACGCGAAGAAATAATAAACAGAGTCAAAGACCATGGCATCGTAGGTCTTGGAGGAGCTACTTTCCCAACAAGTGTCAAACTCACAATACCAAAAGACAAGAAAGCAGAATTCGTTCTTATCAATGCTGCAGAATGTGAACCATATCTCACCTGCGACAATCGTCTTCTTATTGAAAAGCCATACGAATTCTTGGTTGGCGTAAAAATCTTGATGAAAGCCGTCGACGCTCCTAAAGCTATCATCGGCATTGAAGTCAATAAGATGGATGCTGCCAACTTATTGGACAAGATAATAAACGACGACAAATATTTTGCTGATATCGAGGTACAGCCTTTGCAGACCAAGTACCCACAAGGCGGTGAGAAACAACTCATCAAAGCTTGTACAGGAAGAGAAGTACCTTCAGGAAAACTCCCTATAGAGACAGGCTGCGTCGTTGTCAACGTAGCTTCTACATTTGCCATTTATGAAGCCGTACAAAAAAACAAGCCTCTCGTTTCAAGAGTCGTAACCGTCACAGGTAAATCTGTCAAGAACCCATCAAACTTCTTGGTAAGAATAGGCACATCATCGACAGAACTCATCGAAGCTGCCGGCGGACTTCCAGAAAACACAACCAATATCATCAACGGCGGACCAATGATGGGCAAGTCTGTTTCTGTCAGCGAGTTCCCAGTCATAAAAGGGACATCAGGCATCTTGATGATGACAGATAACGAAGCACAGCCACGAGAAGTCAGCAATTGTTTACGTTGCGGCAAATGTGTCAGTGCATGTCCAATGGGACTGGAGCCTTATCTCCTCAGCCGTCTAGCAAAGAAGAATATGTTTGAAGACACTGAAGCCAACTGCATCATGGACTGCATCGAATGTGGCTCATGCGAGTACACATGCCCCGCTAACATTCCATTGTTAGACTACATCCGTTATGGCAAAAATAAAACAGGACAATTAATTCGTTCACGTAATCAGAAATAAGAGATGAATAACTATTTAATATCAGGCTCGCCTCACGTTCACGGAGGAGAAAGCACCAAGAAAATAATGTATAGCGTCATCATCGCCTTGATGCCGGCTTACTTCTTTTCCATTTATTACTTCGGCCTCGATGCAGCACGCGTGACATTTATATCAGTAGCAGCCTGCGTCTTAGTCGAGTGGCTTATCCAAAAATTCCTCATCAAAGGAGCAAGTACAATAGCTGACGGTTCTGCTATAATAACAGGTCTATTATTGGCATTCAACTTACCATCCAACATTCCAGCATGGATGATTATCGTCGGTTCTATTGTAGCTATCGGCATCGGCAAGATGTCGTTCGGCGGTTTGGGCAACAACCCATTCAACCCAGCATTGGTAGGACGCGTCTTCATGCTCATATCCTTCCCTGTCGCTATGACAACATGGCCAATGCCAAATCCAATATTCAGCGACACAGTATTAGACGCTGTAACTGGTCCAACATTATTAGGACATATCAAAGAAGGTCTAGCACAAGGCATTGCAGCCAACGATTTAATAATATACGAAGATATCAAAGGTTTCATTTATAGTGGTTCCCTCGGTGAAATTGGTTCTATTGCCATCATCATCGGCGGTCTCTTCTTGATAGTTAGAAAAGTCATCGATTGGCAGACCCCTGTCATCATCATTGCAACTGTAGCAGCCATCTCAACAATCTGCTGGCTTATCGACCCAGTTCAATTTGTCAACCCATTGATACATATCTTCGGTGGAGGTTTAATGCTCGGAGCATTCTTCATGGCAACAGACATGGCAACATCACCAATGACGATGAAAGGCAAAGTGATATTCTCTATCGGTGTAGGAGCCTTGACAATCATCATTCGTTTATGGGGCGCATATCCAGAAGGTATGTCATTCGCTATCTTAATCATGAACGCTTTCGTTCCTTTAATCAATAAAGTTTGTAAACCAACACGTTTCGGTAAACCTGTAAAAAAATAAAGTTATGGCAGCAAAGAAAGATACATTATTAAATATGTTCGTCGCCTTATTTCTAATATGCATAGTAGCAGGCGGAGTCTTAGGAATAGTTTATAACGCAACAAAAGATCCTATTGCAGCAGCAGAAAATGCTAAGAAAACAGAAGCTATTAAGAACGTACTTCCTAAGTTCAAGACATTAAAAACTGTCAATGTAATGTCAGCAGTTGAAGGTGATGATAACGCAGAGATTCCTTTCCATCTCGCTTATGATGCCGACAACAACTTCATCGGTGCGGCTGTCGAGACATTCACCAACAAAGGATTCAGCGGCAACATCTCATTGATGGTCGGTATCCTCGCTGACGGAACTATCAAAAACATCTCTGTTTTACAACATGCAGAGACACCAGGTTTAGGTTCTAAAATGGAAGAAGAAACTTTCAAAAATCAGTTCAATGACAAGAACGCTGCTTCTTTCAACTTCAGCGTGAAGAAAGACGGCGGTGACGTTGATGCCATCACAGCAGCTACCATCAGCTCAAGAGCTTTCTGCGATGCTGTAAACCGCGCATTATCAACATTTGAAAATAATAAAGGAGGATTCTAATTATGAACTGGAATAACTTAATAAAAGGATTCTTCAAAGAAAATCCAGTATTTGTCCTTCTCCTCGGTTGCTGTCCTACCCTCGCGACAACAACCAGCGCCATCAACGGACTCTCCATGGGATTGGCCACGACATTCGTTTTGATTTTGTCAAATATGTCGATTTCTTTGTTAAAAAACTTCATACCTAACAAAGTACACATCCCATGTTATATCGTTGTCATCGCTTCATTCGTGACGGTGGTACAGCTTCTCATGCAAGCTTATCTCCCAAGCATTTACGAGACACTCGGTTTGTTCATTCCACTCATCGTCGTTAACTGTATCGTCCTCGGTCGTGCAGAAGCATTTGCAAGTAAGAACGGCATCGGAGCATCAGCTGTCGACGGCATCAGCATGGGGTTAGGATATTCTATGGCACTCACAATCTTAGGTTCAATCCGTGAAATCTTAGGTAGCGGTTCTATCTTTGGATGGAAGTTCATCGAAGGCGACGCTATCTTGGTATTCGTTCTCGCTCCAGGAGCATTCATCGCAATGGGTTACCTCATCGCCATCATGAACAGAATGTTAAAGAAAACAAAATAAGTTATTGACAATTAAAGATATTTAGATATGGAATACTTGATAATTTTTATCTCCGCAATATTCGTCAACAACATCGTTTTGACACAATTCCTCGGAATATGCCCTTTCCTTGGCGTATCAAAAAAGATATCGACATCATTAGGCATGGGCGCAGCCGTTATCTTCGTCATAACTTTAGCGACAATCGTAACATGGTTAATCCAGCACTATCTGTTAAATCCGTTTAATTTAGGATTCTTGCAAACCATCGCTTTCATCTTGGTTATCGCAGCATTGGTACAGATGGTTGAAATCATTTTGAAAAAGATAAGTCCTTCATTATATGCAGCATTAGGTGTATTCTTGCCACTCATCACAACAAACTGCGCAGTATTAGGTGTCGCTATTTTAGTAATACAAAAAGACTTTGGTCTATTAGAAGGCGCAATGTATGCATTGTCAAATGGTGTCGGTTTTACATTAGCATTGGTTATCTTCGCTGGCTTACGCGAGCAACTTGAATTATCCGACGTCCCTAACGGAATGAAGGGTGTGCCTATCGCATTAGTAACAGCTGGTATCTTAGCACTCGCATTCATGGGATTCGCTGGACTTGTTTAAGACAATGCATAATTCATAATGCATAATTCATAATTAGATAAGGGGTCGCACTATTGTGCGACTTTTTTTGTGTGCCAAAGAATTCTTATCAATAAATAAACACAAGCACTCACAATTATCCCAACCCTAAATCCCTTTATTCTTAATACCCACAGTCCTCAAATCCTCATACCCTCAAATCCTTAGATTCTTTTTTTGTGCGTCCCGGCTAAGGCCGTCGGGCTTTCCGCTGTATCTTTCTCCGCTGCGCTGCGAAAGGATGCCGCTGCAATCCCTGACGCCT
>JBGVQR010000072.1:0-16715 GCA_045127605.1 Candidatus Limimorpha sp. | reverse complement strand
AGTCTGAGGCATAACGCTGTCGTCGGCTGCGATAACGATGATGGCGACGTCGGTCAAGCTAGCACCACGAGCACGCATAGCTGTAAATGCTTCGTGACCTGGAGTATCCAAGAATGAAATCTTCTTGCCTGATGCTGTTGTAACTTCGTAAGCACCGATATGTTGTGTGATACCACCAGCTTCGCCTGCTGCAACGTTAGCGTTACGGATGCTGTCCAAAAGTTTTGTCTTACCGTGGTCAACGTGACCCATGACGGTTACTATAGGAGCTCTTGGAATCAAGTCTTCTGGTCTGTCTTCTTCTTCGTTGCTTGACAATGCTTCTTGAACGTCGATGCTGATGAATTCAACTTTGAAACCGAATTCTTCTGCAACTAATGTCAAGATTTCTGCGTCGAGACGTTGGTTGATAGAAACGAAAACACCTAAACTCATACATGTTGAAATAACCTTTGTTACAGGAATGTTCATCATGTTAGCCAACTCGTTTGCAGTAACAAACTCGGTGACTTTGAGGATTTTCTTTTCTTCCATTTCGTGGAGTCTTTCTTCCTCCATCTCGTTTGCTATGTTATGGCGTTTCTCACGACGGTGTTTTGAAGTCTTTGACTTGCCAAGAGGTGACAAACGTGCCAAAGTCTCCTTAATTTGTTTTTGGATTTCTTCGTCTGAGAGCTCAACTTTTTCTTCAACAACAGGTTTGACAGGCTTCTTGAACTTATCGTTTTTACGTTTGTCGTTGTTACGATTGTCGCCAGGTTTGCCGCCGCCTTGTTTGTTATTGTTGTTAGCGTTATTATTTTTGTTAGCGTTGTTATTGCCTTTATTGTTGTTATTGGCATTGTTGCTGTTGTTGCCTTCGCTGTTAGCTACGCTGCCTTCAGTGCCAATACGTTTACGTTTTTTCTTCTTGTCTTTGCCGAAGCCTTTGTTGTCGTCGCCTGATGATGCTACAGGCTGCTTAGCTTTAGGCTTACGTTCAGATGGAAGCTCAATCTTGTCGAGAATCTTTGGACCTTCCAACTTCTTGACCTGAGTAGGGATGAAGTTGACAGGTTTTTGTTCTTGACCTTGTGTCTGTGTCTGAGTCTGAGTCTGAACTTGGACTTGAGCTTGTGTCTGAGTTTGATTTTGTGTTTGACTTGGAACAGCAGGCTTTACTGCTTGTCTGTTGTCCGCTGTCTGTTGTTTGTTAACTGTTGACTGTTGTTTGTTGTCTTTTTTGTCCTTAGATTTTTTATCTTCTAATGGGATTTTACCCACTACATTAATATGTATGCCGCTATTATTTTTCTTGTCCGAATTTGTATTAGTATCCTTTTTAGGTTCTGAAACGACAGTCTTTTCTGCCACTTCGATTTCCTTTTTAGGTTCTGCAGCTACTTCTTTAACTTCTGCAGCTTTAGGTGCTTCCACGATAGTTTCAGCAGTTTTAACTTCCTTGGCTTCTTCCTTAGGAGCTACAACTTCCTCAACTTTAGTCTCGACCTTAGCTTCTGTTTTAGGTTCAACTTTAGCCTTGACTTCTTCCTGTGGTTTCTCTTCCTTCTTTTCAATAGGTTTTTCAGCTTGAGCTTTCTTTTGTTTGTCGTCGCTCATGCTGCCATTGAAACGGATAGTAACTTCTTCTTCTTCAAAGTCGTTGCTTGCATCTTCATTCTTTCTTGCAGAATCAATGCTGATGCTTTTACCTTTGTAGCTGAAGTCACCGAGTTGATCGGCATTTTTCTTTACTTCTTTCTCGCCTTGATATTCTTTAACGAGGAGGGCATACATTTCCCCGTTAAGTTTTGTGTTAGGCGATGAATCTACTTTATGGCCTTTCTTTCCAAGGAATTCAACTATCATAGCTGGGCTGATGTTGAATTCTTTAGCGGCTTTCGATAATCTGATGTTATTCTTTAAATCTTCGGACATATTTTTTTAATGTTAATTCTTAAATAATTTTATTGGTCGTCGTCTTCAAATTCAGCTTTGAAAATGTCGAGAATTTCGACTACTGTCTCGATTTCGAGGTCAGCACGTGTTGCGATTTCTTCAGCAGTATAAGCCAATACTGACTTAGCTGTGTCGCAGCCCATGTTTCTCAAGCTGTCGATAATCCATTCATCGATTTCGTCAACGAATTCTTTAAGATCGACGTCGTCTTCCATTTCAGCTTCTTCAGTGTTGCGATAAACATCGATTTCGTAGCCAGTCAATTTACCAGCCAATTTGATGTTGTAACCGCCTTTACCGATAGCCAAGCTGACTTGGTCGTTTTCCATATATACTTCTGCTAATTTCTTTTCATCGTCGATAACGATAGAAGAAATCTTAGCTGGGCTTAATGCTCTTGTGATGAATAAGTCGGCTTTTGTTGTGTAATTGATAACGTCGATATTTTCGTTACGGAGTTCTCTTACGATACCGTGGATACGTGAACCTTTCATACCAACGCATGCGCCAACTGGGTCGATGCGGTCGTCGTATGACTCAACAGCGATTTTAGCTCTTTGACCTGGTTCTCTGACGATTTTACGGATTGTAATCAAGCCATCATAAACTTCTGGAACTTCCATTTCGAACAAACGTTGCAAGAAGATTTCTGATGTTCTTGACAAGATGATGACAGGAGAGCCGTTCTTGTTTTCAACGCTCTTGACGATAGCTCTGATAGTGTCACCTTTTTTATAGTTGTCAGATGGGATTTGTTCTGCTTTTGGAAGTACTAATTCGATGCCGTCTTCGTCAACGATTAATATTTCCTTACGCCAGACTTGGTAAACCTCAGCAGTGATGATTTCACCGACTTTGTCTTTATATTTCAAGAAGATGTTTTCTTTCTCGAATTCCATGACTTTTGTCTGAAGGTTTTGACGGATTGCCAAAATTTCTCTTCTGCCAAAGTCTTTAATCTCTACAACTTCTGAAACTTCTTCGCCGACTTCAAAGTCAGGCTCGATTTTAATTGCTTCAGAATATTCGATTTCGCTTAATGGATCTTCAACATTGCCATCTTCAACGACTGTACGATTGTGATAAATTTCGAGAACGCCTTTGTCAATATTGACGATGATGTTGAAATATTCATCGCTGCCATATTTTTTTGCAAGCATTGCTTTGAACACATCTTCGATGATGTGCATCATAGCTTCACGGTCAATATTCTTGAATTCTTTAAATTCAGAAAAGGTGTCGATTAAATTTAATATTTCCATATAATTCTAGAAACTTAAAAGTTAATGTATGGTTTGATTTCTTTAATATCTGAGAATGATAATTCAACTGAGTTGCCGTAGGTTGTTTTTCTCAACTTGCCTAACATTTTTATTGTAGCTTCTTGAGCTTCGATTTTTTCTTCGTTGAAAGAGACAAGTTTGTAAACTTTCTTGATGCCGTCTTTGCTTAAGATTTCAAGTTCTTTTTCTACGTATTTGTTCAGCTGACGATGTTTTAACAAAGGGTAGTCGATGCCTGCTGATGACACGCTGAGTTCGTAGTCTTCAACTTCTCTGTCGAGATTGCCTTCGATGAAACGGCTCAACTCAACGCAGTGGTCGATAGTGACTGAACTGTCGGCGTCGATATAAACATTAATTACGTTGCTGTTTGAAACTGTGATGTCAACTACGAAACGATCGCTGTTTGCTAATGCTTCGTTTGCTAATTCTGTTATTTGATCCTTTGTTATCATGATGAATTTTTGGCAATAAAAAAACCTGTTACATTCCGTAGCAGGTCTTCAATTTGTAATTTGTTGTCGAACAAGGATTCGAACCTTGACAGGCAGAACCAAAATCTGCAGTGCTACCATTACACCATTCGACAATCATTATTTCGTATCTTGAATGTGAGTGCAAAGATATAACATTTTTTAATACGCGCAACAAAAAAATGATTTTTTTTTAATTTTTTTTTAAATCGCATTTACACCTTATTAATATGTCAAAAAACTTTAAAAAATTATGCATTATACATTATGAATTATGAATTAAATCTTATCTTTGCAAATTACAAGTTTTCATTTTATTGAAATATAATTAAACATAAATACTAATGAGTTTCAAAAAGTTAAACAACATTGTAGGATGGTTTGTGTTCCTTGTCGCAACCATCGTTTATGTACTCACATTGGAAACTACCGTTAGCTGGTGGGATTGTGGTGAGTATATTTCCACAGCTTATAAATTGCAAGTAGGTCACCCTCCAGGAGCACCACTTTTCCAGATGATAGGCAGATTTTTCTCACTTTTTGCCTTCGGAGATGTCACAAAAGTAGCATTAATGATAAATTTGATGTCAGCTTTGTGCAGCAGTTTTACAATTTTATTCCTCTTCTGGACAATAACACATCTGTCGAAAAAGATGTGGATGAAAGATGGCGAAGCAGCTCCATTGTCAAATAAAGTTGCAGTCTTGGCAACTGGCGTTATCGGTGCTTTGGCATATACTTTCTCAGATTCTTTCTGGTTCTCAGCCGTAGAAGGTGAGGTTTATGCGATGTCGTCTTTATTCACAGCTATAACATTCTGGGCAATATTGAAATGGGAAGAAGTGTCTGATGAACCTTATAACTATCGCTGGCTCATATTTATAGCTTATCTCATAGGCTTGTCAATCGGTG
This sequence comes from Candidatus Limimorpha sp., assembly GCA_045127605.1. Taxonomy (GTDB): domain Bacteria; phylum Bacteroidota; class Bacteroidia; order Bacteroidales; family F082; genus Limimorpha. The sequence continues at coordinate 12,109 of JBGVQR010000072.1, read as the reverse complement.
TTCACCTCCTTAACTTGTTATGTATCCCAGCTGTTGTTTACGTTGTTTATTTCAAGAAGTATAAAAAGATAACATTCAAAGGTTTCGTCGTTGCTGGAATAATATCTGTTGCACTCGTCGGTTTGATTCAAGTAGTACTTATTCCTGCAATCGTTTCATTATGTGGTAAATTCGAATTGTTCTTTGTCAATACTTTAGGAACTCCGTTCAATGTGGGAACAGTCGTTTATTTCTTGCTTCTCATCGCTATAATAGTATTAGGTATTTATTTCTCAAATAAATATAAGAAGGTGATATTGAATGTTGTGGTTCTTTCATTTATGTTTATAATGATTGGTTACTCTTCATTCTTCATGCTCGTTATTCGCGCTAATGCAAACACACCTATTAATGAGAACGACCCTAGTGAAGCAGTATCGATGCTTTCTTATCTGAAACGTGAACAATATGGTAGCTGGCCTTTGCTCCATGGACCTTACTATATGGCAAAACCTATCGACGCTAACGACGGTAGCCCTGTTTACGTGAGAGATGAGAAAAAAGGTAAATATGTTATCACTGATGATAGAAAAGGTACTGAACCTATTTACGATGAAAGCCTTACGACTGTATTCCCTCGTATGTGGAATGGCACAAAACGTATGTACACAAGTACTTACGAACAATATATTGATAAGTCGAAGATGGTGTCTGTGACAGTGAAGAGACCTAATGGCGCGGGTGGATATTCAACAGAAACCGTAATGCGTCCTACCTTTGCTCAGAACTTGAAGTTCTTCTTGGGTTATCAATGTAATCATATGTACTGGCGTTATTTCATGTGGAATTTTGTCGGTCGTCAAAATGATATTCAAGGTCATGGCGAATTGGAATACGGTAACTGGTTGAGCGGCATTAAATTCATCGATGAGGCTCGTCTCGGAAAACAGACAGACCTTCCAAAATCGATGACAAACTCAGGTCGTACCACATTCTTCTTCTTGCCTTTGATATTAGGATTGATAGGATTGTTCTATCATATCAAGAAAGATATTAAAGATTCATGGGTGGTGTTCTTGCTGTTCTTCATGACAGGTCTTGCCATCGTAATCTACTTGAACCAAACACCTTATCAGCCTCGTGAACGTGACTATGCATACGCTGGTTCGTTCTACGCATTCTGTATATGGATTGGTATCGGAGTGATGGGAGTTATGGAACTTTTACAAAAAATCATCAAGAACAAGATGGCTGTTGCGATAGTGGCTTTCGTCTTATGTCTCTCAGTTCCAACAGTTATGGCAGCTTCTGGATGGGAAGGTCACAATCGTTCAAACAAGACAGCTGCTCTCGACTGGGGTAAGAATTATCTCAAGAATCTTCCAGAAAATGCAGTTATCTTCACACGCGGCGATAATGATACATTCCCACTTTGGTATGTCCAGGAAGTTGAAGGCTATCGCACTGACGTCCGCGTTTGTAACTATATGCTTTCTTCTGGTTATTGGTATGTCCATCAAATGGGACGTAAACAATATGAATCAGAAAGACTTCCATTGTCTTTGACTCCAGAGCAATATGATAATGGAGTTAATGAGCCAATATTTATCAATGAAATATTCGAAGGTCCAATAGAGTTGAAAGACGCTATAGAATTTATCAAGAGTGACAATCCTAGAACAAAGGTTGGCTTGGTCTCTGGCGATAAGGTTAATTATCTTCCAGCACGTCGCCTTAAGATTACTGTTGATAAAGAAGCTGTTGTCCGAAATGGCATCGTTCCAGAAAATATGAAAGATAAAATCGTTGATGAGATAGTATGGGAAATTCCAACAAGTGTCAACTATCTTTACAAAAACGACTTGATGCTTCTCGACTTTTTCGCAACTAACGATTGGTCTCGTGCGGTGTATTTCACAAGCTTGAGTGATATCAAGAATATTTTAGATATTGATAAATATTTACATCAAGAAGGTCTAGCTCATCGTTTTATGCCGGTAGAAGCTGTTTCTTATTATAAAGATGCAGGCGGTGTTTTCGTTGACGGTTCATACGAATTGCTTATGTCTGACGATATCAGATGGGGTAATCTCAACGACCCAGACGTGGCAGTCGACCCAGAAAGCCGTCGTAGTGTTTTGTTTGTAAAACAGGCATATATGCGTTTGGCTCAAACATTGGCTAATAGCCAGAGAAAAGAAGAAGCAGTTGCAGTCTTGGATAAATGTTTGGAATTCTTCCCTAATGATAAGATTCCTTATGACATTATGATGATGTCTTATCCGGAAATATATTATACTTGCGGCGCTACAGATAAAGGTGATGCTCTTATGAATACAATGCTCGAAAATTGTAAAGATAACCTTAGATATTATTATGAGTTAGATATACCTTTCTTGATGTATTACTCAGAAAGTATTTACGAGAATTTGGCTATCTTAGATAAGATGAAGACCATAGCGACTAAATATAAACGTAATGATCTTAGGGTAAGAATCGCAACTACCTTTACAGAAGAAAATGGTAAATTCTATCCTTACTTAGCAAGGTAAAAATAAAAAAGCTCAGAACAAACTTCTGAGCTTTTTTTATTTGAATCTCAAAATCTCAAAACTTTATATGAGGTCCTGAGATTCTGAGGTTCTGAGGTTCTGAGATTCTGAAATTCTGAGATTCTGAGATTTTGAATTTTTACTTTTTAATAAAGCTTTTGATTACAAAATATATTCCAGCTATTAAGAATGGAATGCTGAGCCATTGTCCCATGTCGAGTGTCATCGATGTCTCAAATTCCACTTGTGGGTTTTTGATGAATTCAATTAATATTCTAGAACCGAATACCACGATGAGGAATATTCCGAACATGAATCCTGGACGTTTCTCTGCCATGTTCTGTTTGTAGTAAGCATATAAAAGATAAATGAAAACTAATATGCAGAACAGAGCCTCATAGATTTGTGTTGGGTGACAAGCAGGTATGTTTTCTATTGGCATTCCGATAGGATAGTCTCTAACGAATTTGAATCCCCATGGAAGTGTGGTAGGCTCGCCATAAATCTCTGAGTTCATAAGGTTTCCGAATCTGATGAACGCACCTCCGATTGCTACGGGAACTACGATTCGGTCTAAAATCCAGATATATGGTTTCTTGATTTTCTTGGCGTAAATAAACAAGCCAATCAAGATTCCTATTGCACCGCCGTGACTTGCAAGGCCGCCTTCCCATACTTTTAAAATTTCGATAGGGTTTGATAGATAGTAAGAAGGCTCGTAGAAGAGACAGTGTCCTAAACGTGCGCCAAGGATTGAAGAGATTAACATATACATCCAAAGCATATCTAGTTGTTCTTCTTTCATGCTTTCTTTTTTGTAAATGTTTTTCATGATGTAATAGCCAACGATGAAAACCATAGCCCATAAAAGTCCGTACCATGCAATAGGACGATTGCCTATGTGGAAGATGTAGGGATTAATGTCCCAAACGACATAATTTAATGACATAATTTTCTATTTTTTGCAAAAATAATAAAAAAGATAACAAAGAGCCCTGAAAGGGCGAGACAAATATATGATAAGGTAACACCTTATTAGTTAGGAGTTAGGGGTTGGATTTGAGGGTCTAAGGGTATGAGGAATTGAGGAATATCTCGCGTAGAGGCGCACGGACGTGCGACTTTTTAGTTAGAAGTTAGGAGTTAGGAGCTGCGCGTCGTGAATTGAGAATTGATTTGAATGTTAGGAATGTTAACGTTTTTTAAGTTAAAGTCTTTTTGTCTGCAGTAGTTGAACAATCCTTTGTCGGTAAGATATTCTGCTAGATATTCTTGCTCGGTTTGTCCTGGTGTTGGAACGAGATATGCGTTTCTGTTGAGTGCTATCAAATCCATCAATGATGAATAACCGCCTCGGCAGATGATGTTTTTTGCTCTTGCTACAATTTTAACGAATGTCTCGTCATCGACATGGTTGAAGAAAATGATGTTTTTAGGGGCATTGCTTGGAATTTTATTTTCCTCTGGTTTTGCTCTTAGAATAACGATGTTTCCTTGGATGTCGTTCGCTTGCTTTATGATAATGTCTTCAAAAATAGAGCGTTGTGGTTCTGGACCTGATAATATCACAAGATATTCTATTGATTTTATTTCGCCTTTCAGTTCGGATGAAAAGCGACTTAAAAATCCAATATACTTAGTTTTGATTTTAATATTTGCAGGATGTGATAAGACACCAGATAGCGACGGCTCGTTTTCTACATCAGGAATCCAGAGCTCGTCGTATTTTTTGATATAATATTTATGTAATTGATTTATAATAGGAGATGTCCATTTTAAAAACTTAGGAACTTGGATGTTAAGTTGATGTGTTATATAAATAGAATGTACTTTTTTGCTCCAGCATCCGAATCTGTTGTCGGAAATGACGAGGTCTATTTTGTAGTCGTCAACGATTTTTTCGATGGCCTTGTGTTCTTTCTTAAAATTTATTAAGGCATTAGGAATTGATTTTAGCAGTTGGAAGACTTGTGAGTTACCTTTGCTATATAAAGGTTCGAATCCGGCTAGTTGTATGAATGTCAGTCCGGGAAATTCTTTTTTAAGAAATGCTAAAGGTGCTTTGTCTGCCGCAATGATAACGTTATCACCCGATTCCAATAATTCTCTTATTATCTGGACGCATCGGGTAGCGTGACCTAAACCCCAATTCAACGGACATATCAATATATTCTTTTTCAACTCCTTGATTTTTTGCAAAGATAATAAAAGTCAATAGACAACAGACTTTTTTAACAAATGTTCTTAATAAAAATTAACATAAATTATTGGTTGTCAATAAAATAAATTCTTTATATTTGCGCTTGGAATTATAAATCAAAATTATGAATTGTGAATTATGCATAATGCATTGTTATATGAGGTTGCGTTGACTTTAGTGCCTGGCATTGGCGATGTTAATGGCAAGAAACTGGTGGCATATTGCGGCGGAGCTGAAGCTGTTTTTCGTGAGAAAAAGAAGTCGCTGTCGAAAATTCCTGGGATAGGAGAGAAGACGATTGATAGCATTTTGTCGCAGGATGTTCTGTCGCGAGCGGAAAGAGAGTTGGATTTTGCTGATAAATATGGAATAAGGATTCTTTATTATCTGAATTCCGATTATCCTAAACGTTTGCAACATTGCTATGACAGTCCGATGATTTTATATTGCAAAGGCTACACCGACTTGAATGTGGAAAAAATAATAGGTGTTGTAGGCACACGTAATGTGACGGATTATGGCAAGATTATGACGGACAAGATTATATCGGAATTGCTTGATGATGATGTGTTGGTTGTCAGTGGCTTGGCATACGGTGTAGATACATGTGCACATGTGGCTTCTGTGAAAAATGGATTGAAGACGGCGGCGGTGTTAGCACATGGATTGCATACTATTTATCCTCCTGCGAATAAGAATCTCGCAAAAAAGATGCTTGAATGTGGTGGTTGTCTTTTGACGGAGCAGATTAGCGGTGCCGAACCTGATAGAGAGAATTTTCCTAAAAGAAACAGAATTGTCGCAGGTATGGTCGATTGTCTGATTGTTGTGGAGAGCGCGTCTAAAGGAGGTGCGCTCATCACGGCGGAAATAGCTAACACTTACGACAGGGAGGTCTTCGCTGTGCCAGGACGTATCGGCGATGCTTATAGCGCAGGATGTAATAAAATAATTAAAGATAATAAAGCTAACATTTTATTAGATACCAATGACTTGCGTTCGATAATGCGTTGGGATGAGAGTAAGAAAGTGGTGGCAAAACAAATGCGTCTGTTTAGAGAGTTCAGCGATGAAGAAAAAGTGGTGATGAGTTTGTTTGAAGAGAGCGATGTCGTTTATCTTGATAGAATCATCACGGAGACAATGCTTTCTCCAACAAAAATAGCTTCTATTTTGCTGTCGTTGGAGTTCGATGGCGTGCTGACAGCCTTGCCTGGAAAACGTTATCAAAAGTTGTGATTATAATATGATTATAAAATAAAAATTCTTACATTTGCAACAAAATAAGCATAAATGCAAGAAGGTATCGTTATTAAGTCAACAGGAAGTTGGTATGAAGTAAGAAATGAAGATGGCGAAGTGGTGCTTTGTCGTCTCAGAGGCAAGATTCGTCTCGATGGTATTAGAACAACAAACCCAGTAGCGGTCGGTGACAAAGTTATTTTTGAAAAAGAAAATAATAAGGATACCTGCGTGATTAACAAAATCTTGCCACGATATAACGTGATAGTGAGAAAGTCGGTGAATCTTTCAAAAGCTTCTCATATCATTGCCTCTAATATCGATCAGGCTATCTTGGTGGCAACGATAGCTCATCCAAGAACCTCGACAGGTTTCATGGATAGGTTTCTTGTTACAGCCGAAGCTTATCATATTCCAACAACGATTGTATTTAACAAATGCGACTTGTACGACGAGGAACAGCTGGCTTATGCAAAAGAGCTTATAACAACCTTCGAAAATATAGGCTATCATGCATTTATGGTTTCTGCTAAGACTGGTTTTCAGTGTGATGAACTGAAGGAGATAATGAAAGACAAGGTCAATCTTTTCTCAGGTCATTCTGGAGTCGGAAAGTCGGCTCTTATCAATCGTCTTGATTCAAATCTTAATGTAAGAGTCGGCGATATTTCAGAAGTGCACGAAAAAGGCAAGCATACTACCACATTCTCTCAGATGTTTCCTCTTGCTTTTGGAGGCTATATTATTGACTCTCCAGGCATTAAAGAGTTTGGTTTGTATGATATGGAAAAAGAGACTCTTGCACAGCGTTTCCCCGAAATGCGTAATCTTATGCATGAATGTAAATTCTCGAATTGCACTCATCTTCATGAGCCACATTGTGCAATAAAAGATGCAGTTGAGCAAAATATCATCGCTGATTGGCGTTACAATGACTATTGTAATATGATGGAAGATAATTTATGAAACAGCTTTTGTCATTATTTCTGATAATATTTTCTTTAGGGCTTTGTGCTCAACAAGATACGTCTTCGTATGTGGTCGTTTCGGATATTGTCGTAAATGGCAATGATGTAACAAAAGATGATATCATTTTTAGAGAGCTGACGTTTCGAATCGGTGATACTATTCCAATGCAACAGTGGGAAGAAGAGTTGCGCATTAGTTACGAAAATGTGCAGAATACCACTTTGTTCAATTTCGTGACTTTTGATTTACAAAAGGATTATTCTAAGGATAACGCGTTGATTCTCTATATAGATGTCGTTGAAAGGTGGTATCTTTGGGTGTTTCCTTATGTTTCATATTCCGATAGAAATCTCAATGCTTGGTATGAGGCTGATGATATCAGACGTTTTAGCTATGGTGTTGAGCTTCAGTATCGTAACTTTTGGGGACAGAAACATAATCTTGACTTTACCTTCATCTCTGGTTATAATCAGAATTATAGTTTGTTGTATGATATTCCTTATTTTGTTGGTAAACAATATCTTGGGTTGAAATTTGGTGGTGGATATAAGAGAGATAAAGAGGTGGCATATATAACGAAAAATAATAAGATTTTATATTTTAATGGTGATGATGAATTTGCGAAGCAATATGTTTTTGCATTTGTTGAGCCTTATTTCCGTTTTACTCATCGTAACAAATTATTTTTGAATTTTAGTTATAACAATGCTCTTTTTCATGAAAGATTGTCATCTTTGAATGAAGACTTCTTAAATACAAAAGGGACTGGTTTCCAATATTTTTCATTATTGGCTACTTTTAAAAACGATTATCGTGATGAGCAGAATTATCCTCTCGATGGGCATTATTTTGAACTGATGATGGAAAAGATAGGTTTGGGTGCTTTTGAGACAAGTCCTGATGTTTTTTATGCGAAGATTACGACGGACTGGTATCAGCCTATAAAAGGTCGTTGGTATTGGGCTTCGAATCTGACGATGAAAATGTCGGCAGGTCAAGATGTGCCATATTTTTTAAATCAAGGTTTGGGATATAAAAACGATTATGTGAGGACTTATGAGTTGTATGTTATCGATGCGATGAATTTCGCCTTGGTAAAGAATAACTTAAAATATGCCATATTGAATCCAGTGACGAGGTATATTCCTTTTATCAAGAATGAAAGGTTCGGTAAGATACATTTTGCCTTATATGCCAATGTGTTTTTCGATTGTGCTTATTCGTGGAAAATGCCAGAGAATCCGACATCGTTTTTAGATAATAAATTTATTTTTGGAACTGGAATAGGATTGGATTTTGTGACATATTATGACAAGGTGTTGCGACTTGAATATGGAATAAACGATATGGGTGAGACAGGCTTGTTTATACATTTTGTGGCACCGATATGATTTGTTAATATAAAAATTAAAGACATGAAAGTTGTTTTATACGGAAAGGCTTTTGGAAAAGACTACGATTGTTTGATGCGCGATATGCTCCATCTTTTACAAGAATCGGGAGTGGAAATAATTGTGTATGAATCATTTTTGTCTGATATAAAACATTGCTTCAACGACGATGTCAATTATTCAGTTTTGAAAAAGACAGATGATATAAAAGGAAAAGCTGATGTCTTGTTTTCCTTTGGCGGCGACGGAACAATCCTGGATTCGGTGCCTATAATTCGCGATAGTGGAATTCCGGTGTGTGGTATCAATACGGGAAATCTAGGCTTTCTTTCCAGTGTTTCTCCAAAAGAAACTATCGAAGCTGTGAAAAATATTATTGAAGGAAATTACGATATAGAACAACGCTCGTTAATAAAAATTAACGATAAAAATAATATTTTTAATGGTATCAATTATGCCTTGAATGAAATAAGTGTCTGTCGTAAAGATAATGGCTCTCTGATAGTTGTGGATGTATTTATTGATGATATGCTGTTAAATACATATTGGGCTGACGGGATAATCTTGGCAACGCCAACAGGCTCGACGGCTTATTCTATGAGCGTCGGCGGACCTATCATGACACCTAATGCAGATAGTTTTTTAATAACACCGATAGCTGCACACAATTTAAGTGTACGTCCTGTCGTTATTCCAAACAAAAGTAAGGTGAGAATAAAGGTAGAGGGAAGATGTGACAGCTTCGCTTTAGGTTTGGATTCACGTATAGTGTTGGTAGATAAATCATTGGAAATAGAAGTGGAGAAGACAGACTTTTGTTTTAATATGATAAAGATGCCGAACAAGAACTTTTTTGAGACTATAAGAAAGAAACTAATGTGGGGTAACGACTTAAGAAATTAATTTTTTAAACAAGTATAAAATATTTAATAATTAATTGTAAATTTGTCGTTTCGCATGCATTTTGTGTAATGTTTGAAAATCAGTAATGAAGGTAAAGAGATCGATGAAAAATAATAAGGTTTTTGCAGTTTTGTTTCTTTTGGTGTTGTCATTTGTGATGCCAAAAAATCTTAAATCTCAAATGATTGAGGTCGGAGCTACTGCAAGCATTCCTTATTATGTCGGAGATTTGAATCCAGATAAGCATTTTTCGAATGTTAAGCCTTCTTTTGGAGTGGTGTTAAGATATTATCAGAACTTACGTTGGGCGTTCAGATTGCAATATTCTCATTATAATCTTCAAGTACAACCTACGCAAGAGATTTTAAACCAGATTCCAGAATATGCTAATGAAGAAAATTATAAATTCCCTATTCATAATAGAGTTAATGATTTTGCTTTATTGGCAGAGTTTAATTTCTTTAACTATTGGACAGGGAGCAATAACAACTATGTTACACCATATATCTTTGCAGGATTGTCAGCTTTTAATTATGCAAGTGACAATAACGAAGCTAATCTTTCTATGTCTGTTCCTTTTGGCGCTGGCGTGAAATATAGCATTGCTAAAGGTTTAGGTGTGTCCTTGGAATGGAGAATGAATAAGACATTCGCAGATGATATTGATAATAAGATAGATGTATCTGGTGATTTCGATTTTGCGTATGATAACGATTGGATTGGAGCATTGGAATTGTCTATAGTATATAGCTTTAATTTACCAAAGAAAGCAAATTGTAATTCTGGCATTACAACTCGATAAGTGATTATGGAAAGTTTGAAAAATAAAATAGATATAAATAGATTGCCGCAGCATATCGCAGTTATCATGGATGGTAACGGACGCTGGGCTAAGGAACAAGGTAAGATGCGTATCTTCGGACATCAAAATGGTGTCGGTGCAGTGCGTGCAGTCACAGAAGCTTGTGCAGAACTTGGCGTTAAATATCTTACCTTATATGCATTCTCCACAGAAAACTGGAATCGTTCTAAAATTGAAGTGGACGCTTTGATGACACTTCTGTCAAAGACTATAGCTGAAGAAGTCAAGACTTTGAATGATAATAATATAAAACTTAATGCAATAGGTGATTTGCAAAGACTTCCAAAGTCGAACTATAACGCCTTGATGAAGGCTATGGAAGATACAAAAGACAACGACAGAATGACTTTGACACTTTGTTTGAGTTATTCCGGTCGCTGGGAAATAGCACAGGCTGCTAAAGCAATAGCTGAAAAAGTTAAGTCAGGTGAGTTGGAAATTGAACAAATAGACGAGAAATGTTTTTCTAATTTCTTGAACACTAAAGATATGCCAGATCCAGAATTGTTGGTCAGAACTAGCGGTGAGGAGAGATTAAGCAATTTCTTGTTGTGGCAATTGGCTTATTCTGAATTTTATTTTACAGACAAATTCTGGCCTGATTTTGGTAAAGAAGACTTGTACGAATCTATTGTCGATTATCAAAGCCGCGAACGTCGCTTCGGAAAGACAAGTGAACAAATAACAGAAAAAAAGTAACATGTATAGATATACTTCAAAATTATTGCTTTTATTATTGTTTGTCATGACATTCAGCACTTCTGTCATGGCTCAGATTCAAGTTGGTAACGATATGTCGGATATCGACTATTCATTGCCACGCGATTACGAAATAGCAGGTATCACAGTAACGGGTGTTAAACACCTGGACCCGCAAGTATTGGTGATGATATCAGGACTGCAAGTCGGAGAGACAATAAAAGTTCCAGGAGATAAGATTACCGATGCTATAAGAAAACTCTGGGAACAAGGTCTTTTTGAAGATATTAATATCACATGTACTTCAAAGATTGGTCGCAAGATATTCCTTAATATAGACCTTAAAGAGCGTCCTCGTATATCAAAGTTCTCCTTTAAAGGCGTTAAGAAATCTGAAGCAGAAGAACTTAGAAAGAAAATCAATCTCACTAGAGGCGATGTTGCAACAGAACATACCTACACCAAAACAACCAGAATTATTGAAGATTATTACGCAGAAAAAGGTTTCCATAATGTTCTCGTCAATGTGGAAGCTAAAGCAGATACAACACGTGAAAATTATGTCGACCTTATCCTCGATGTCGATAAAGGTTCTAAAGTACGTATTGCCGAGATTATCGTTAATGGTAATGAAGAGCTGACAGACAATCAGGTGCGTAAGGCGATGAAAGAAACAAAAACCAAAGGTCATTTCGATCCACTCGATCCTCTTGGACCAACAGTATGCCAAGCTGTATACGACTTTATTACATTGAAACCTAAAAAAGCTTTTACCGGAATCACAGATTATTTCTTTGAGAATTATCGTCCTCGTATTTTTAAAGCTTCTAAATATTTGGAAACTACATACGAAGATGACAAACATGCAATTATCGAGAAATATAACCAAAGTGGTTATCGTGATGCTTATATCGTAAGCGACTCTATTTATAAAATAGATGATAAAAACATCGGCATTGTGATAAATGTTGATGAAGGTAATAAATATTATTTCCGTAATATCAATTGGGTTGGTAATACCAAATATGATACAGCTACACTGAACAGAGTCCTTGGCATTCGTAAGGGCGATGTGTATAACAAAGAGTTGCTTAAGACTAATTTGGAATATAATGAAGGTGGCTACGATATCAGCGCACTATATATGGATGATGGTTATCTGTTCTTTACTGTTGACCCTGTTGAAGTAACGGCAGAAAACGATTCCATCGATATGGAAATCAGAATCTTTGAAGGCGACCAGGCAAAGATTGGAAAGGTGTCTGTTAAAGGTAATACCAAAACTAACGACCATGTGGTAATCCGTGAGATG
>JBGVQR010000071.1:0-30684 GCA_045127605.1 Candidatus Limimorpha sp. | reverse complement strand
CGCCAGAGTTTGAGGCAGCTGCTTTTAACTTACGTGAAGGCGAGATATCAGAAGTCATAGAGACAGAATTCGGTTTCCATATCATTCAGATGATAGAACATCGTGGCGACTATGTCAACGTGCGTCACATCTTGCTTACAGTGAAAGTGGCTCCAGAGGCATTACAAGCAGCATATAATGAATTGGATTCTATAGCAAGTCTCATCAATAATGACAGCATCACATTTGATGAAGCAGTACGTCGTTTCAGTGATGAGAAAGATAGAATAAATGGCGGTATACTCGTAAATCCTGCAACAGGCGGAACATTGTTCGATGCTTCAGAACTCGACCAACAGGTGTCTGTTGTGGTAAACAGAATGAATCCAGGAGAGATGAGCGTCCCTGTAGCGATGAAGACATCCGACAACAAAGACGCTTGCCGTTTGATATATCTCAGGAAAAAGACAGAACCACATAAGGCTAACTTGAAAGACGACTATATCCTTATCCGTGATTTAGCATTGCAGAAAAAACGCGAAGAGATAATAAACAACTGGATAGAAAGCAAATCTGGCAAGGCTTATATTAAAGTCTGCGACGACTACAAAGACTGCGATTTTAAATTTAACTGGAATTTTGTCAGATAATAATCAAAAATCAAGATAAGATGTATAAGTCAGATGTTGAAGGTGCTAAGGCACTCGTACAAAAATATGAACAGCTCAAGAAAGAGATTTCTAAGGTCATTATCGGCCAGAATGAGATAGTTCATAACACTATATTGTCGGTGTTTTGTCAAGGTCATGTCTTGTTGGTGGGCGTGCCAGGACTTGCAAAGACATTGTTGGTAAGCACCATCGGTCGTGCCCTCGGACTTTCTTTCAACCGTATTCAGTTCACTCCCGACCTTATGCCATCCGACATACTCGGTACAGAGATAATCGACGACACTCGTCAGTTTAAATTTATCAAAGGACCAGTGTTTTCCAATATCATTCTCGCTGACGAGATTAACAGAACGCCTCCTAAGACACAGGCAGCTCTCCTCGAAGCTATGCAGGAAAAACATGTGACCGTATCGGGAAAGACATATAAACTACAAGAGCCGTTCTTCGTTCTTGCAACACAGAATCCTATCGAACAAGAAGGAACATATCCGCTTCCAGAGGCTCAGCTCGACCGTTTTATGTTTAACTTAAAACTCGATTATCCTTCATACGAAGAAGAGATAGAGGTGGTTAAAAACACTACAACAGCGAAGGTTGCCGACATCAATCCTGTGATGACAGCTGAGGAAATCGTTTATTTCCAGAACCTCGTACGTCGTGTTCCTGTCGCTGACAACGTATATGAATATGCTGTAGGCTTGGTGTCGCGTACTCGTCCTAACACAGAACGCGCTCATGCGTGGAGCAACAGATATCTCAGCTGGGGTGCTGGTCCACGTGCATCGCAATATTTGATAATAGGAGCGAAGGCTAATGCTCTTCTGAAAGGAAAGCTGTCTCCAGATATTGAAGACGTACAAGAAGTGGCATTGCCAATCTTACGCCATCGTCTAGTGAGAAACTACACTGCAGAAGCAGAAGGTATCAGCATTGAGAAGATAATCCACGAATTAAGATAACAATCCGCGAAATAACACGAAAAGACACTAAAGAAATTTCGTGAAAGATTAGTGTTTATTAGCGGAAGAAACAATCCGCGAAACATCACGAAAAGGCACTAAAGAAATTTCGTTAAAGATTAGTGTTTATTAGCGGATGAAACAATCCGCGAAACATCACGAAAGGACACTAAAGATTTTTCGTGAAAGATTAGTGTTTATTAGCGGATGAAACAATCCGCGAAATAACACGAAAGGACACTAAAGAAATTTCGTGAAAGATTAGTGTTTATTAGCGGATGAAATAATCTGCGAAACATCACGAAAAGGCACTAAAGAAATTTCGTGAAAGATTAGTGTTTATTAGCGGATGAAATAATCTGCGAAACATTACGAAAAGGCACTAAAGAAATTTCGTTAAAGATTAGTGTTTATTATCGGATAGAAAAACAAAACACCGAGCCTCCAGGTCTTTAATTCCCTTGGTGACTCGGTGTCTTAGCGTCTTGGCGTCTTATGATTAAAGTTTCACGATTCTCTTAACAGCACTTCCTTCATTGGTCTTTATCTCAACGAAATAAACTCCCGATTCAAGACCATTGACAACGTAATTGTTGCCGTCAACATTAACTTCCATAATCTTGTTTCCAATGACGTTATAAACTGCGATGTAAGTCATGTTGTCGCATACTATTGTGAAATTGTCTTTAGAAGGATTAGGATAGATAGAAGCTGCTATTGCAGAGTTCTCGTTTATAGCTATAGTGTTTTTAACAGTGACATCGCTGAACAATCCGTTGCAGTCTTCGTAAATAGCTCTGACGCTGTATACATCTTCGTTGTTTGCTGAACTTTCATCGATGAATGTTGTCACTTCTGTAGTTCCCAATAACTTTGTGCCACGATAAACTTCATACACAGTTGTCTGTTGTCCGTTGTCTGTTGACCAACTCAAAACAACGTTATTTCCGTTTAGTTCGGCTTTAAGTTCTTTCACAGCATCACACATTTCATTGTATTCATTTTTGCATGAACAATCGTTGATCCATGAGTATAGGAATGAACTTGTTTGTGACAATGCAGGGCTTGAATAAACTAAAGAGTAATATTCTGTTGCTATGGCGAAGCTACATTCTTTATCGTATTGGTCTTTGCCAACCCATTCGAGTGTGACTTCTACATTAGACTCTATGGTTAAGCGGAATTCCGCAAAGCTTCCAGAGGTGAGTGTCAAGGTGTCTGTTGGTCTGCCGTTGTCGTATTTTACTAAGAGTGCAGCTCCGTTCCAGCCGTCAGAATATGAATCCATAAGTTGGAAGATATATGTACAAGTATTAGCATAATTGTATGTGAACTCATATTCTTTTTCAGCAAGATCTGAAGCCTTTAACACGAAAGGAATATTGAGAGTTGAACCTATGTTTTCAGATAATGCAACGTTGAAGAAAGCTACGCTAGAAGAATTGGCTCCAATGGAGCTGAACTCAGCTTCTGCTTGGTTGATGGTGACATCGTTGCTGCTGCTTGATAAATTACCTTTTACCTTAACAGCAATCTCATTTCCGAGGTTGTTCAGCACTACGCCAAGGTTTGCTGTCTCGCCAGCTTCGAGGATACCGTTATTGTTGTCGTCATTCTTGACTATGAAGGAAGCAAATTCGAGTTCGCTGCCTTTTACGTCTATTTGTATTATTGATGAAGCAATGACAGTTTCGTTTTCGTAAATGTTTAAGTCGAAATACAATTCAGTTTTATATTCAATGCTTTCATCGACTGAGAATTCAAATTCATCGGTGAGAGAGATGCTGCTGTTAGCTCCGATATTTGCTATTGTAGCTTCAGCGTCGCTTATTGTCACCAATTCGTTTTTACATGAGATGACAGCTTTGATATTGTTATTTTCTGTTTCACCTTCATTGATAAGGTTGAGATTTAACTTCACTGTTTCGCCAGCATTGAGATGGCCGTTGTTGTTGAAGTCGCTGTCGTTGATAGAAATATTATCTGCGTATATAGTTCCGATTCTCATGCTTGTGATTGCTTTGAAAGCATCGATGAGGCCTGTTCCGAAGAAGTTGTCTTTTTTCTCGGTGAGTCTTTTTGATGTTGTCTCCAATGTCATGCAGATGTCGGCAGGGGTGAAGTCTTTGTTCTTTTCCAACATAAGAGCCATCACGCCAGCTACGCAAGGAGCAGCCATTGAGGTACCGGTTTTCAAATTATATCCGTTGTTGCTGTCATGGTCGAGTGACTTCACGCCGACGCCAGGAGCACAGACGTCAGGACGGATGAGACCTATCTGATTACCGCCATAAGGATAGTCGTTGAATTGTGTGTCGGTCCAGGTGACAGGGCCTTTAGAACCATTTTCATATTTGTTTTCGAAATAGTCGACAGCACCGACAGCCACTACGCATGACAAGCCTCCTGTGTTGACTTGTTGGTCAGGGTGTAACCATGGTGGAGGACAGTTGGCTGGAGCTAAGATGTTGTTAGGCACTTGCATCTGTGGAGTTAAGTTGTTGCCGAAGTTACCAGCAGCTACTGATGCCACGACGCCTAGTTCTAATGCGTTGACGCAGGTGTTGCGTAGTAATGTCTTATTTGCAGCGCTTGGTGCTAAGACACCTAACGACATACTTAAGATATCAGCATGATGTTCAATGGCGAATTCCATTCCTGCATTGATACTGCTTGTATTACCTGAGCCATAATCGTCGAGGGCTTTGATACACATCAATGTCGCGTCAGGAGCCATGCCTGTGAGAAGTCCTGATGTGCCGTCACCGCAGACAGTACCAGCGCAGTGTGTGCCGTGACCATATCTGTCCATGGTGTCATCGTTGTCATTGATGGTGTTGTATCCGTGATTTGGATATTGTGCGCCGCCATCCCATAAGTGGTCTTTAAGGTCTTCGTGATTGTAGTTGACGCCAGAGTCGATGACAGCAACGATGACGCCTTTGCCAGTGTAACCCATCTCCCAAACTTTGTCAGCATTGACCATAAGTATATTATCAGTCATGTCAACATCTTCAGTCCTTGACTGTTGTCCGTTGACCGTTGTCTGTTGACTAACATCTGGGACCATCTTTATCATTTCGTCATAACCTATGATTGCGATGTCAGGATGTTCTGAAAGAAGATAGATGACATTGCGGTCTGCATTGCAGCTGATAGCGTTAGAGAGCCAGTGTGTCTTGATATTGCTGACTTTGTAGCTTTTTGTCTCAGCTTTAAGTATTGATAAAACTTCTTGTTGTTTTTCTTCAGAGAAAATCTTAAGCTCATCGACGAGCATGTCGCGTCTTACCTCTTTGTCGAGAGTGACATCGGCGCGTGTTCTGAGTTTTTTAAGGTCTATCTGCGATTTGAAGATGATGTTGATAGGAATCATCTCATCGCCTTTTTGATTTAATACCTCTTGTAATCTAGTATCGATAGTGCTTTGCGAAAATCCTATATTACATAATAAGAGGATTAGTAATGTGAGAAGTAATGTCTTTTTCATATTTTTAAAGTCAACGGACAACAGACAACTGTCAACAGTCTTTGTCCAATTTTTAATTTAATTCTTTATCCAACAGCCAACAGCCAATAGCCAAAAGCCAACAGCCTTAGTTTTTAATAATTCTTTTAACTATATTTCCTTTTTCTGTATTTATCTTAACGAAATAAATTCCAGATTTTAAATCAGCTACATCAATTGAGATTCTGAGATTCTGAGATTCTGAGATTCTGAGATTTTGAACTCTTCCATAAATGTCATAAATTTCTATATTCACTGTCTGGGCCTGAGTCTCAATATATACTCTGTCATCAGCAGGATTTGGATAGATTATGACATCTGAGTTATGTGAATATTCGTTAACATTTACTCCCCATTGTGCTAGTACGCTTATGAAAGCTCCGTTGCAGTCGTCGTAAACAGGTCTTATGCTGTAGGTGTATGAGAATTTTCTGTTATGTTCAATATTGCTATCTACGAATGACAATCCATCGGTTTCACCCATGAATTTAGTGTCGCGGTATATTTCGTATTTGATGACTTCTTGATTTGCAGGAGCAGCCCATGTCAAGATAACAGAGTTTTGATTTACATCAGCTTTGAGGTTTTCTATAGGCTTGCATACTTCGAAGCTTTCGTTCAAACAAGAGCAGTTGTTGATCCAGGAGTAGAGGAATCCGTTGTTTAGGAATCCGCCGTTTTGGTATATTATATTGCCGTTTTCATTTTTGATGATGAAGCTGTTTTCCAAATCCCATGAACCTTTGTACCATGTCAATGACACTTCTACGTCATTTGCTATCTTACGTTTGTATGTCTTGTTTTTGCCATCGCTGATGGTGAAAGCCTCATCAGGAGTTCCATCGCTGTATGATATTACTAAAGCAGCCCCGTTCCATCCGTCGCCGCTGGTGTCGTAAAGTTCGAATATTATCTCGCAAGATTTTTTATAAGTTCCTTCGAATTTATATGAGTTGTTGAAAGCATCGTTGACATTGATTTCGAAAGGAAGTTTGAAGTTCTCGCCGGCATTGTCTGCTAATGTAACATTGAAGAATGCTGTTGATGAAGAGTTCTCGCCAATACTGTTGAAGTCAGCTTCAGCGCTGTTGATGGTGAGTTTGTTGTTTGTTGTTGTGATATTTCCTTTTAATCCCACTGCTATCTCATTGCCGACATTGTTCAATACAATGCCGAGGTCTGCTGTTTCGCCAGCTTCGAGTAATCCGTTGCCATTGTTGTCGTTTTTGATGACGAAAGAAGAGAATTCTATTTCAGAACCGCAGCTATATGTTGGAATTCTAATGTATGAAATTTCTTCGTCATTTTCATTATAGAAATAAACGTCGAATGCTAATAATGTCTTAGGTGTAGCTTTTTCGTCAATGCTAACAGCGAATACATTTTCTATTGAAGCTTTTTCGTTTGCCTTTATGTTCTCAATCTTGGCGATAGAGTCTGTTATTGTGACTAATTCATTTCTGCTTCTTAAGACAGCTTTTACATTGTTGTAGCTTTCGTTAGATTTGTTGTTGAAAGTAACGTCGATGTTTAAGCTTTCTCCAGCATTGATGTTATTGTTGTTGTTTCCGTTTTTATCATTGATGTTACATTTTACGAACTCGAAGTCACCGTTATCTATGGCATTCAATGCTGCTAATGCGTCTACGCGACCAGAGCCAGTCTTGTTGTTCTTGTTGTCTGATAGTTTTACACTTGTTGTCTCTAATATTCTGCAGATGTCGGCAGGTGTGAGGTTTGGGTCTTTTTCGAGCATGAGGCACATGATGCCAGCAACGCAAGGTGTAGCCATTGAAGTGCCGTTCATTGAAGTATGACCATTGTTTGAAGCATAGTCGAGAGATATGATTGACACGCCAGGAGCGCAGATGTCAGGACGGATAAGTCCTATCATTTCTCCGTTGTTGTATGCATAATCGTTGAATTCGGTGTTTTCCCATGTGACAGGACCGTTTGATGAGAAGTCAGCTGGAACGTCGTTATAGTCGACAGCGCCTACAGAGACGACGCATGACAATCCGCCAGCGTTAGCTTGTTGATCTGGGCTGAGCCATGGAGGAGGGCAACCGCCAGGGATAATGACGTTTTCAGGAACAGGTTTTATCATCATATATTCGTTACCGCCATAGTTGCCAGCAGCTACTGAAGCCACAACTCCAAGTTCTAATGCTGTGACGCAGCTGCGACGTAGCATCTCTTTTTCAGATATCATTGGCATAGTGACACCTAACGACATGCTTAAGACATCGGCATTATGTTCTACAGCCCATTCCATACCGCTGTTGATGTTATGTGCAGTACCAGTGCCTTGGTCGCTGACGCTCTTCACGCACATCAAAGTGGCTTTAGGAGCGATACCTGTCTTGGTGCCAGAAGTGCCGTCGCCGCAGACAGTACCAGCGCAGTGTGTGCCGTGACCGAATCTGTCCATTGGGTCGTTGTTGCCGTCGTATGTGTTGTATCCGTGGTTAGGAAATTCAGCTCCACCATCCCATAAGTTGTTTGCAACGTCAACGTGATTGTAGTTGACACCAGAGTCAATGACAGCAACGATGACACCATCGCCAGTGTAACCCATATCCCAAATGTCATCGGCATTGACTTTAGTGATGTTTTCTGTCATGCCGCTTACATCTTCTGCTCTTTCTGAGTAGTTGTTGCTGATGAGGACTTTCTCTTCGTTATATCCGATGACATAAACATCAGGATGCTGAGCTATTTGATATATGACATCAGCTGTTGTCTCACAGTTGATATAGTTGGCAAGCCAATGGCAGCTGACGTTTCTGACTTTGCTGCTTCTTTGTTCAGCATCGAGAATAGACAATATCTCTTGTTGTTCTTTCTCTGCGAAATTTTTAAGCTCATCGACTAAAATGTTACGTCTGACATCTTTGTCGATGACATCGCCAGCTCTGTTTTTTAAATTGTTAAAATTCATCTGCGATTTCAAGATGATGTTAACGCTTATCATCTCATCGCCTTTTTGATTTAAAATTTCATGTAATCTAGGTTCGATGGTGCTTTGTGCCAGACCTAAATTGCAAAATGAAAGAATGACTAATAATGTAAAAACTAACTTTCTCATACAACTTGTTTTAAGTACGCAAAGATAATAAAAAAGACTACAAGTCAACAAGACTACAAGACAACAAGTTCTCAAAAAAAACTTATAGTCTTGTAGTCTTATAGTCTTGTGGTCTCAAAAAAAAGCGACCCTAAGATCGCTTTCACTTAAACTGTTAAGATGTCTTTTATCTTGAGTTCACAGAGCTCGTCAACTTTCTTGACATATTTATCTGTGATTTCTTGGATTTTATCTGTAATCAATTTGACTTCGTCTTCTGATACGCCTTCGTCTTTGAGTTTCTTAGCGTCATCGTTAGCATTACGACGGATGTTACGGATACCGACTTTTGTTTCTTCAGCTACAGTTTTGGTACGTTTTGCCAAATCTTTACGACGTTCTTCTGTCAATGGAGGAACGAGGATGCGTAAGAAGTCGCCTTCGTTTTTAGGGTTGAAGCCTAAGTTTGCATTCAAGATAGCTTTTTCTATAGCTGAGATAGAATTTTTATCGAAAGGTTGAACGATAATCTGACGTGGGTCAGGAGTTCCTATATTTGAAGTTTGTTCGATAGGTACAACAGTTCCGTAATATTCTACTTTAACGCCTTGCAACATAGCAGGGCTAGCTTTTCCTGCTCTAATCTTCTGAAATTCCAAGTCCATGTGTTTCATGGTGTTTTCCATGGTTTCAGTAGTTTCATCTAAAATAAATTGAGATTCTTCTGTCATAATAATATCATTTTACAGCACAAAAATAAAAATTTTTCAGATAAGTGCAATTTATTTTGTTACTAATGTACCAATTTCTTCTCCGTTAAGGACCTTTAACAAATTGCCTTTTGTGTTCATGTCGAAGACATACATCGGCATATTGTTTTCTTTACACAAGGTAAATGCTGTGAGGTCCATGACTTTAAGGTTTTTGTTATAAGCTTCGTCGTATGTGATGTGTTCGAATTTTGTTGCAGTAGGGTCTTTTTCAGGGTCTGCTGTGTAGATGCCATCGACGCGTGTTCCTTTTAAGATGATGTCAGCTCTTACTTCCACTGCTCTCAATGCTGATGCTGTGTCTGTTGTGAAGAATGGATTACCAGAACCGCCGCCAATGATGACTACATTGCCTTCTTCGAGGAGTTTGATAGCTTTTGCGCTGCTCATAGAATCAGCGATGCGGTCGATGAAAACGCCTGATAACAAAGCTGTCTTCACACCTTTAGATTGTAATGTCGATTGTAATGCCATGCTGTTGATGACAGTAGCAAGCATGCCCATGTAGTCGCCTTGTATTCTGTCCATGCCTTTGCTTGCGCCTTGTAAACCACGGAAAATATTGCCGCCGCCGATGACGATGGCAATCTGTGCTTGTTTAGATGCTTCTGCTATTTCTTCTGCATAATCGTTAAGACGTTGTGGGTCGATGCCGTATTGTTGTTCACCCATAAGAGCTTCACCGCTCAATTTTAAAAGTACTCTTGTGTATTTCATATCACTTAATTTATATTGTATTATATTTATTTAAAACCAATAACCTATGTTGAAAAATCCTATCATGTTAGAACATCTGTTAGAACCCATCAGACTCACCTCAATAGGTCCGGCAGGTGTCTCCATTCCCAAAGTCAAGCCTCCGCCGAAGGTGAAGTTGTCGTCGCTAAACCAATTGTTAAAATCGTTGGCGATGAAACCTCCGTTGAAGTCGGCTGTCACATATAAGTTATGATAGAAATTATATTGCCACGATATTTTGCCTATAGCTATTTGGTCACCGTATAACTGTGTGAATCTTAATCCTTCAAAAGATATTATGTTGTCGAAATATTTCATCTGCGACTGTCCTCCGACAAAGAACTGATAGCTTAGAGGGACTTCGTTGTTTAAAATAGAAGAGCCTATGGTTGCTCCAAGTTTCAATGAGTGTTTTTCCCTTATTGATATAGCTCCGTCGAAATCGGCTCTGAGTATTATAGATGGCTTCATCCTTGAGCCGTCTTCAAGCTCGATGACTGGGACAATATATTTTCCATTAAGATTTAACTTCCAACCTCTTGATACGAAGGTCGGTGAATTCTCGTTATCGATATGATAATTGATATAGGCGTGAGCAATAAAGTCGTAATCGTCTGCATCCACTATATGAACGAGATTGTCTCTTAAATGAACATAATTACCGATAATACCAATTTTGAATTGTCGTTCAAGAGTAGGCATATACTCTATAAACAAATCCAACCTATTGTCTTGCACACTGTAAGAGTTATTGATGGTCTTATCGAGGTATTGATTCATAAAAAGATTTGTCATGGATAGGTCAGTTCCGTATTTGAATTTCTGTGACAATCCAGAATGAAAGCCTAGTTTGAAATAAGGGTCTTCTGCAATGTTTAAGTCTGCGAAAATTGTAGAACGTTTAGGAAATCTTAAAGCGTTTTTAAGAGTTATATTTGTCAGAATTCCTATTCCGTAGTCGGTGTCGTAGTGCGCAGCAACAGATACGCTCTCTACTTCTTTTTTCTTGCAATGGATTACTAAGTTGACACCTTTAGCGGCAGGGACTAAATCATACCATATGTCTTTGTAATATCCTGTCGCTGTTATGCTCATGATAGCGTTTTCGATGTCGCTGATTGCTATTTTTGAAGGATAGTTTTTTTTGATAGACTTTCTTATGAAGTTTGCATTTTCTTCATTAACGCCAATTACTTTCAATGTCACCACGTAGATGGAATCGATAGGAGCAACATTAGGACGTATCATTTTGTAATCTTGTATATTTCGTATTGAATCGGCTAGACGTTTCAGCTGAGGAAGATATTCACGTGCTGCAGCTTCCCCTATTGCAATGATAGTATCGTGTGAGTTGAAGTCCATCATGCCGTATTTGGCAAGTTCTGGCTTGATGTATATGTCGGCATCTTCTTTAGCTCTGCTATATGCGTCGATGTCAGACATCGCAATAATCTGATCCATTATTATTGCCATAGAGTTAATCTCTTCTTTAGTGTGAAAGTCGCGTTGTACGTCTACACCTATTATAATATCTAAACCTTTCTCTCTTACGTTAGGGACGGGAAAGTTGTTTCTAAGTCCACCATCGATGAGCAGACGTCCGTCGACTTCAACAGGGGCAAAGTAAAATGGTATCGACATGGATGCTCGTATGGAACGTTGCAGATTGCCTCTGGTCATTTCGTAAGCCTCAGCGTTTCCAATGTCAGTTGCCACACATAAGAATGGTATCGACAAATTGCTGTAGTCTTTTATTTTATATACTGGTGATATAAGACGTGCGAGCAAAAGATTTATCATACATCCATCATAAATGGAAGACTTCATCTGTATCTTTTTATCTCTAAAAGGGAATGTGGCAAGATAATGTCTGTCGAGAATCTTGTCATCGATAGGGATATATTTATGAGGGATGGCATCCGACATAATAGAATTCCAGTTCTGCTCACGTATAAGCTGCGTCATCATTTCTGGAGAATAGCCTATGGCATAAAGACCGCCAATGATGCTGCCCATACTTGTTCCTCCTATGTAATCTATTGGCAATCCAGCCTCTTCAATGACTTTAAGCACACCAATATGAGCAAAGCCTTTGGCGCCGCCGCCACTCAACACAAGTCCTATACGTGGTCTAGTTAAAGAATCAGCGACTTGCTGAGCATTGGCATTATGGTAAAAGGCAAAAGACAAAAGGCAAAAGACAAAAGCCTTAAGCCATGAGCTGTGAGCCATGAATCTTGAGCTTTCTCCGTTGACCGTTGACCGTTGACTGTTGACCATAAAGTTAAACCTTAAACCAATTACTAGTTTACTCTACAAAGTTATAATAATTTTGTTGAAAGCAGATATGATTTTTATATAAAAAAAGAGTGCCCCATAAATTTATGTAGCACTCTTCTTATTTTTAACAAATATTGTTAACTATAATTTTCAACTTTCAACTTTCAATTTTCAATTTTCAAATTGTCCATGGCAGTTCTTGTATTTCTTGCCGCTGCCACATGGACATGGGTCGTTTCTTCCGACTTTCTTCTCTACATGAATTGGCTGTGTCACTTGGCGTTCTTGTGTGTTGCTGTTAGCTTGTGACAACAAGTCGTTGCGTTGTTCTTTCAATTTGCTTCTGTCGACAGCTCTAGCTCTTTGTTCTTTGACTTGACTGCCGTCTTGCATAGGAACATTGGCGCGCATCAAGAATGAGATAACGTCGGTGTTAATTTTTTGAATCATTTGTTTGAACAGATTGAATGACTCGAACTTGTAAATCAAGAGTGGGTCTTTTTGTTCGTAGTGTGCATTCTGTACAGAGTGTTTCAACTCATCGAGTTCACGCAAGTGTTCTTTCCATGACTCGTCGATGATGCCTAAGGTGATGAATTTCTCTACTGATAATGATATTTCCTTAGCACCGTTTTCGACAGCTTTCTTCAAGTTGACGATGACGTTCATGCTCTTCTTGCCATCGGTGAATGGGATGAGAATGTTTTCGTATTGTGTATTCTTGTGAACGTTTTCTATGATAGGTAATGTTCTCTCGCCGATGATACGTGTCTTGTTGTTGTAAACTTCAAGAGCTTTGTCGAACAATCTTTCTGCAAGAACATCTGTCTTAGAGCGTTTGAATTCGTCTTCTTCGAAAGGAAGGTCGATGCCCATTGTTGAAAGGACCTCTAGCTTCAAGCCTTCGTAGTCGTTTACTTCATGGAATCTTTCTATCAATGACTCGCCGAGGTCATACATCATATTATTAATGTCTATTGAAAGGCGTTCTCCGAACAAGGCGTGGCGTCTCTTTTCATAGATAGCCTCACGTTGTGAGTTCATGACGTCGTCATATTCGAGGAGGTGCTTACGTGTTCCGAAGTGGTTTTCTTCGACTTTCTTCTGTGCCTTCTCGATTTGTTTTGTAATCATTGAGTGTTGAATCACTTCGCCTTCCTGAAGGCCGAGTCTGTCCATGAGAGGAGCGATTCTATCTGAACCGAACATACGCATGAGGTCGTCTTCGAGAGATACGAAGAACTGTGAGCTACCGTTGTCACCTTGACGGCCTGAACGACCACGTAACTGACGGTCGACGCGGCGTGACTCATGACGTTCTGTACCGATGATGGCGAGACCACCAGCTTCCTTGACGCCAGGTCCCAACTTGATGTCGGTACCACGACCAGCCATGTTGGTGGCGATAGTCACTGTTCCTGCCTGACCAGCGTCCTTAACAATCTGAGCTTCCTTGGCATGTAACTTAGCATTCAAGACGTTGTGCTTGATGCCTCTACGTGTCAATAATTTAGAAAGAAGTTCTGATACTTCGACAGATGTTGTACCGACGAGAACAGGACGTCCTTCGTTGACGAATTCTTGAATCTTGTCGATAACAGCATTATATTTCTCGCGCTTTGTCTTGTAAATTAAGTCTTCAGCGTCGACACGAGCGATAGGTTTGTTTGTTGGAATTACAACGACGTCTAATTTATAGATGTCCCAGAACTCACCGGCTTCTGTCTCAGCAGTACCTGTCATACCAGCAAGCTTGTGGTACATACGGAAGTAGTTCTGTAAGGTGATAGTAGCGTAAGTCTGTGTAGCAGCTTCGACATGAACGTTTTCTTTTGCTTCGACAGCTTGGTGCAAACCATCTGACCAACGACGACCTTCCATGATACGGCCAGTCTGCTCGTCAACGATTTTAATCTTGTTGTCCATGATGACGTAATCGACATCTTTTTCAAACAAGGTATAAGCTTTAAGGAGTTGTTGTACTGTATGTAAACGTTCTGATTTTTCTGAGAAGTTACGGAGCAATTCTGACTTTTTCATCACTTTTTCATCATCGGATAATCCGCTGCGTTCGAGTTCAGCGATTTCGCTGCCTACGTCAGGCAAGATGAAGAATGATGCGTCGTTGTATGCTTTTGTGAGT
Source organism: Candidatus Limimorpha sp. (assembly GCA_045127605.1). GTDB lineage: Bacteria > Bacteroidota > Bacteroidia > Bacteroidales > F082 > Limimorpha. The sequence goes on along the minus strand of JBGVQR010000071.1, from coordinate 16,569 downwards.
TCGTCGATACCTTTTTCAGTGAGGTCGACGCTATGTAATTTTTCATCGATAACGAAATAGAGTTCATCGTCGATGAGGTGCATGTTCTTTTGTTGTTCTTGGAGGTAGAAACCTTCTGTCTTCTGCATGAGAGCTTTCATTCCTTCTTCGCTCAAGAACTTAATCAAGGCGTTGTTTTTAGGAAGACCTCTGTAAGCGCGGAAGAGTTGGTTTGCGCCGTGGTTCTTCTGTTCTTGTGTGGCATTAGGGTCTGTTAATATTTTTTTAGCTTCTGCAAGACATAATGTCACGAGGCGTTTTTGAGCTTCGTAAAGTTTCACAACGTCAGCTTTCAAGATGTCGAATTCTTGATGGTCGCCGCGTGGTGTTGGCCCTGATATAATTAAAGGAGTACGAGCGTCATCGATTAAAACGGAGTCGACCTCGTCGACGATAGCGAAGTGATGCTTGCGTTGAACGAGTTCTTCTGGATTACCGGTCATGTTGTCACGGAGGTAGTCGAAACCGAATTCGTTGTTTGTACCGTATGTGATATCGGCGAGATAAGCGTTACGACGTGCTTGTGAGTTAGGCTCGTGCTTGTCGATGCAGTCTACTGTCAATCCTAAGAATTCGTAAATTGTACCCATCCACTCGGAGTCACGTTTTGCGAGGTAGTCGTTGACGGTGACGACGTGGACACCACGACCAGCGAGAGCGTTGAGATATACAGGGAATGTAGCGACTAAGGTCTTACCTTCACCAGTTGCCATCTCGGCGATTTTGCCTTGATGCAATACTGCGCCACCGAGAATCTGTACGTTATATGGAACCATGTCCCATGTGATGGTGTTGCCGCCAGCGACCCAGCTGTTGTCGTAGTAAACCTTATCGCCTTCAATGTTGATATGGTCGAATTTTGCTGCGAGTTCGCGGTCTAAGTCTGTTGCAGTAGCTTCAACGACTTCGTTTTCCTTGAAACGTTTGGCTGTTTCTTTCAAGACTGCAAAAGCCTCAGGCATGATGGTGTTGAGAGCTTCTTCAATCTTTTCCAACTGTTGTTTTTCGAGTTTGTCGACTTGTTCGAAAATGTCGTTTTTCTTTTCGAGGTCAAGGTCTTCTGTTTCGGCTTTCAGTTTGAGTTCTTTGATACGTGCTTCGTCTTCAGCGATGTAGTTGTTGATATATTCTTTAAACTCGACTGTCTTATGACGAAGAGCATCAATGTCTAATGTCTTTATTTTTTCGTAAGCTTCTAATGTCTTGTCCAAAATCGGCTGCAAAGCTTTGTTGTCGCGTGATGCTTTGTTGCCGAATAATTTAGTGAAAAATCCCATATTTATTTAAGTTACTAAGTTGCTAAGTTACTAAGTTGTTAAGTGGCTGAGTGGTTAGGACTCAGCATTCTAAAATTCGTTTATCAAATGTTGTGCAAAAATAACGATTTTTTTATTTATTTTTATAATAATTATGTAATCTTCTGACATGAAAATCAAGATATCTGTCAGGGCTCGGTGCTGGTGCCATTCCAATCTTGTTGTTTTTGCCTAAAATGATATAATCGGGGAATGTCTTGATTTGATATTTTTCAAGAAGAAGGATGTCGTTTCCTAGGTTTAATAAGTTCCAGTTATATTCTTTGTTCTCAAATGTTTGCTTGAAATCGTCGAAGCTTTCTTTTGTGGCGATGGTGACAATCTGAATGGTGTCGTTCCATTGTTGTGACAGTTCTTTCAAAGTGTTGAATTGATAGTCTGTCATGTCAGAGACCTGATTGACAAATTGAAGAAGGACCAGATTGTCTTTGAAATCTGATGAATTTATAATCTTGCCGTCTTTGTCTTTCAAAGAAAAAATAGGAGCGTCGGTATTGAATGACAATCTGTTGATTTGTTTTATGATGTCATTGACGATAGCTTTGTTCTTTTTGTTTTTAGAATTTTGAGCGATATTATTTATGTGCTTGATGATTTGAACTTTGTCGTCAGGCATTTCATAATACAATCTTTTTAAATCCCATACGATGATTATTTCTGCCAAGTCATGATTTTCTGCCAAAAAGGCATCATTATCCTTAATAAATTTTAAGAAAGTGTCAGTGTCAGAATAAATCTTGTATCTCAGTTCTGAAGGAGGGAATTGGTTTGATGACAAATAATTGGCAAAAGCTTCTTGGAATAAATTCATATAAGCAGGTTGAGAATATAAAATGTCATTCTTGTTAAAATGCTGACTTATAACTTTTTTACCATTGTCGTTATTGGCAATCATCTGCATCGCGGCTTTGCGATAACGTATATTGTCTTTAACAAAATCAGATTTTATTTCACCGAGACTATTAGCTATCTCTATGTCGATGTTGTCAAGAAGTGAAATATTGCGACCTCTGTATAATTGGTTGAAATTGTTAAGCAGAAAATTGTCGATTATCATTTCAGACACATGATATTGATAATAAAGATTGTCGTCGTCTGCTTTTATGATTTTAATGGTAGGAGACTGACGTTCGAAATATGAGCTGTTAGCATCTTGTTCAGGTATGTTAATCTCCACTTCGTATGTGGCATTTGGTTTTAGCAAAATATCTGCACGTTCAAGGTCTACTGCAATCTGTGCCAATGTTATCTCATCAATATTGGCTTCAATAGTAAAGTTTCCTTCATTGTCGGCTTTGGCTTCAAAAATCTTGGTTTGTTCTAGCGTAAACATATCGTTGAAAGTCAGGAGACGAACCAATGACTCTGACTCTGAACTCTGACTGTTGACTATTGGCTTTTGGATTTTGCCTTTTATTGTTATGTTTTGAGAAAAACCAGTATTGCAGAACAATAAATAAAACAATGATAATAATAAGATATTTTTCTTCATAACTGATCAACTTGTTGTCTTGTTGTCTTGTTGTCTTGTTGATTTCCACACCGCTTCCGGTACGAATTCATCAACGGGGTAGTTGTGTTTCAGCAAATCTCTTACCACAGTCGACGACACGCAACGTAAAGACGGTTCTGTCATGAAAAATATTGTCTCAATCTCTGGATTTATTTTTTTGTTAGCCTCAGCGATGGTGCTTTCGTATTCAAGGTCCATGCTTCCACGCAGGCCTCTGATGATATAGTTGGCGCCGTTTTCTTTGCAGAAGTCGACGGTAAGTCCTTCATAATGCATGACTTTTACCTTAGGATAATTGGCGAAAGTTTCTTTTATCCATTGAAGACGCTGCTCTAACGAGAATGCGTTTTTCTTCATTATGTTAATGCCGATGGCAACAATTATCTCATCAAAAAGAGGCAAGGCTCTTAATATTATATCTTCATGTCCTTTTGTTATAGGGTCGAACGAACCCGAAAATACAGCTTTTTTCATAATCTTAAGACAACAGACATCATCCATTATAAATTCCTAACTCCTAACTCCTAACTCCTAATTCCTAACTACCTCCAAAATGTCTTCTTCCAATGCAAGTCGGATGGAAGGGTAGGTGTTTTCTAAAAAATCTTTAACATTATCTTTGTTTATTAGATAAACTCTCGAGATGCCTTCTTCTTCCTGAGGCTTAGGCTTGAAATCATCATCTGACTTCATCAGGAACCATGAGGTCTTTTTTAAAGTCCATTGTCCGTTAAGAAGATAACAATGGTGAGAAGAAGGAAGTTGTTTGATGATAGACAAGTTTTTTATTGCAGTTTCTTCTTCCACTTCGCGCATGGCAGCGATGTCGGTTTGTTCGTTTTTTTCAATATGACCTTTAGGCAAATCGGCTTTTCCGTTTCTTTCTATCGCAACGATTGACTTATTAATAATGACTACACCGCCGGCGGCAGGAGCGAAACAGAATATTTTCTTTATGACAGCAGCTAAAATATCGTTGTCGATGTCGTCTATATAGAGATTTTCTTCTCCGTTTTCTAGCCAGTTTTTTATTTTATCTAACGTATTCTCAAATAGTTGAGATGATAGCTTGTTGCTGTCTATACCATTATCCAAAAAATGTTCAAAAAAATTTCTGCAGACAAGCATTTTATTATTGCAAAAAAGTCTATACATTTGCCAAAAATTTAAAGGTTAATTTTATGAACGAACAAGAAACATCAATGGCACTTGCCAGTTTCCTTTTGCAAATTAAAGCAATAAAATTGAATCCTGCAAATCCTTTTACATGGGCATCAGGATTGAAAAGTCCAATCTATTGTGACAATCGCGTAACATTGTCATACCCACAAGTCAGGACTTTTATCCGTGAAGGATTCGTTAAAATGTGTTTAGACAAGTTTGGCAAACCAGATGTTATTGCAGGTGTTGCCACAGGTGGTATCCCACAAGGAGCTTTAGTAGCACAAGAATTAGGATTGCCTTTCGTTTATGTACGCTCAGAGAAAAAATCTCACGGCATGAACAATCAAATAGAAGGTATCATCAATAGCGGTCAGTCTGTAGTTATTATCGAAGACTTGGTTTCTACAGGTAAGTCAAGCTTGAACGCTGTTGAGGCTTTACGTGAAAAAGGCGCAGTCATCAAAGGTATGCTCGCAATCTTCACATACGGCATGGACGTAGCTGCTGAAAACTTCAAGAACAACAAATGCGAATTGTTCACTTTGACAAACTATAATGCTTTGATTCAAAAGGCAGCTGAAGAAAATTACATCAGAGAAGACGACTTGGCTTCATTGTTAGAATGGAAATCTAATCCACAAGCTTGGAGCGACGCAAGAATGTAATTTTGAAATTCAGAAATTCAGAATCTCAGAACTTCAGATTTTTAGAAACTTATAATTATTTTGAGTTTCTGAATTTCTGAAGTTTTGCATTTTAAACAAAAACAATTTCCTTCAAATCACAAACGACTTCATGGTCGTTTTTTTCTTTTAATATAAGCCGTCCGAATTGGTCGTATCCGACAATCATCATTTCTTTTACGGAACCTTCGTGCTTGTAGGAAGCCCATTGTTTGTAGCGATACAATTTATTTGTATAGTTGAAAACTGAAAACTGAAAACTGAAAAATTGCTGTTGACTGTTGACTGTTGTCAGTTGACCAATGATAGCTGATAGCAATTCATCTAAATCAAAATCTTTTCCCGTTATCATCTTCATAGAAATCGGATTAGGGAGATTTTCATCGAAAGATGTCTGATTTACGTTCAATCCTATTCCGATGATAGAAGTTCCCATCATCATTCCTTTGATTTCGTTTTTTATCAAGATGCCAGCGATTTTCTTGTCTTTGAAATAAATGTCGTTAGGCCATTTGATGAATAGCGATTCTTCTGGAAGATATTTCTTTAAAACATTAATCATCGCAACAGAAACCATCTGCGTCAAGAAGAATTGCTTTTCTGCTTTTAGGAAACTCATATCGAGGGCTATGCTGAAAAGCAGGTTTTTGCCGTCTTCGCTTTGCCATACGTTTTTGCCTTGACCTTTGCCCGAAGTCTGAAAGTCAGTGACTACAATATTGTCAGCAATGTCAGCACCTTCGTTAAGAAGATTCTGAAGATATTGATTTGTGGAATCTAATGTTTTAAAACGAGTGATTTTCATGACGCAAAAATACACTTTTTAAAAACTCAAAAACTCAAAAACTTAGAACTTCAAAATTTTCTAAATTTCTTAATTTTTAATAAAACTTATTGTCTTATTGTCTTGTTGACTTGTTGTCTTTTTTATTATCTTTGCACAAATTAAATTTATTAAGAATCATGAGAGTAAGACACGAGTCAGAGAATCCTGAAAATGTAGTAGCTGCTGTTGTTGAAGCTATGCAAGAACTTAAAGCAAAAGACGTTGTTTCATTAGATTTAAGAGACATATATTCATCAGTGACAGATTATTTCGTCATCTGCCACGCACAATCAAAGACACAGGTTTCAGCTATCGCTGATAAGATTCTAGACGATCTTCGCGACAATCATCAAGTGAAGCCTTATCATTACGAAGGTTTTGAAAATGCGGAATGGATTTTGATAGACTACATCGACGTAGTAGTTCATGTCTTCTTGGAGCCAAAACGTGAGTTCTATAAATTAGAAGCTTTATGGGCTGACGCTGAAAGGACTTCTTACGAAGATTAATTTTAACGCATTTAAAAACAACTAATCAATGGAGAATAACAATTCGACAGGAAAATTTTCAAACAACAACAAAAACAACACACCAAAAAAGAAATTTAATTTTCTTTGGATTTATGGAATCCTGGCAGTTATCTTTATAGGCTCCACAATTTTCGGCGGACCTAAGACTGCAGAAGAAATAGACAAAGGCAAGCTTATTACCTTGCTTCGCGACAAAGACGTAGAGAAAATCGACTTGGTCAATGGGGAGATAGCAGAAATCTATCTTAACGAAGATGGCTTGAACAAGTATTTCCCAAACGATAAGTCAAGCGGTTTTAGCCTCTCTCCAAACTATACTCTCCGTATAGCATCTGTCGAGCGTTTTGAACAAGACATAGAAGACGCTCAGGAGGGATTCGAAAATCCGGTCTATCCTCATGTCGTGAAACGTCATAACTGGGGAACCGAGATTTTCTCATGGATTTTCCCTATCTTGTTGATATTCGGATTCTGGTTTTTGATAATCAGAATGATGGGACGCAACGGCGGTCCTGGTGGCGGAGGCCAGATATTTAATATCGGTAAGTCACAAGCCAAACTTTATGATAACGCTTCAGATGTAAAAGTCACTTTCAAAGACGTGGCTGGTTTGGAAGAAGCAAAAGAAGAAGTCGTTGAAGTCGTTGACTTCTTGAAGAACCCTAAGAAATACACACGTTTAGGTGGTAAGATTCCTAAAGGCGTTTTGTTGGTAGGCCCTCCTGGTACAGGTAAGACCTTGTTGGCTAAGTCAGTGGCTGGTGAAGCTAACGTTCCTTTCTTCAGCATCTCAGGTTCCGACTTCGTCGAGATGTTCGTCGGTGTCGGTGCTTCAAGAGTTAGAGATTTATTCAAACAAGCTAAGGAAAAATCACCAAGTATAATATTTATCGACGAGATTGATGCTATCGGTCGTGCTCGTAGCAAGAGTCCGATGAGTGGCGGTAATGACGAAAGAGAAAGTACTCTCAACCAGCTTCTTACAGAGATGGATGGTTTTGGAACAAACTCAGGCGTCATCGTTATTGCAGCTACCAACCGTGCTGATATCCTCGATAAAGCTCTCATGCGTGCAGGTCGTTTCGACCGTCAGATTTATGTTGAACTTCCTGACCTCATCGGTCGTAAGGAAATATTTGAAGTTCACATGCGTAAGCTTAAATTAGCTGATGATGTTAATGTTGAGTTCTTGGCAAAACAAACTCCAGGATTCTCAGGCGCTGACATCGCTAACGTATGTAACGAAGCAGCTCTCATGGCAGCACGCCGTAACAAAGAATCTATTGAAAAACAAGACTTCCTCGATGCTATCGACCGTATTGTAGGCGGCTTGGAAAAGAAAAATAAAGTCATAACAGACTCAGAGAAAAAAGTTATAGCTTTCCACGAAGCTGGTCATGCAACGACAAGCTGGCTCTTGGAATTTGCTCATCCTCTCGTGAAAGTCACTATAGTGCCTCGTGGCAAGGCTCTCGGTGCGGCTTGGTATCTTCCTAATGAACGTCAAATCACTACAAAAGAACAGATGTATCATGAGATGATTGCAACTTTAGGCGGACGTGCTGCAGAACAATTGATATTCGGTCATATCTCCACAGGCGCACTTAGCGACCTCGAAAAGGTTACAAAACAAGCTACTGCGATGGTGGCATATTACGGACTCGACGAGAGAATTGGTAACAGAAGTTATTACGACTCAACAGGTCAACAAGATTATTCCTTAACAAAACCATTTAGCGACAAAACTGCTGAGATAATTGACGAGCAGGTAAGCAAACTCATCGAAAGCGCATATCAAGAAGCTCTTAGAATATTAGGTGATAACCTTGACGGCTTGACACAGCTTGCTAACAAACTCATCGATAAAGAAGTCGTTTTCGGCGATGACCTAGAGATGATATTCGGCAAACGTCCTTGGGTTAAGGAAGAGATAGATTTTCCAAAAGAGAGTCAACAGACAACAGACAAAGGACAAGAGTCAGAGACTGACAATGTGTCAGAAGAAGGCACAAAAAATATTAACACAGAAGAAAGTCAAAATTGATAAGCAATGAATTTTCCTTTCGGATATAATAAAGATTGTACTACCAAGGAGCAGATTCTTGCTAAGGTTCGAGAAGCCATCTTGGAGAAAGACGAGAATCATTTTTCAGACATCAATCTCCAAGATGACACTTGGATTCCTTTCAAAGAGGAAGACGGCAAGGAGTTTACTTTCATAGAACGCTTCAAGGAGAATGGTGGAATCTTTATGTATTTCGAGGAAATGTCTCATTTCAAAGAGGCTATGCAGCAGTTCGTCGTTGAGAACGGCTGGGATCCGTTGCTTACGACAAGTTTTGTGATCAAGGAGATTTTCGCTGACACCGACATCGTATTTCAAGACGATTATAATAACTTGGAACGTAAAAAGAATGTCAGCATAATAGACTGCGAATGTCTTATAGCGCAGACGGGAAGCGTATTGGTTTCAGACGCCACTGCAGGTTCAAGGGCTGCATATTCCTTCGCAGACACTCTTCTGATATTTGCGCGTCCTACGCAATTCGTGGCAAAGATGAAAGATGCTTTCGCATTAATGAAAGAGAAATATGCCGACAGCCAGCCTGCTGGAATGACGATAATAAGCGGAGCTAGCCGCAGCACCGATATAGACAACACTCTCGTGATAGGAGCCTTTGGCTGCAAACAAATAGCACTTTTCCTAGTCGAATAGAAAAAGTGCTATTTTATTTATCACTGAAATATTTAATCAGTCTTTTCGATTTTTGACCTCAAGGTTTTTCGTTAACAACTCAATGAATTTGAATTCGCTGAGCAGTTGTTTTGCAACGATTCTGATGAGCGTGTATGATGGAATAGCTATTATCATTCCAACGACACCGCCAACGTTGCCAGCCATCAGGATAACCAAGAATATCTCTATCGGATGAGCGAAGACGCTCTTGGAATAAATGGTAGGCTGCAAAACGAAATTGTCGATGAGATTTGCTCCTACGAACACTCCGATGATTTCTAATGAGTTCGGCAATATCAAACCGTAGCTTCCAATGCCAAGGCTTGAAATTATTCCGATGACGACGCCAAGAGCGCATCCCATCAATGGTCCGAGATATGGGATTATATTCATGAGACCTCCCATGACGGCTATTATCAAAGCGTTCTCGATGCCGAAGATGGTCAGTCCGATGAAAATCAATATCATCATGCAAAGAACTTCAGAAATCAAACCGAACATATATCTGGTGAGCATGATTCTGGAGTCGTGAAGAATGTTGTTCATACGAGAGGTCTGCTCGTCGGGAGTGATGGCCATGAAGATGTTATGCACGATTTCTGGGTCACGTAATAGGAAGAATGTCAGGAATACTATAGAAAATAGACCGACAAACAAAGAGCTTGTTTTAGAGACAAAGCCTCCTACTATATTGCTGAAATTATCCCAGTTTACAATAGAATAAAGCTTCGATTCGACAATCTTAAGCATATCTTCCTCAGGACGAATGATATTGTATTGCAAGAGAAAGTTGTATATGTTTTCAAAAGGTTTCTCGAAATATTCGACTATGGCTTTTGTGTCGATATTCGATAAAATCGAAAGTTCTTTGTTGACTAACGGTATGATGAATAAGAATATGAGAGAGATGAGTAAAAACATTGCAAGCATTGTGATTACAGCAGATACTGCATCTCCCAGATGGAATTTCTTAATATGGAATTTTTTTAAAGCTTCGCATAAAGGTCTGCCTAGCATCGACAAGATAATGGCTATTGCGAAATATACGAATATGTCTGGGAAGAAATATATCAATGCCGCTAAAGCCAATATCCCGGCAATAGGTTTTATGAAAGCTGTAATCTTATTCATCTTTAACTCCTAACTCCTAACTCCTAACTCAATATGTTTTCCAGTGTCATTCCGAATAATCTGCTCAATGGTATTCCCATTTCTGCAGCTTGTTTAGGCATGATGCTAGCTTCAGACATTCCAGGGACGATGTTGACTTCGATGAAGAACAAGCCATCTTCGTTGAGGATATAGTCGAAGCGGGCGAAACCCTTGCATCCGAATTTTTCGTAAAGCATCGCTGATGTAGCCTTTACTTCAATTTCTTCTAACTCATCCAAAGCGGCTGGTGTTATCTCGTCAGATTTTCCGCTAGTATATTTTGCTTCATAGTCGAAGAATTCGTTTTTGCTAACAATCTCTGTCAGTGGTAAAACCATCATCTTTCCTTTATGTTCAATGACGCTGCAGGCAAGTTCGCGGCCTTTCACGAATTTCTCACACATGATTTGGTTGCCGGCATTGAAAGCTGTCTCAACAGCCTTGTCGAAGTCTTCTTCAGTGTTGACTTTGCTGACGCCGACGCTGGAACCGTTGCATGTAGGCTTCACAAATAAAGGCAATCCAAGTTCTTCGATGATTTCGTTTTTGTCGATGGCTTCGCCTTTGTTGATAGTTATGGAAGGAGATACTGTCGCGCCATGAGCCGCTGCTAAATGCTTGGTTAAGTCTTTGTTGAATGTGAGCGCACATGTGGTGAAGTTAGAAGAAGTATAAGGAATGTCTAACATCTCGAAATATCCTAAAATCTCTCCGTTTTCTCCAGGGATACCATGGACAGCATTGAAGACAGCATCGAAAGTAATTTTGTTACCGTCAATATTTATTGAGAAATCGTTTTTGTCGACAGGAATCTGTTTGTCGTCATCGGTCAGACAATACCATTCTCCTTTTTTTATTACTATGACGTATGAGTCGTAAACTGTTGAGTCTAAATGTTTTTTAACAACCTTAGCACTCTTTATTGAAATTTCGTATTCACCGGAGTAACCTCCACAAATAATTGCAATCTTTCTCATAATATTATTTCGATAAAAAAATTAAAATCGTTATCTTTGTGGCTTCAAATTTAATAAAAACGTCGTTATTGTCTAACATTAAAAAATAAAAATAAATGAAGGCCTTCAATTTTTTAACCAAAAGGGCATTTTACATAAATCTTATAATCGCTATAGCTTTGCTAATCATAATAATAGAAGTGGCATTCTTTTCTCTTAAAGGATATACACGTCATGGAGAGGAAATCGTGGTGCCTGATTTCGTAGGGTTAAATTGCGATTCTGTTCTCGAACAATGTAAAGACGATTTCAATTTCGTGATGTTGGATAGCGTTTATACCAAGAATTTACCTGAAGGCTCGATATATCAACAAAATCCATTGCCAAATTCTAAGGTAAAAAAAGGACGTAATATGTATTATGTCAAGGTGTCGGAAGCTCCAGAAAAAGTGGTGATGCCTAACTTGAAAAACTTATCCTTACGTCAGGCGATGGTGGCTCTTAGAGCTAACGGGTTGGAAATTAGTGGGCTAGAATTCGTAGACCACTTTGCTAGAAACGCTGTCGTTGAGCAGGAATATAAAGGCGAGGTGATAGCGCCAGGAACCGAACTGATAAAAGGCAGCGCGATAAAACTTAAGGTCGGTTATGGAAGAGATGACGTGAGAACACATTTGCCTAACTTGTTGACAGCTAATAAACAAGATGTAAAGAAACTTCTCCACGAGGCTTCTCTTAACATGGGAAGAGAGTATCACATGGACGAAGACGGCGGTCAATATAAAGTCTATAAGATGAAACCTGATTATGACATCGAGACACTTGTGGAACTTGGCTCTACAGTGGATGTATGGTATCGCTCAGAAACCAATTTCGACTTCAATTCATACGGAAGAGAATTGTATAGAAAAGACTCTGCCTTAGCGGTGATGAAGAAGAAAAAACTTGATGACAACACAATTAAATACGTCGCAGATAGTTTTGATTATATAATAAAGAATCGTCGTTTCTTGTATGACTCTATAAGTAGAGAATATGACAAGAACATCGCGTATTCAATGGATTTCTTCAGATATGTTTATCTGGAAGATACAATTGACATAGACTCAGTCTACAGAGAAGCTATCAGTAGAAAAGAATTGATTGAAAGTAAAAAAGCTAAGAAATAGTATGAAAATTAAGTTTTTGATAATAATATTTTTGATAGGATTAAACTGCTCGGCACAGGAATATCTCAGCGGTTTCTCGCATGAAGCTAAGTCTGTCGGTGAAAGCCTGAGGAACAGAAACAATGTCGTGCAGCTTCCTTTCTTCGACGATTTTACGGAAAGCGATGTTTATACAGACGCTGCCAAATGGCAAAACAATAACGTGCTTGTAAACTCAGGATTTCCACTTTATCCAACGAATTACAATGCTGCTACATTAGATATTTTAGACATGACAGGAAAGGTATATCCTCATGCGAGTAGCTCTCCTTTCATTGCAGATTCTTTGATTTCTAATCCTATAAGTCTGAAAGAACTCACACCTGCCGATTCTGTATATCTCAGTTTCTATTACCAGCCACAAGGTAATGGCGACGCTCCTGAAGCCGCGGACTCTCTAGTGCTTATGTTCGGCTGCAAAACAGATACTACTTTGGTGTGGAATCATATATGGAGCACAGAAGGCGTCACATTGGATTCTTTCCTGTTGGCTAACGATGGCAATTATTTCAAACAGGTTATGATACCTGTCGTTGATGAGAAATATTTCGGAAATGATATCGTCATACTTTTCTATAACTACGGCAGCGTGCCATCGACGATGTATCCTAACGACAGAAGTAATGTAGACAACTGGAACATCGATTTCGTTTATCTTGATAAAAACCGCAAGGCAGAAAACACTTCATTCCCATTGGTGACATTCTCTGAAAAATCTCCTTCTCTTTTGAATCGTTATCAGTCAATGCCTTACAGACAATATGTCAGCAACCCTACAGTGGCTATAGCTACAGAATATAATATGTATATCGCTAACTTGGATTCTACCAGCGCACGTATAAAATATTCAATGCATGTGGAAAATGTTGTCTCTGGATGGACATACGATTACAATAGCAAGTGGAGCAGTCTTTCTCCTTTGACAAAAAATGGATTCCAGAATTGTGAAGGCGACAACTCGACACAGGCTTGCCCTCGTCTGAAGAATTTCCTCTTCGATATGGAAGACAAAGTAGACACTGCCTTATATCAAATAACACATATCATTACAGTTGACGACACTGTTTCACAGGCAAAAGGCGATACATTGTATGGCTTGCAGTCGTTTGAAAACTTTTACTCTTACGATGACGGAACACCGGAGAGAGGCTATGGCGTAGTGCCAGGCGAGTCATGCTTCGCATCACAGTTCGGTATTTCAATGCCTGATACTTTGTGTGGTGTTTATCTGCTTTTCAACAGAACACACAAAGACGCTAATTACGACTTCTTCGATATCGTCGTATGGAATAACAATAACGGCAAGCCAGGCAATGAGATATATAGACTCAAAAATCAAAGACCAGAATGGGATGAAGAGGATATCTATAAATTCGCTTATTATCCTTTTGATAAAATATTGAAAGTCAATGGAACCATCTATGTCGGAATAATGCAACACGACAAAGAGACTATCAACATCGGTTTCGACACATCTAATGATAACAGCCAATATAATTTCTATGACGTAGGATATGGCTGGGAAAACAGCAGCATGAAAGGTTCTTTGATGATACGACCTGTATTAGGCGGAGACTATGACCTTCCAGAAGATACCCCACAGAATTCACGACTCCGACTTTTCCCTAATCCATCGAGAGATGTGATAAACATTGGAGATTTAGATGCAGAGACATGCAAAGAAATCATGATATTCGACATGACAGGTCGTTTGATGAAACATTTCACTAAAGAACTTAGTTTAGATGTCAATGACTTGCCAACGGGTCTTTATATGATGCGTGTGGTGTCTGATAGTAAGGTTTATACAGAAAAATTTATGATTTCCAGATGAGTATGGCAGAAAGATTTGAAGATATAAAAGAAGAGAAGAAACAAGACTTCGTGGGAAAATATCAGGATGATGATACAGAAGAAAGCACTGAGCTTTTCGAGCATTTCCGTATAGTGGCAGATCCAGGTCAGTCGCTGGTACGTATCGATAAGTTCTTGCAGAACCGCATGGAGAACGTGTCACGTAACAGAATACAGAATGCTGCTAAAGCAGGTAGTATCCTCGTGAACGGCGTCTCTGTGAAACAGAATTATAAGATAAAACCTAACGATGTCGTTACCATCGTTCTTTCATTTCCACCTCGCGAAATCGTCATCACTCCAGAAAATATTCCATTGGAAATCGTTTATGAAGACGATGATGTCATTATCATCAACAAACAAGCTGGTCTCGTTGTGCATCCAGGTCACGGTAACTTTGACGGAACTTTGTTGAATGCTCTTGCATATCATTTCAAAAATACAAATCAAAAAGTTGAAAACGGTTTTGGCTATCTCGTACACCGTATCGACAAAGACACTACAGGTCTGATGATTATCGCCAAGAACGAGACGGCACAGACTGTTTTGGCAAGACAATTCTTCGAACACAGCATAACACGCCGTTATCAGGCTCTCGTCTGGGGCGACTTCGCTGAGGACGAAGGTACTATCGAAGGTCATATCGGTCGCAGCACTAAAGACAGAGTGGCGATGGCAGTATATCCTGATGGCTCACAAGGCAAGTCGGCAGTGACACATTATAAAGTATTGGAACATTTCAATTACGTCACTTTGGTAGAGTGTCGTCTTGAGACAGGTAGAACTCACCAGATTCGTGTGCATTTCCAACATACAGGACATCCTTTGTTCAACGACTATCTCTACGGCGGCGACACTATTATAAAAGGTACTACATTCTCGAAATACCGCCAGTTTATTGAAAACTGCTTCAGAGAAATTCCACGTCATTGCTTGCATGCCAAGATTCTTGGTTTCATTCATCCAACGACAGGAAAAGAAATGTACTTCGATTCAGAACTTCCAAGCGACATGGTGGCAGT
This sequence comes from Candidatus Limimorpha sp., assembly GCA_045127605.1. Lineage (GTDB taxonomy): Bacteria > Bacteroidota > Bacteroidia > Bacteroidales > F082 > Limimorpha. The sequence goes on along the minus strand of JBGVQR010000071.1, from coordinate 1,569 downwards.
CTTGGATAAATGGCGTAACTATATTAAAACCAGAACAGAATAATATAGTAAAGACGCGTCAACAACATCATAAAATATAGAAGATGAGTTGTTGACACGTCTCTACAAAAAAATATAATATGATAGTCATAACAGGTGCAGCGGGTTTTATCGGCAGTGTAGTAGCTGGCGAACTTAATCAAAAAGGATATAACGATTTGATTCTCGTCGATGATTTTTCAAAGAAAGAAAAAGAGAGAAATTATGTCGACTTGAAATATAAAACTTTAGTTGACAGAAATGTTTTCTTCGACTGGTTTAAGGAAAACCATGAAGAAGTGACTTTCGTCGTTCATCTCGGAGCTCGCACTGATACCACAGAATTCGACTGGAATGTATTTCAAAAGTTGAATGTCGATTATACCGAGACGATGTTCGCTTTATGCGCCGAATATCAGATACCTTTGGTTTATGCATCTTCAGCAGCTACCTACGGAAACGGCGAATTAGGTTATGATGACAGTCATGATATCGTGGAAAAATTACAACCGTTAAATCCTTACGGACGTTCTAAAAACGAAGTTGACAAATGGATTTTGAAACAAACGAAACAACCTCCATTCTGGGCAGGCTTGAAGTTCTTCAACGTTTATGGACCTAATGAATATCACAAAGGAAGAATGGCGTCTGTCATTTTCCATTCTTTCAACCAGATAAACGCTACAGGAAAAGTGAAGCTCTTCCGTTCACATCGTCCTGACTTCGCCGACGGACAACAATTACGCGATTTCATTTATGTGAAAGATATTGCGAGCGTTATCTGTTTTATGATAGAAAGACACCGAGACACCGAGACACCGAGACGCCAAGTTAAGAGTGGTTTGTACAATCTAGGAACTGGCAAGGCTCGTAGTTTTTACGACTTGGCGGCTAACACTTTCAAGGCGATGGGAAGAGATGTCAATATTGAGTTTATCGATATTCCTGAAGATATCAGAGACAAATACCAATACTTCACAGAAGCGAATATGACAAAACTGAGAGAAGCAGGTTACGACAAAGAATTCACATCTTTGGAAGACGGAGTTGCGGATTATGTGAAGAATTATTTGATGAGGAATTGAGGACTCTGAACTTTGAACTTTGAACTTTGACACTGAACTCTGACTCTGACTTATAGACTTAGCAACTTTTAAAAAATAATTATGCATTATGCATTGTGAATTATGCATTAAAAAGTATTATCTTCGCGCCACAAAACCAAGCATTGATGTCAAAGCATAATTTACAAATAGAAGAAAAGACTTTTAAGATAGCTTTAAAAGCTAAGTCTTTGACACACATTGCAATTACCCCCCCCGTTGGCGATTTGAGATAACCCCTGAATCTAATTTACAAGAATCTTATTTAACGAATTTTCACAAGGTGTGCTGTCATGCCTTGCGATATTGTATTGTCATAACTTAAATTCAAATAATATTTAATTAAAAATGAAAAGAAAATTTTTTGTATTGAGCTTTATGCTGGGCTTCTGTCTGTTTTCTACGGCAGAAATCAAGGCGCAAAACGATGCTTTCTTTGTGAACCCAT